>JBATND010000430.1:0-5765 GCA_049290175.1 Flavobacteriales bacterium | reverse complement strand
CGAGATCTTCGTGCAGCTGCGCAAATTCGATGGAAGCGCTGATGTGCCCCGGACCGTGAAGTTCCCGTGGCCAGCGTGAACCATGCCTTTCCAATGAACGCTTCCATGGCTCAAGCTCTGGTACGATGAATACCTCTTCGATCCTTCAGATAGTGGGCAACGTGTGCCTCATACTTGCCATGCTCGTACTCTTCTTCGCGCTGCCGCGTGTGCTTGCGAAGTATGCGGAGCTAGGCGTGCAGGACGACCGATGGGAAGCACCGGCAATAGCCGTATTGGCTCCGCTGTGGTTGCTGCTGACGGGAGCGTTGCTGTGCATGACCGCAGCGGGAGGGTTCGCGTGGTTGCGACCCGGTGGACCAGTGCTCTACGCGCTCACTGTTGCTGCGGGCATCGCTCTTGCTGCGGTCACGTTCGTCTTCATGGGTCTGTACATCCGCCCCGGATTCACGCCGCGGGGCCTCTATTCGCCGCTGATCTACTCGGTACCCTTGGTCACCTCCATGCTGGTGCTGGCCGCCCTCAATCCGAAGATCGCGACGGCCTTGCCCACTCAATGGATGCGCATGCCTTGGGCCATTCTCACGGGCATCAGCATCGTCATCAGCTTCGGGTACTTCGGTTACTACCTGGCAACGGATGGAGTGAGCAGCGCAGGCAGAAGGGTGGCCGAGCTCGTGAGTCCTCATTTCGATGAGCCTGGGGAACTGGCCAGTATTGCCACGCTTGATCCGCAAACCGATCACGATTTCGACAAACTCCTGAGCCTGGCGGGCAAGTACCACGGGCCAAAGACGCGTGCAGCGGCCACGGCCCGGTTGCGGGAGCTTCCCGATTTCAATACGCGGCTGATCAATCTCCTGAAGAGCACCCGATCGAACACAATCGCGCTGGAATACATCGAGGCTGCCACGCTTACCCCGGAGGAGCAGAAGCTCTTCGCCGGCCCAACGCGCACCGCGCTCCTGGGGTTCATCGGGGACATTCCGTTGCCGCACTTCACAACGCGTGAACGTCAGAAGCAATTGTTGCGATGGGGACGCAAAGCGATCCCCACCATCATCGCGAAGTTCGCCGCAACGGATGTCGATTTCTCCGGGATCATGCCGGCTTTTGAAGAGGCACTTCGCCCCAATAGTTAACGCCGATAGCGAGGTGAGCGCGCGAAGAGGAGAACAGCGAACCGCACGTGTTGCAGCGCTACGATATATGATCCGCATGAAGCCGCTTGCCTGGATCAACCTGTAACGAGATGCCGCTATGCCCTTCACCGATGATGAACTGAAGGAATTCGCGCAATTCCCTGAACTGCTCCGTGCGCTGATCGATGACGAACTGGCCGCTGGCAACGCAGTGCTCGAACTCGGCCATGGGCATCCGGCGGCGCCCTACGCCGCGTACCTCAAGTTGGTGAACAAGGTGAGCACGCGGCCACGCGCTACAGCCGATGGCTTGCTCTTTCGCGAGAAGCTATACAGCTCAAGCCATTCGGGTGAATTCACCGACGATTTTGCGCATTTCTATGTACTCGAAGCGCCGGACCCCCTGCCACCCGATCCGGATATGAATGCGATCCGCGAGGAACTGGCCGAACGCGAGCGGCGTGCGAATGCGGATCGCTTCCGCTATGACACCGAGACACCACCGGACACCGACCGCTTCAAGGAGGGCTGGTGAGGGGCATTCCCCACCCGCCACCTGCCATTCGCAGCCACGGATCGCCACTCACTGACTGTTGCTTTCGCGCCCTTCAATGGCAAGGGATTTTTGGCCCGTCAAACAACGACAAGGTCATGAAAACCCAAGCCCGCCGCCGCTTTCTCGGATTCACCCGCAAGGACCTCTTCGAACTCGCCGTTTGTATCCTGCTCTCCGGCCTCTTCGTGCTGTTGAGCAGCGGCAAGGCCTTCAGCCAGGGCAACGTGGGCATCAACAACCCCACGCCGCACGCCAAGTCGCTGCTCGACCTCACCAGCTCGGACAAGGGCCTGCTCGCCCCCCGCATGACCGCTGCCCAGCGCACGGCCATGTTCCCCGGTGCCGATGCCACCGCCAAGGGCATGCTGGTGTACCAGACCGATGGCGTACAGGGATTCTACTACTACGACGGTGCGGCCTGGGTGATGGTGCAGAGCGGCAACGCGGGGTGGGGCCTGCTGGGCAACGCCGGCACGAACCCGACCACCAATTTCCTGGGTACTACGGACAATCAAGGGCTGGCGATCAGAACGGACAATACCGAGCGCGTACGGATCGCACCCAATGGTGAGGTCACCGTGGGCGATGCTGTCTCCTGGCCTGGTTACCGGCTTGGCGTCATCGCCAACAGCATTAACCCGGCGGGCGCGTTCCAGAACACGAATGCAACGGGCTATTCCGGCTTGCACTTCATCAATAATACTGGTGTGGCACGGGCGCACATCGGAACAGGTAATGCAAGTTCCCCGAATTGGGTCAACATGGGTTATGCCGGCACGTACACGGCCCATCCGTTCGTGCTTACCACCAGCGATCTGGAGCGCATGCGCATCGCCGCGAACGGCAACGTGGGTATCGGCACGACCGCGCCGGCAAGCAAGCTTCACGTAAGCCGGTCGTCGTCGGGCCTGACGCCCAACGGGAACGCCACGGCCACACTGGAAGCGAGCGGGGCCAACTACCAGCACTTCCTCACCAACACGGGGGAAAGCGGCCTGCTCTTCGGGTCGGCCGGAAGCTCCATCACCGGAGGGTTCCTTCACAACACGGCAAATGCGCAGGCAGGCTTCGAATGGCGCACGGGGGGCAACGTCACCCGCATGATATTCAGCAACACCGGTGATCTCACCATTGGTGACAACTACATATGGTCGGGAACCAAACTCGGCGTTGTCAACACCAACACAGAAGCCACCATCGGAACAAAGTGCACGAATGCAGCCGGCTTCAGCGGTATGTACTCGGTGGATAACGCGAACACCGGAGCCTTTGTCACCGGCATGGGTACCAGCGGCCATGCGTATGGCAGCGCCGGTGTCTCCGGTACCGCAACCGCCCATCCGTTCACGCTGCTCACGAGCAACGTGGAGCGCATGCGCATCGCCGTCAACGGCAACGTGGGCATCGGCACGAACGCACCTGCGCGCCTCCTCGAGGTTGCGTCTTCCGTTCAAGGCGTGCAGCGCATCAGTTCCGCGAATACTGTGAGCGGATCGGTGCTGGAACTGCGCAACACCACGGCTGGGAACAATATTCTAGGCGGGATCAATTTCATGGACGGTACGGCCACCCGAGGACAGCTCGCCTATCACCTCGCCAATGGCATGCTCTTCAACACCGCTGGGGCAGAGCGCATGCGCGTCGATCTGAACGGCAATGTGGGCATTGGCACCACCACGCCTGGCAGCAAGCTCCATGTAAGCCGCGGTGCCTCCGGCCTCGTTCCGCACGCCCTGGCCGCCGCCGCCGTGGAATCCGCAGGAAACACCTACCAGCACTTTCTAACCCCCGGCAACTCGGAGTCTGGACTGCTCTTCGGTTCGGGTGCCACCGCGGTGGACGCTGGTGTGCTCTACCACACCGCCGCTTCGCTCAACGGGCTCGACTTCCGCTCCGGTGGGAACCTCACGCGCATGGTGATCAAGAGCAATGGCCTGGTGGGTATCGGTACCACCGCCCCCGCTGCAGAGCTCGAAGTGAACGGCTTCACCAAGCACGGCAGCAATGCTCCGGCCATCAAGCAGATCGAATTCTCCGGCACCACAGCAGCCACCGAAGGCGCTTACGTTGACATCCCGCACGGGCTCACCGCCAGCAAGATCCTCGATGTGCGTGTGCTCATCGAGTACAACACCGGCAACTGGATCACCACGGGCCATACACTCAATGGGGAGTACCACGCCGACTATGCGATCAATGCTGTGAACATCCGCCTGTACAACCACAGCACGAGTTCCGGCCTTATCCTCAGCAAGCCCGTGAAGATCCTGGTGACCTACAAGGCCTGATCGCAACGCCCACGAGCAACACCAAGCGCTATGCGCCTCATCAAGCAAACGATCTTCTGGCTGCTGCCCTTCGGCGCGCATGCCCAGCTCCTAACCAACAACGGAGCGGTGATCAGCAGCACCAACGGCTCCATCGTGGTGGTGAACGGCGCTGTGCTGAACCAAGGCGCCACCGGTGAGTTGAACAACAACGGCACCATCACCATCAGCGGCGACTTCACGCACAACGCGCCCAACAATTGTTTCGGCAATAGCGCTGGTGAAGTGAGTCTGAACGGTGGGAATCAGACCATCGGAGGAAGCAGCGTGGCGGTTTTCAACTACCTCGAGCTCGCTGGCACCGGAACGAAGACCCTCCTGCAGGATGCGGAAGTTGGCGGGGCTTATGCTGCTCCTGCTGGAGCCATCGCCTTGAACAACCGCAACCTCGATCTGGGCGCGCATCAGCTCACTGTGCGCAATCCCGACCCGTCCGCCATCACGCGCATCAGCGGCTTCATCATCAGCGAGACCGATCCCGTCGCAGGCTACTCCTTTGTCCGCTGGAACATCGGCGCGGGAACCGGCAGCTACGTGATCCCCTTCGGCAATGCGAGCACGGGCGCCTACCTGCCCTTCACCGCGACGATCACTTCGGCTGGTGTCGGTGCAACGGGCTACATCCGCATGGCCACCTATCCAACGGTAACGCTCGCCAACCCCAACAACCGTCCGCTGCCTGCAGGCATGACGAGTTTGATCGATGTGAGCGGGATCGAGAACGCGCCCCACGTGCTCGATCGCTGGTGGGTGCTGGAGAACGGCGGCTATACAACGGCGCCAGTTGCCAACACGCAGTTCACGTATCGCGATAGCGAGTGGAGCACGGGCACCAACACCATCTCGGAGCCTGCACTGCAACTGGAGCGCATGACCAATGTGTGGAACATGATGCCTACGGTGACGAACATCACGGCGAATACGCTCACCACGAATGCGCAGCCCTTGATCCCATCGTTCTGGACGGCAGCCGAGATGTTCTCGCCGCTGCCCGTTGAGCTGCTCTCCTTCACCGGCGAGCGCACCAGCGATCGCGAAGTGCAACTGAAGTGGATCACCGCCACTGAGCGCAACAACGCAGGCTTCGAGGTGTGGCGCATGATCGAGGGCGAAGAGGATTACGCGGAAATCGGCTGGGTGGCGGGCGAAGGCAACTCGTTGCAGATGATCACTTACGAATTGCCGGACGACAACAGCGCCACCACCACCAGCTACTACAAGCTGAAGCAAGTGGACAGCGATGGTCAGTTCACGTGGACACCGATCGTGGCAGTGAAAGGAGCGGGTGTTCGCACCGAGCTCGTGGCCTATCCGAATCCAGCCCGCGATCAGATCATGCTCGCTGGCCTGCCGGACAATACCAAGCGCATTGTTCTTTTCGATGCCACGGGTCGTTTGGTGCGCACGTGGAACAACACCAGTTTGCTCGATGGCCTCGGTGACTTGGAGCGCGGCGTGTACAACATTGGAACGGAGAGCGCCGATGGGATGACGAGCGTGAGGGTGGTGCTGGAGTGAATGCACGGCCTCATCTGCGCTGCGTAAGCGAGGATCCGCTCGCAGTCCGCTCACAGCGACTTGCCCGCAGAAGTGTGGTTCGCGCGCTTCCATCTGCTTCGCGTTGTGATACGGAAAGCGAACACCGCGAGAGTTGCCTCGTTCTTCACGGATCCACGATCTTAGGCGCCATGCCCGCCGTCCGTATCCTCATCGTGGAAGACGAGCCGCTGATCGCGGAGG
>JBATND010000429.1:0-10177 GCA_049290175.1 Flavobacteriales bacterium | reverse complement strand
GCTCTGCCGGCGGCACCATTTCGCGGATCGATGTGAGGCAGGCCACCGTGAAGAGGCCCTTCGACACATCGTCCTTCATGGAAATGCGACCGCCGGGATGCCGACGGCGAACAACGCATTTGCGATTAAGGATGCCGATGGGGCCTTGTAGCGCTAACCGTATGAGCAGTAGCCAATCACCCGCCGGTGCTTTACTCTGATTCGGATGGGGCGGTGTGAGCATAGAAACCCGAATCACGATGGAGGCTGTGGGGGCGATGTTCTCCTTCAGCAGGTCCGATAGCTCGATGTACCCCTTTCCGGACGCAAGGCGCTCCAACTCATGGTTGAAAGGCTCTCGGACACCGTCGGTCTCGTTCCAAGCATCGCTCACGCAAGCGCTCAAGGTCGGGTCGGCTTCGAGGATGGCCACTTGATCAGCCAGTTTGTGCGGGTCTATCCATAGGTCGTCACCCTCGCAAATAGCCATGTACTTACCACGTGAGCGAATCACCGTTCTCCGGCCATTTGCACGGAATCCGACATTCCGATCCGCAGTGACAAGCCTTATCAAGCCAGGATTCTCTTGCGCGCATCGCATCACGATCTCCCGAGTGCCGTCGGTGCTGAAATCCTCACCGATCAAGTACTCGAACGGGAAAGGGGTCTTCTGGGCCAGCACGGCATCAATGCACTCTTTGATGTACGCAGCGTGCTGGTAGGTCGTGGTGCGCACGCTCACCAAGGGCTGTGGCACATCACGCAGAACCGTGTTCGGAACTTCGTAGGAATCACGCAGGCCTTCCTCCAAGGCACGCATTGCTTGTGCAATCTGGTTGGCACTCATCCGGTTATTCAGGCCAGTGCGCTCGGAGCGAATATCCGCTTCATTCTTTCTCCGGCTGGTAACACCTTGCCCTGGTCATCTACCACCTGCACGCCACCATTCACCAGTGCAGTGCGCCAAGCGATCGCGGCCTTCAGTTCCTCACGTCCTTCCCACAGATAGGGCACTGCGAACACGCCCTTCCTGAACACTTCATAGAGGCCTTGTGCCGAATGCAGATCGGGGATGCTCTTCTCCAAGGTGCGCAGCGTCTCCTTCACGCTGCGGTACAGCTCACGCGTGCGCTCCTCCACCTCGGCATGGTGCAGCATGTCATCCATGTGCCCTGCCTTCTTCGCACGACGATAGGCTTGCAGCGCATGAAGCGTGATCTGAATGCTCTCGTTGATGATGGGCGGAGTGGCCAGATGCACGGCTTCACTATAGCTTACAACGTGGATGATGTCCGGCCCTTGCGGATTGGCGGGTTCCACATCGTCCATCATGCAGGTAACTGAAGCGAGCTGCGCTTTGGCCTTCTGCAGATCGGGTGAGAAGTAATCCAAGCCCGCACGCGGCTGATGGTACACGGCGAAATCCTTGTCCTCCAGTTCGCGCACCAATAGCAGCAATGCCCGAGCTTTTGCCAGATCCTGAATGCCCCATGTGTACTTGGGCGTATTCAGCATGGTCTGCAGCACCAATTGCTTAACGCCGAGCCGTTTGGCCGTTATGGCCGCGAGGTACGAGGACAGCACGTAGCTGTTATCGTCGCCGCCACGGAATGCGAAGTGATGAGGGATGTTCGGCTCGAAGGGCTTGTTGTGGCGGGCAATCACACGCAGCGTCTCCAAGTGCTCACCGAGGGTGGTACGGAGGTCGTTCGGGCCACGGCCATCGAGTCGGTTGAACCACCACAGCGAGAGCGCGTGCCAAGCCATGTTCAGGTGCTTCTCGTAAACCTCGGCCATGCCGGGCACGTTGCGCGTGCTGCTATAGGTGCGCACCAGCATGGGGCTGGCTGCTGATCGGATGTCCTCCAGGTCCTGCACGGAATTGATGGGCACCCCGCCCCCATTGGGCCGATCGCCCCATTCGGCGCCGAAGTCGGATTGGCTGAGCTGCGAAGAGCCCACGGAGACGATGTCGAGGAAACGCGTGTCGCGCAACGTGTGCAGCCAACCGATGAACTCCTTCCGGGCTTCGGCATAGTTGGGCGAATAAGGACCAACATGAACGCGCATCAGCGGAAGGCCTTGTCGCGCACGCTTGTGCTTGATGCGCGATTGCAGCGTATCGACGCGTGTGCCATATTCCGTATAGCCAGAATGATCAACCGGCTGCTGCAAGAGATAGGCGTCGGCCTCAACCAGTTCACGCGCGAAGGCCATTCGGTCCTCATCGTACTGCGCACTTCCCGTGATATCCGATGGTATGCGCAGTTCTGGCACGCCCATCTTTCGCAGCGTTTCCACCTGCGTCTCATCGCCCATGAATACAGGCACCTTGTCGCCGTATTCGGCTGCGATTCGCGCGCAAGCAGGCGGCAGGCCCGCGAAATAGAGCCGCACCAGGCTTCCGCCCTGCTCCTTGAACATGCGGTGGTCCGGCAACTGGCGGAAGATCCTTCCGAAATTGAGCGCTGCGTTGGCTGGATCGAGGCGGTAACTGAAACCAAGGCGCGTGATGCCGTGCGCTTTGATCCAAGCCACGAGCATCGAGATATTGTTGATTTTGCCGATCTCTGCCACTGCCGCCGCCACTGCTGCATCGCCAATGTGCACGCGATAGCCGCAATCGCTCAGCAACTTGCCCACGGTGCTCACGCCCAATGTGTGCGCATCCACATCCGGCCGAATCAAGCCGAATACATCGATATCGTTCACCGCATCAACCATTGCTCACGCATCATTCAGTAGTTCATTGACACTGCGGCCCTCCAGGCCCAGGTTCTTCAGCGTCCGGCCCGTGACGCTGAAGTCGACTCCGAGTAAGCCTTCGGTCATGTGGCGCACAGCGTTCAGCAGCGGTGTCGGCACACCGGCCAATCGGCCAAGTTCCGCCATTGGGATGATCCCGGTAGGCACATCTTCCAGGAGCAGTCGGCTGCGCAAAGTAGAAGGCGCTTGGATGCGGTCGTAAGCTGGGTTGTTGCGCATCTTCTCCATCAGGCTGCTGCCCTCGATTCCTTCGTAGGCATAGGAGACCCAATCACTCACGGAGAGCAAATCCAAGCCGAACGCTTTACCGATGGCCAGCCGTTCAGCATCGAGGGCTTCAATGAAGTCCGCCACCGCCGGGGTCATGTCCTGGTAGAAATAGAAGAGGCTGCCACGCTCAATGGCAGCGGCATTGAAGAGGATCACCGGCGGATGAAAGATGGCACCGATGTTCTCCAAGCTGGTGGCCAGCACATGCGGCGCCTTGATGAAGCAGGGATGAACCTTGTTGACGGCCTCGAGCACTGCGTCCGTATCGGCTGCCGGATGCGCGGCGAGCATGACCCTGTCCTTCACGCCAATCACGCGCACTTGGCCCGGAGCTTCAGCGCGGCAGGCGTAAATCAGGCTCTGCGCTTCGGCAACGAGCACACCATGCGATCCGGCTTTGCGCAAGGCGTTGCTGAACTCGAGCGCGCCCAAGGTGCGGCCCGGATTCAGCACCACTTGCTGACCGGGCCTCAGGTACGGGGCCATTCGGTGCGCCAGATCACGATGTGCATCTGCGGTAGTGGTCACCATGACCAGATCGGCACCTGCCAAGGCATCAGGCAGCGAGTCGGTCACCATGGCCACCTGGGCCGCGCCTTGCAAGGCCTCGGTGAGCCGGATGGTGCGGTGCTCCACTACCTCGCCAAGCCGGATTAATGAACGGTTGTAGAGCCGCACCTCATGGCCGAGCAGACTGAAATGCCCTGCCATGGCCTGCCCTCCGTTCCCTGATCCTATGATCGCTATTCGCATGGCGGGCGAAAGTACCGGACCGGAGCGAGCAAGGCATGCGTCTTTCCCGCAGTGGTAAATTGGCCCGCACCTAATCCAGAACGACGCACCTTTCATGGCATCACAGGACGATCCATCTGCTTCGCGTTTCAAAGGCTTCTGCTTCGACTACGACCGTTTCAGGCCTACTCCACCTGCTGAAATCATGGAGCTAGCAGCAGGATGGACAGGTGCAGGCGAAGTGGAACTGGTCGTTGATCTCGGATGTGGCACGGGTCTGTCAACTCGGCCTTGGGCAACACGATCCAGAAGTGTGATCGGCATTGATCCTTCTGAAGACATGCTCACTGCCGCGCGAGCCGCGACTTCAGGAAGCAATATCACTTATGAACTGGGAACGGGCCAATCATCCGGACTAGGAGACAGCTGCGCTGATATCGTCACATGCTCATCTGCGGCACATTGGATGGAACCTAAGCCGACCGTCGATGAAATCACGCGTGTGCTCAAACGGAATGGCATACTCGTCGTTTATGGCCACTATTATCCGGTCTTCCTTCAATCACCCGCGTTGACCAAATTCTACGAGCGCTGGCGCAAGAATCTAGATGAGCTGGAGTACCGAACTGAGAAACAGTCCGCGAAGAAGTGGCCATTGACTGAGTTGTACGCTGCAGTGCATGCATGCGGCTTGTTCGAGTACAGTCGCCGCCACTACATGCATTCACGGTTGTCTTGGTCAGCGGAAGAAGTAGAGGGCTTCTTCAGAGCGCACGCTGGTGTGCCCTTCCTGCTTGGCAAGGGGTACGATGATGACCGTCTGTTGTTGAAGGAACTGGCTCAATTCCTAACGATGCGAAATGGACCGGAGCGGTTCGACATGCACTTCACATACAGCGTCTTCATTGCTGCACGAACCATAGTGCAATAGACCATTCGTTTCAGAACGTGTACCCCATCAACGCAATTTCCTTGGCACAGGCCTTGGCGATGCGGTCGCGCTGGCTGCTGTTGAGCACTTCCTGGTAGGGCCTGCGATCAACGCGATAGCCGGTCTTCGCTTTCCGGGGCACAGTGCCCGGCCATGGCATGCCCACGCGTTCAAAGACCTCTTTCAGTTCCTGATCAAGCTCCTCGTATCGGCAAATCTTATCCACCAGCAGTTCATCCGTCCAAGGGTCCGCGTATCGCGTGTAATTCAGAGGCGCCTCGGAACCCCAGGCTTTGGTTACCCATGGTTGGCTGATTCGCTTCTCGAAGTAATCGAGCCACCCGTCCATGGTGAGCACCTTCCCGTACTTGGGCTCGAACACCCCTTTGCTGTGATAGTATCTTGAGATGGCCTTGTCCCAAGGGTTCCGTTCAATCGTGAACTTGTAATATCCATTCCATATGTGCGAAGGGAGTCGCCGCTTCATTTGCCAAGCCGGCAATGACTCATGGAACCGCTCGCGCTCATTGAACATCTTCAGCACCCATTCACGATATGCCTTGGGCAGCCTATGCTCGTGCCGAAGAACCTTGAACAGCTCAGGCAGGGGATTGAACCAGCCATTGAAGTTGCGTGGTCGATGACCCTCTTCCGGATGCCAGTGGGGCGGGAACACGTCAGCTGGGCCACAGAGCTCATCAAGCATCAATTCAAGGCTTGTACCTCCCACTTTCGTGGTCTTGATGAAAATGAATTTGTATTTGTGCGAAATCACCATGGCCCAGCGTACAATTCCGTCCTCAGCATATGGTTGCCCGCTTCGTCAGCTATAACCACCGCGTGCAGCGCTTCCCGAAGCTTAGCGAGGGCCTCGGTCCTTGATTTCCCCTTCACGGTCAACACGGCGATCCGTTCATCACCTGTCCCCTGCCCCTTCGATCTGAACCCAGGACCACGCACCACGAAGAAGTCGAACGGGAATCCCAATGTCGGAGCGCTCACGGTGGATATGATGCCTTCCCGTGCAAATAGCATCGCGGTCATCCAGTATCCACCAGGAGATGCGATTCGGGGGGCAACTTGCTTCCCCTCCAGCACATCGAGCTGCGCCTCCAAGGGGTCGAATCCGGTGGTGGCCTTGACCACGCTGAACTTGCGGCCACCTGCGATGCGGGCGCCCATCTCAATCACATTCAGCGCATCGCCCTGGAGCTTGGCTTGAAAGAAGAAGGGGCCATTGCTGATGCCGAATGCTTCGACCATGCTTTGCGCGATGCGCTGCAATTCCAACTGCGCGGACGAGGGCACGGCATAAGGGAACTCCACCAACAGGTTCGAGAACTGCTGCTGCAAGCCGGGGACCTGATGCAGGCGAGAGATCAGCAGAAGGTTCGCCTTGCCATCAACGGCGAAGCAATCAACCGAGAGTTCGGCGCCCCCTTCGATGAAGGCCTCGACCAGCACATCGCCTTGATCCGCGAATTCGTGCAGGTAGGCATCCAGCTCAAGCACGTGATTGAGGCGTCTGACCCCTCGCGCCCCATAGCCCACCAGCAACTTCCCGATGAGAGGGAAAGGCAAGCCTGCGCGATCGGCGGCCATGCACTCCGCCTGAGTGAACTGCCTAGCGGTCGGGATGCCATGCGCACGGAAAGCCTCCTTCATCAACGACTTGTTCGTTGCCCTCAGCGCATGGGCGTGGGTCTGCGTACAAGGCAGTCCGAAGCGCTCACTCACTTGCGCGAGCACGGCCACCACCAGATCGTTGCCGATCGAGGTGATGAACGCCGGTCGCTCAAGCTCGACAACACGGGCCACGGCTTCAACATCCAGCGACGAGACCTGATGATGCACGTTCGCAATGGCCTTCGCGGGCGGATCCGTGAAATAATCGATGAGCACGGTTCGGTAACCACGTCGGTTCAGCGCCTCCACGAGAGGCACTTGGTCAGCATTCCCACCGAGCACGACAGCGGTCAGCATGCGGGGTCGATTGACGAAATGGTTGGAACACGCATTCGAACAAGCATCGGGACATGCAACAGGACCGAGCAATCCGGCCGCGAAGATGCGTATCGCACGCCTAGGTAAAGCGCACGCACCTTTTCAGAAGCAAGCAATGGTCAATTTTCTTCGCATGGCGAGCATTCAGCTTAGCGTTTCGGCGATCATGCGATCCATATCCTCATCACCGTAGCGCTGATCCACAGGAAGGAAGAGAACTTGCTCGCTGAAGAGACGGCCACCATCCGTTGCGGATAGCGGTGCAAGGGTTGCTGGCCAATAGCGCGGCACATAGATCCGCGCCGCAAGCAACCGATCGCGCAAACCGGGTGCTCCGGACAGATATGGGTATGCCATGGGAACTGATGCCGCAGCAGGATCAATCGGCAGCTGGTTCGTTGCGCCAAGCGCTGCATGCAAACGGTCGCGATTGCGACGCCGCGCAGCTATGACCAGTTCGTGATCAACCCTCGACAAGAGTGCTCTAGTGAACCGCGACATGCCACGCACCGGCGCTTCATCAAGCCTGCGTTCGTGCACTTGGCTCAATGGGAAACCCGATTCGATGCCCTGTTCCAATGCAGTGAATAGATGCGCGTATCGTTCGGCCGTGCTGGCTGTTGCTGCTGGCGGCGATTTGATCGCATCGCAGATCGCATAGGCGCCATCAGCCACACCGAAGAATTTCCGGCAACTCACGAAGCCATCTGCACCGGCGGGTAACGGCGCATAGAATGCTTGCGCATTGTCCACAATGAGGTTCTTATGCGTACGCGCCAGACGATCCACCATGTCCTCCTTCAGTCCGCAGTAGTTGGTGCAGAGCAGCGCATCGCCCTCTTGGAGCGTTTCCATTGATAGCAACGGTTCGAGCCGATCATCCACCTCGTACAGGAGCAGCTCCACGCCTGAGCGATTGATGGCCGCACCGAGCACATCACAGGTGTATCGGGGGGCATGCAATCGAGAATAGCCTCGCGCTCGCAGTATGGCCTCAAGTGCATGCCGTCCCAGATCGAAGGCGGTGGCGTCGGCATGCCAGCTACTCCCGTTCCCGGGATCCAATTCCAAGTAGCCACCGATGCTGCGCATGATCAATTGAGGTCGCGCTCGAGAAGCATCACGCGCAGCTCATCGGCAGAGACGCGCATAAGCGCATCAATGATCGATAGGCCCGGCACGAACTCTAGCGTGCCTTGCGCATAGGCCGGTAGGCGGCTGCGCAAGAACAAGAGCTCGATCCCATCCTGGGTGAAATCGGCGCGGGAATACAATTCGGTTCCACCGGCTGCATTCACATAGCGACTGGCCTTCTCTTGCTTGCAGATGTCGAGGATTCGCGCCTGTCCATGCAGATCCTGGTTGGCATACGGCCGCGCCGTGGGAACGATAACGGTGCGTATGCCCATGTGCTCAGAAACGCTGGCGATGCTCGTGCGCAGCAGATCCACCAAGCGCTCGGCGGGCGTGTGCAGCACGTTTGCGATGAGCGCATGCGCCATTGCGAAGTGCGGCGCGCGCGCATAGGCCTGCTGCAGGGTGCGCAGGAATTTCTCGCGCCAAGCAGGGAATTGCAGTGGATCCAGTTCGATGCTGTCAATGGGCACGAAAGAGCTGGCTTTGCGCAGCGGCACTGTGAACAGGTGAGCGCTGCCATTCACCAGAATTCGGTTCCGGTTGATCCAGCCTTGCTTGATGTAGGTGACATCGTCGTAAAGCACGAAACGGTCGACCTCATCAATGAGCTGGAAATACCCCAGATAGGGGAACAGATACGGCTGCATGACGGCGAGTGTCATGCCTCAACGATCGCGCCTGATTCTGGACGAGTCCGCTCCAGCGCGTCACCGAACGCGCGGAGAATCCTGCCGTTCTCTTCTGAGGTCATGCCATTGAACAGCGGCAGGCAGAGCACGCGCGCTGCGCAATCGCGGCTCACGGGGCACGGGGCGCTCTGCACATAGGGCAGCGCATCGAGCGATGGATAGAAATAGCGGCGCGCATGCACGCCCTCTTCGGCCATGGCCTTCAGCACGCGCTCACGCGTTTCGGCATCGGGCAGCAGCACCGGGTAGTAGGAGTAGTTCCATGATGTTCCTTCGGGCAGCACGGGGCGCTGCACGGGCAGGTCGTCGAGGGCTTCATCGTAGCGCTCGCACAGGGCCTTGCGCTCGGCGATGTTGCGATCCATGCAGGGCAGCACGGCAAGCCCCATGGCGGCATGCACCTCGCTCATCTTGGCGTTCATGCCCAAGGTGAAGTGCTCATCGCCCGAGTGGCCGAAGCTGCGCAGCAGGCGCGTGGCCTTGTCGAGCTCCGGCGTATGCACGATGGTGGCCCCGCCCTCCACGGTGTGGAAGAGCTTGGTGGCATGGAAGCTCAAGGTGCTGGCATCGCCATAGGCGGTGATGGGCCTGCCCTTGTAGCGCACATCGAAGGCGT
The DNA here is from genome assembly GCA_049290175.1 of Flavobacteriales bacterium. Taxonomy (GTDB): domain Bacteria; phylum Bacteroidota; class Bacteroidia; order Flavobacteriales_F; family PHOS-HE28; genus PHOS-HE28. The sequence continues at coordinate 1,053 of JBATND010000429.1, read as the reverse complement.
GTGCAGCATCATAGATCACTTTCAGGCCGTGGCGCTTGGCAATGGCATCGATGGCCTCCACATCGCAGGGGATGCCATACACATGCGTGGCGAGGATGGCCGTGGTGCGTGGCGTGATGGCGGCCTCGATCAGCGCGGGATCGATGCAGAGGGTATCGGGCCTGATGTCAACGAAGACCGGCGTGCAGCCCTCCCAGAGCAGCGCGCTGGTGGTGGCCACGTAACTGTAGGGCGTGGTGATCACCTCCCCTTTCACCTGCAAGGCGCGCAGGGCCAGTTGGATGGCGAGGGTGCCATTGGCCATGAGCAACAAGTGCGGTGCTTCGAGTCGCTCGCGCAAGGCCGCTTCGAGGCGCCTGTGCAAGGGGCCGTTGTTGGTGAGCACATGGCTCTCATAGGCCTCGTTGAGCAAACGCAGGTACTCTTCCTTGGGCGGGAGGAAGGTGCGTGTGACGTAGATCGGCTGGTGGCTCATTCCGTAGATCGGACCGCAAGCTACCGAGATGGCGGATCACTTAGCGGCACAGGCTTGAAAGCGGGCGCACGGAGCAGCTTAAGACCATGGGCGAGAGCGCGCCTGAAACGAAGCTGCAAGGGGTAGAGCGCCATGAGCGCACGATCCAACGGCGACCTGCACCACCAGCCGCCGGTTCCATAGCCGGTTGCCTGCAGCCAACCGCCTGCGACACGGTCGAAGACATACCGTTGACGGAGGCCCATGCGCGCTTGCCAGATGGCGCCAGGTTTCTCCCGCAAGGCATTATGGCTGGCGTCACCGCTGCTCACCTGCTTGCGGTCGAAGCGATGCTCGGCGGCTATCCGGTCGCACCAGGCATCGTCGGGGTCCAGTTCGCAGAAAGCGAGCAGCTTGCGCAATCCTCCTGCGGTATCGGCCAGCAGGTCCTCATAGCGCATCTCCGTGAAGCGCGATGCATCGACGCGTTTCCCATGCGCGCGCGCCAGCCTGACGGAATCGGCCCATTCACGCGCGGCGCCTTCCATGCTGGCTGCTCCGAACCCCACTCGGGCGCGCGCGCTCAGCATGCTCAGGGC
>JBATND010000428.1:0-22597 GCA_049290175.1 Flavobacteriales bacterium | reverse complement strand
AATACCCGCTGTGGTTTATACACTCCCCACTCACCACTCCTTCCGACCTTTGCCCTGTGAGAAAGATCCTCTTCCGCGACCTCGGCCTCATCGACTACGCCGCCGCTTGGGACCTGCAGACGCGCCTCTTCAAGGAGACCATCGATAGGAAGATCGCCAACCGATCACTGCCTGAGCAGGGTCAGTTGCTCACGGAAGACCACCTCCTCTTCTGCGAGCACAACCACGTTTACACGCTGGGCAAGAGCGGCAAGCAAAGCCACCTGCTGCTGAACGAGCAGGGGCTGCGCGAGAAGGGCGTGCAGTTCTTCCCGATCGATCGCGGCGGCGACATCACCTACCACGGGCCGGGGCAGATCGTGGGCTATCCCATCTTCGACCTCGATCACCACTTCACCGACATCCACCGTTATTTGCGGACGCTGGAGGAGGCCATCATCGGCACCTTGGAAGCGTATGGCATCAAGGCCGGAAGGATTGAAGGCCTCACGGGCGTTTGGCTCGATTGGGCCGACCCCGTAAAGGCCAGGAAGATCTGCGCCTTCGGCATCCGCGCAAGCCGATGGGTAACCATGCACGGCTTCGCCTTCAATGTGAACACAGACCTGAGCTACTTCCAGAACATCGTGCCCTGCGGCATCACCGACAAGGGCGTGACCAGTATGGCGCAGGAGCTGGGCGGCGAAGTGGACATCGAAGAAGTGAAGAACAGATTGCGGCTGGAGATCGCGGATCTGTTCGATGCGGAGTTGGTGGATGGCGCAATGCGCTGATCATCGAACCACCATCAGCTTCAATGTGCTGAGACTTGAATCGCCTTGCACTCGGAGCAAGTAGCTGCCGGGGCTGAAGCGTTGCAGATCAATGTTCAGCGTAGCGCCGAGGAACGAATTGGTCTGCACCAACTTACCCATGGAAGTAAGCAGTTCAAGCCTAGCGCGTTGCGGCTGATGAAGCGTGACCGTGACCGCATCATTCGCCGGATTCGGCGCCACCGAGAAGCCCTCGGCAAGTCGATCGGTGTCTGGCGCAGCCAGCCATTCGGCCAGATTCGACCGCCAGAGCCCGCGTCCGAACGTGGCCGCCACAAGTGTCCCGCTCGTCGCGTCGATCTCGAGGTCGTTCACCTGCACGTTCGGCAAGCCGTTGTCGAACGGCTCCCAGTCGCCTTCGCTTTGCAGCCAATGGAACACGCCGATATCAGTGCCCACGTAAATGCTGTGTTCGAGGCCCGGCTCATGCACCACGCAATTCACCGGTACATTGGGAAGAGTCCCTGTGATGTTCGTCCATGACTGGCCCCCGTTATTCGACCGGAACACCTTGCGCTGCGCGTCGTAGCCGCTGATCGTGACCCACAGGCGCTGCGGATCAACATCGCTCACGGCGATTCCGGAGATCGCATTCGCCGCGCTGCCCGTGATGCTACTCACGGGAATGACTGTCCATGCAGCACCGCTTGTCCTGAATAAGGTGTCGAGTGTGGCCGCGCAGATCACCTGTGGGGCCGATGGAGCAACGGCGATATGGCGAAGGTGCGCGCCCGTTGAAAGCCCCGGCATCTGGCTCCAATCGTCGCCGCGGTTAGTGGTGCGCCACAGTTGTTTAAATCCCACGTAGAGTTTGTGATTGTCCTGTGGGTCCATCGCAACCGGCGTTACCCATGCCCCTGGCCCGAAGCCATTCTGCTGTGCGAACTCCGTGAAGCCCGGGATATTCGCTGCGATCAGTTCGCGGGTCGCCCAATCGTCGGTTGTGCGGTAGAGCAGCCCTGTGAGTGCGCATGAATACTGGACCTCGGGCTCCATGGGGTCGATGATGCATTCCATGTTGTCTCCGGGCATGATCTCGCGCCATTCGTCGTTCTCCACTTGCTTCAGTCCGTTGTCCTGAAGACCGCAGAGCATCAGTCCGGGGACCGATGCGCTGAGGCCCACCTTGTACAGCTGGCTGATCCCCATGCCCGGCGTGCGGTCGTACCACGAAGCGCCGAGGTTATTGCTGACATGCACTCCGCCATCCGTTGCGGCATACACCACCGAGGGCGCCAGCGGATGATGCATGAGCGCATGCTTGTCCGAATGAAGGAAGGGAATGCCACCCGGATTGTGCAAAGGGTTGGTGGTCCACATCGTGTTGATCTGCCAATTCGCGCCGCCATCCGTGGTCAACCAGAAGTTGATGCCGCCGATCCACCGCTCGTTCGCATTCACCGGGCTGATGGCGCAGACAAGGTCGAACACGCCCTGCCCGCCGCAGCCGCTTGCATTATCCGTGCGGACGAGCATGTTGTTCAGGCAATCGCCGTTGATCAGCTGCTGAAAGCCCTGCCCTCCATTGTTCGATTCGTAAACGCCTTCAAGGCCGCCAAGGCCGTATGTGTCTGCGCAGACCGCCATGACGTGCGCAGGAGCGGCCGGAGTAACAGCCAACGCTATTCGATTCACTCCTGAGAACGATGTGACGGTGCTCCATGTCTGGCCGCCATTGCTGGAGCGCCAGATCTGCGCCGTGCCGTTGCTGCTCAGTGTTGAGGCGACCAGAACCTCCGGGTTGCCGGGCAGACGCTCCATGTCGATGAACCAACCAACGGCAGTATTGGTCCACGTCTGGCCGGCATCGGTGGTGCGCCAGATGCCGTCGGATGCGGCAGCGAGAAGGATGGCTGGGGTGTTCGGGTGGATCAGGATGCGGCCGATGAGTTTCTGCGCGGCAACCTGCATGGTGAGGCCCGTTGCTGCCCATGTATCGCCGCCGTCCGTCGATTTCATCACTCCGATGCTCTTGGTGCTCGAAGGCACGATCAGGGCAGTCTCCGCATCACCCGTCGCGACGTAGAGCACATTCGGGTCGCTCGGATGAATGGCGATGTCGCTCACGCCGAGCACCGGCAATTCGTCTGTTGAGGTTGACCAAGAAGCGCCTCCATTGCTGGTGCGCCAGACCCCGCCTCCCGGCGTGCCTGCCCAGAATATCAGTGGATCAGTTGGATGAAAGGCCATGCAGTTCACGCGACCGATGCCTCCGAACCCTGCGAACTCAAAGGTTGTCGGTCCTACTTCTTCCCAGTTCGAGGCGTCCTTCGCCAGGGCGTTGCAGGTCTGCGCCCGTTGCTTCTGGTGCAATGCCGAGGCTTGAAGTAGCACATTGGCATCCGGGAACCGCCCGCCCGGAAGCAGGCGCGACTCCCAGTACCATTCCCAACGTTTGTATCGCTTGAAGCCAGCGCCCGGTGGCACGGGACGCTCCGAGAAGGTCGCCGCGAAGCGCGCTTGCACCTCACCGAAGGAAAGCCCCCCCATAGAAGCAGGGTATTGCGCAATGCCCCACATAGGCGCGAGTAAACACAGCGCAAGCACTTGAACATGTCGTTTCCTTGCGTAGAACATTTGGCTTCGATTCGTTACCGAAGGTATGCCCTTGCTCAATCAGCCGCCATGCACGGCTTCGCCTTCAATGTGAACACAGACCTGAGCTATTTCCAGAACATCGTGCCCTGCGGAATCACCGATAAAGGCGTGACCAGCATGGCGCAAGAGCTTGGCGGCGAAGTGGACATCGATGCCGTGAAGATGAGATTGCGGCTGGAGATCGCGGATCTGTTCGATGCGGAGCTGGTGGGTTGAAGGGCACCAGCAAACGAAGTGAACCAGCGCTAGCTGCCACGCGGTGAGAGCCAAGGCATGGTGCTCATGGCCGAGGACGCCAGTGGCAAACTCGTGTTCGTGCAGCCGAAGGATGTGATTGCGCCCGGCGCTGAGGTGCGCTAAGCCTCCGTCTCCGCGCTCTTCTCCTCACCCGCCTTCTTCTCGCCTAGGTATTTCGGCAGGTCCATGCCAGCCATGTCGAATAGGTCTTTCAACGGCGGCACGCTCTTGTACAGCCCGCTGATGAAGCCTGCGGTGCTGCCCTTGCCATCACCCTGCTGTCCGCCTTCCCACACGGTCACGCTATCGATCTTGATGTTCTTGATCGCTTCGGTCTGCAGGCGCACCAGCTCGGGCAGCTTGTCGGCCACCAGCAGCAGCACGGCATCCTTGGGGTTATCGCCGGCGCTCTTCACGATGCGCTCCAGACCTTCGGCCTGCTTGGTGAGAATCTCCTTCATGCCGCGGGCTTCGGCTTCCATCTTGGCGTAGAGCGCATCTGCTTCGCCCTTGGCTTTCTCGCGCAATTGCTCGGCTTCGGCCTGCGCCTCGATGATGGCCTTCTGCTTCTCGATCTCTGCGCTCACCACCACGCTGGCGGTCTGTGCGGCGCGTTCGCGTTCGGCGCGCGCGACTTCGGCTTTGCGCTCGGCATCGTACGCTTCCTCCAAGGCTTTCGCGCTCTGCACCTTCTCGGCAGCAGTGGCGCGACGCAGGGCTTCGGCCTCACGTTCGCGGCGCTGTGCCTCTGAATCGGCGATCTGGATGCGCGATTGGTTCTCGCCCTGCACAGCGGTGGCGTTGGCCTCGGCGCTCTTGATACGCGTGTCGCGCTCGGCCTCCACCTTGCCGATGCTCTCATCGCGCTTGGCCCCTGCGATCAGGATCTCCTTGTCCTTTATGGTCAGCGCAACTCCGGTATCCCGGTCGCGCACCAGCGCTGCCACATTCAGGTCGCGCTCCTTCTCAGCGCCGGTCTTTCCGATATCGCCCATGCGCTCCATGTCGGCCACGCGCACCTTCGCTTCGTTGATCGCCTTGGCTGCGGCTTCCTTGCCCAACGCTTCGATGTAACCGCTCTCGTCCTTGATGTCGGTCACGTTCACGTTGATCAGCTTCAGGCCGATCTTGCTCAACTCGCTCTCCACGCTGCCCGCCACGTTGGTGAGGAACTTGTCGCGATTGCTGTTGATCTCCTCAATGTCCATCATGGCCACCACAAGGCGCATCTGGCCCAAGATGATATCGGTGGCTAGCGAGTGAACTGCATTCTGCTGCAAGCCGAGCAAACGCTCCGCGGCGTTCTCCATCACCCCCGGCTCGGTGCTTATGCCGACGGTGAATTTGCTGGGCACATCCACGCGGATGTTCTGCTTGCTGAGCGCACCGACGAGGTTCACTTCGATGCCGATGGGCGTGAGGTCGAGGAAGGCGTAATCCTGGAACACCGGCCAGATGAAGGCCGCGCCGCCGTGAATGCACTTGGCGCTCTTCTGACCATCAGGCCCCGATCCAACCTTACCATAAACCACCAGGATGCGGTCGCTGGGGCAGCGCTTGTAGCGGTTGAGCAGCGAGAAGACCAGAGCGAAAATGAAGACGATGGCAACGCCGATCGCGATGAGGGTGAACTCCATGGACGTGGTTGTTTAAGCGCTTCGGGTAACGAGAAGGAGGCGGCCGTCGATGACGCTGGCCACATGGATGAGCGATCCGGTGGTGAGCGGTGCGGACTCGTCGGTAATCGCATCGAGCTCACGCAACGCACCTTGAACGCGCACGGTCACCTTGCCTTGTCCGCCGCGCGCTGCGGGGATCACGAGATAGACGGTGCCGGTTTGCCCAACGGCATTGGCCAGATCGAGCGTGCCGCTGTGCCGCATGCCCGCCGCCTTCGTCATGAGCCAGACCATGATGGCCACCATGATGGCGCCAGCCGCTACGCCGATAGCGATGGAAGCGCCTTGCGACATTCCGTTGTGGACGCAGGCCAGGCCCGTCCACCCGAACATGGTGAGGAAGATGATGAGGTTGCGCAGCGTGAAGTAGCTGGTGCCTTCGCCGGAGTCCGCATCAACGGCACCATCGGCATCGCCGAACGAATCGGTATCGCCGCCGATGAATGAGAACAGCGTTTGCACCACGAAGAGCGCCGAGAACAGCAGCGCTGTAGCCCAAAGGATCTTCTCGAAGATCGGGAGTGCGTCCCACCAGGTTTCCATGCTTGTGCGGTTGCGGTCGAATGTAGGGTTTGGAACCGTGCAAGTCCCCGTGCGCGGAACGATGGTGCTACGCACAGCGCGACCCGATGCGCTTACCTTTCCGCCGCTCGCCACATGTCCATCGACCGCACCCGCCTGTCCATCGTGAAGAAGGTGCTCGCCTTGAAAGACGAGGCGGCCTTGGAGAACATCCATGCTTTCCTAGCCGCTGAACCCGCCGCACCTTGGGGCAATTTGCATCCCGAAGTACAGGCCTCGATGGAACGCAGCCTTGAGCAACTCGATCGAGGCGAGGGCAAGTCGCATGCGCAAGTGATGGCGCCATACAGCAAATGGTTGAAACCGTCCGTTGGTCGCCGGAAGCGGAAGCAAGGTTCCACGCGGTAGTGGCCTATCTCCGAGCGGAGTGGTCCGAGCGCGATGCCATGCGCTTCGTACAGCGAACCGACACGATGGTCAAGCTCATGATGCGCTTCCCGGGCATGTCGCGACGCGGTCGAAAGGGAACGCGAGAGGTGCTGGTGACAAAGCACAACCTGATGGCCTTTCGTGTCCAGGGCAGCGAACTGCAGATAGCCGGGTTCTGGGATACGCGGCAACATCCCGCCAAGCGCAGGATCTCCAAGCTGTGAGCGGCATGCCGCATCTTTCGCCGGTGCGCCCATTGCTTTCCATACTTCTCGCGCTCATCACGCTCGTCTCGCACGGCCAAGGCTTGCTCATCAACGAGCTCTGCGCCAGCAACCACGGCTGCTACACCGACGCCGATGGCCGCACGCCGGATTGGATCGAGCTGCACAACAGCACCACGAAAGCGATCGACCTGCTCGGCTGGCGCATCGCGATCAACGGCAAGCAGCATGTGATCGATGCGCCGCTGCGCGTTCCGGCCAGGGGCCATATGCTCCTGCTGTGCGATGGAAAGCCCGAGCGCGGCCCGCAGCACCTCGGCTTCACCTTGGAGAAGAAAGGCGGCGCCATCCTGTTGATCGCGCCCGATGGCCTGGGCATCGCCGACCTCTTCACCTATCCCGCGCTGCGGGCCAATACCAGCTTGGGCCGAACGCCCGATGGCCACAAGGCCTGGAGCCTCTTCGCGCAGCCTACGCCGGGAGCGGCGAATGATGCAAGTGCTTTCGCGCGTGGCTTCAGCAAGGCGCCGCAACTCGCGCTCGATGCCGAGGGGAAGTTGATCGCAACAGCGGAAGGCGAAGTCCGATTCACCACGGATGGAAGTGATCCGCGCGGCGCAGACGCCAAACGATTTGATGAGCCTGTTGCCGTTGAACCCGGCCATGTGGTGCGCGCCATAGCGGCGCAGCAGGAACGCTTGATCGGCGATGAAGCGATGCTCCTCGTTCCTGCGAACGGACATGCTGGCGATGGCTTCACGCTCGCGCTCGATCCGCACGACCTCTGGGGCGACAGCACGGGCATCTACAATCCCGGCGCGGCGCATAACCATACGCGGCGCGGCAGGACATGGGAGCGCGAGGCATTGGTGCGCATCGACAGCACCGCAATCTCTGTTGGTGCGCGCCTCTTCGGCAGCGGCTCGCGCGGCTTGGGCAAACGCTCTTTCAAGCTTCATGCACGCGATCGTTACGACAGCCCCGCGGGTGGATTCGCCTTCAGCGATAGCACACATGTGCATGAGGGCGTAATGCGCGCCGATGCCTCGCCGAACGCCTTCCTGCACAATGCCGTGATGGAGCAGCTCGTGCAGCGCTTCGACCTGCAGGTGCTGGTGCAGCCTTCCGTGGCGAAGCCGCTCTACCTCAACGGCGCCTATTGGGGCCTCTACCGCTGGATGCCCGCCAAGGATGCCGAATGGCTGATGCAGCGCTGCGGCGCGGAAGCCCTCGATGTGCTCGAAGGACCGGCCTCCACCGAACGCAGCGGCAAGGATGACCACTTCTTGAAGGCGCGCGACCTCCTGCTGCGCGGCGCACCCATCGACAGCATCGACGCCATGATTGACACGCGCAGCCTGATCGATCTCGCGTGCATCGACCTCTATACCGGTCGCGCGGACCATGAGCTGAACGTGCGATGCTATCGTCCACGCGAAAGCGATGGCCGTTGGCGCTGGGTGCTCTTCGACATGGACCTCTGGGCGCCGCCGAACGAGAACAGCGTGCAGCGCATGTCGTTAGCCGTGCTGCCCGAAACGCCCTTCGTGCCGCAACTACTCGCGCATGCGCACCTGCAGCAGCGTTTGCTCGCGCGCATCTCCGCCTTGCAGGCATCGGCGTTCGCGCAAATCCCCTCCATCGCCGACAGCCTCTATCACGCACACGCTGCCGACCTCGCCGCCGACTTCAAGCGCTGGGATCTTCAGCTCGACATGCCTGCGCCGGAAGCATCGCTATCGGAGGTGAAAGGCTTCGCCACGCAACGGCCCGCGCATCTCTTCGCGCATTTGGCCAAGCATACGGGCAGCCGCTTGCGCGAAACAGTGATCGATGCACCGCGCGCCGATCAGGGCGCGCTGCTGCTCGAAGGCCTAGCCCTCACACCCGGCAAACACACGGTGCGCTGCTTCGAGGGAGTGCCTATGCGCATCGAATTGCGCGTTGCGGAAGGACATGAGTTCGCAGGATGGAAAGGCGCAGAGCTCAGCAGCGCTTCAGGTGCGATAGACCTGTGGAAGGCGAAAAGTTTGCGGGCGGTGATCAGGAGCGTGGTGCCGTGATCAGGCAGGCACCCCCTTCAACAACCCCTCGAACAAGCTCCTCCCATCCGTATTCCCCAGTCGCTCATCGCATGCGCGCTCGGGGTGCGGCATCATGCCGAAGACGTTGCGGCCCTTGTTGCACACGCCAGCGATGTTGTCCTTGCTGCCGTTGGGGTTGGCATCGTCCGTGATCTTGCCCTGCTCATCGCAATAGCGGAAGAGGATGCGGTTGCTCTCCTTCAGCGCCTTCAGCGTGTCGGCATCGGCGTGGTAGCGGCCTTCGCCGTGCGCGATGGGGATCTTCAATGCTTTATCGGGCACTGCGTTCGTGAGCGCGGTGTCACCTGCGCCGCGACGGATGAAGACGTTCTTCGAGATGAACTTCTGACCGGAGTTGTGCAGCAACGCGCCGGGCAGCAAGCCCGCTTCGCACAGCACTTGGAAACCGTTGCAGACACCCAGCACGAGTCCGCCTTTCTTGGCATGCGCGGCCACCTCTTGCATGATGGGCGAGAAACGCGCGATGGCGCCGCTGCGCAGGTAGTCGCCGTAGCTGAAGCCGCCGGGCAGCACCACCATGTCAACGCCTTGGAGGTCGTGCTCTTTGTGCCAGAGGCGGACAACGGGTTGGCCCATGCCTTCGAGCACATGGATCATATCCTCATCGCAATTGCTGCCGGGGAAGGTGACGACGCCGAATTTCATGGGGCGAAGGTATCCGGCTCAACCTTTCGACGCCTTGCTCCGCTAATCATCTTCGGCAACGCTGACGGGGAAATGCGGAACCACGGATGGACACCGATGAACACGGATGCGGCTATGCCAATTGGGCATAACAGATTGCGCAACCTTGTAGGGACACTCGCTCTGAACAACTCAAGGGCAAACGGGATTCATCCGTGTCTATCCGTGTGCATCCGTGGTTGCACGAAAACCATGTGCGCCGTTAGGCCCCGTTAGCCCGAGTGCGCCGGAACCAGCGCGGCAGGATCACCGCGCCCACGAAGAGGTAGATGTAGTAGCTGAGCAGCCGCCACAGGATCACGATGGCGCCGATGAAGCCCGCCACGGGCAAGAGGTCGCGGAAGAAGCCAGCGAAGGCGATCTCGGCCACGCCGCTGCTGCCGGGTGTTGGGCTGATGAGCAGGATCACCCACATGATGAGCTGGCGTGCATAGAGCAGCAGATGGTCGTTCACCGTGAAGAAGGCCGCCGCGATGAGGTTGATCACCAGGAAACGGCTGGCCCACGAGAAGCACGTGGCGCCGAAAGCCTTCGCCCAGAAGCGCTTGGGTTTGCCCTTCAATTCGATGCCCGTGGTCTCGATGTCCTCTCCCACCTTCACCACTTGCGGACGCCAACGGCGCAGGAAGGGCAGCTTGAAGATCCGCAGTAGCAACCATTTGAACGCGCGCGGACGGAAGAAGACGCTGTAGAAGATGATGGCCACCAGCAAGAGGATGAAGCAGTAGCCGATCCAAAAGATGGTTTGAACGGGCAGGCCCCAGAAGGCATTGTCGAGTTCCTCGGGGAAGAGGTGCTGCATGCCCACGCCGAAGAAGACGAGCGGCACCATCACCACATAGAAGAGCTCGTCCATGAGCGCGGTGACGAGCACGATGGCCGTGGCGCGGCCCAGCGCGATACCCTCACGGCCGATGATGAACATGGCCACGCCGGAACCGCCAACGACAGATGGTGTTAGCGCCGAAGCGAATTCCCACAGGAATGTGACGTTGAAGCTCTGGCGCCAACTGAGGTGGCCATCGCTGAGCACGCGGATGCGGTAGATGTAGCCGAGGTCGCGGAAGGCGGTGGCCACCACGGCGAGCACGATCCACCAGGTGCTGTGCCAGGTCCAGTTGATGCTGCGCAGGGTCTCACGTGCGGTCATGCGGCGGTAATCGCCGAGTCCTTCACCTACCGGCTTGAACTCCGCCGCATCGCCCACATCCACGATGCCGTTGCCGTTCGCATCTATCCAGGTGTGGTTTCCGGCACCATCGCCTACAAGCTCGTAGCGCTCCTTGGCCAGATCGCGCCACAAGAGCCAGCCCGCCGCCACCATGCCAATGAGGATGGGGATGAGCACGCGCCGCAACCGGAAGGTGCTCCGGAACTGCTGCTCGCTGGAATTCGGTGCTGTGCTGTCCATCTCCTCGTATCCGATGCGGGCTAAAGGTATCCGTGCGCACTTTCGCCGCCGTGCCGCCTCCCTGAGCGATGACAATGCGCTTTGTATCCAGATGCTTCTCAAGGCATCAGGCTCGGCCAGGGATCGGCACGCAAAACCTCAAAGCGAAAGGGATGGGTTCAAGTGCAGCGTGCGGTGGGTGTCCACGATCCGCGCGGCCGCGACCGGCTCGGCGGGCCTGTGCTGCGTGCCTGTGCGAGTCGGCCCGCGGCTTGGATCGTGGTCGCCTTTTGGCTCCACCTTTTGGCGAAGCAAAAGGTGGAAAAATTCCTTTGACGACACTCTCTTCCTGACTGGAATCCGCAGGAGAATGGGAATGCGACTTCTCTGATAGACATGGATCGCCGTACACGCGCCCACATCGCGCTCTTCGTCGTGAATGCCATCTACGGCATCAACTACGTGGTGGCCAAGGGACTCATGCCGCAGGTAATCGGCGCCAGTGGTTTCATACTGCTGCGTGTACTGGGCGCCGTTCTGCTTTTCTGGTTGCTCCGCGCATGGCGTCCGGAGCGTGTGGCGTGGTCCGATGCCGGACGACTCTTCCTGTGCGCGCTCTTCGGCGTGGCACTCAATCAGCTCATGTTCTTCCACGGCCTCATGCGCACGGCGCCCATCAATGCGAGCATCATCATGGTGGCCACGCCCATCCTGGTGCTCGTGCTCTCGGGCGTGCTCATCGGCGAGCGCATCACGCGGGTGAAGCTCCTCGGAGTTTTGCTCGGTGCAGCGGGAGCGCTATCGCTCATCCTGCTCAAACCGAAGGGCGGCGCAACGGGCGCTACCATGATCGGCGATGCCTTCATCCTGATCAACGCCATCAGCTACGGCCTTTACCTGGTGCTGGTGAAGCCGCTCATGCGCAAGTACACGGCGGTCACGGTGATGTCGTGGTGCTTCTTGATCGGCTTGGTGCTGGTGGCGCCCTTCGGTCTCGGCGAACTCTTGGCAGTGGAATGGCAGGCGCTCTCCACCACGGTAATCGCGGCCATGGCCTTCGTGGTGGTCATGGTCACCTTCGTGGCTTACCTGCTGAACACGTGGGCGCTGGGCGCGGTGAGCCCGAGCGTGGTGGGCATCTATGTGTACATGCAGCCGGTGCTCGCGGCGGTGGTCACCTGGCTCTTCATGCGCATCGGCGCGGAGCAGATCGGTTTGCCCGGCGAATACGATGCTTCCATCGGCTGGCAGCAGGGCCTATGCGCGGCGTTGATCTTCACGGGCGTGCATCTGGTGAGCCGCGCTGACCGGGTGAAGTAGGCGCAGGTACATTTGGCCGCTCAATCGCTCCAATGCTTCTATCCATGACCGGCTTCGGCCGCGCCGAGGGCGTGGTGAAGGACCGCAAGGTCACCGTCGAGATCCGCGCGCTCAACAGCAAGCAGCTTGATCTGCTGCTGAAGCTGCCCAGCATCTACCGAGACCGTGAGCAGGAGCTGCGGCAAGCGTTGGGCGAAGAGCTCGTGCGCGGCAAAGTCGATGTGTTCGTGAGCGCTGAATCGCTGCACGCCACCAAGCACACCAGCTTCGACCGCGAGTTAATCAAGGCCTACTACGCCGAACTGAAAGCCATCCGCGATGAAGCCGCGCCGGAGGTGAGCACCGACCTCTTCGCGCAAGTGCTACGGCTGCCCGATGTGAGCACCACCACCAGCGACCGCGCCGACGATGCCGAATGGGCCGGTGTGCGCGCTCTGGTGACCGATGCGCTTCGCGCCTTCAAGGCTTTCCGCGCCAACGAAGGCGCCAAGCTCGAGGCCGAGTTGCAGCATCGCGCGCACGGCATCGCAGCGCTGCTCGATGAAGTGGCCAAGCTTGATGCCGGTCGTCAGGATCGCACACGTGAGCGGCTGCGCGCCAAACTCGCCGACCTGAAAGCCGAGGTGGATGAATCGCGCTTCGAGCAGGAGCTGATCTACTACCTCGAGAAACTCGACATCACCGAGGAGAAGGTGCGGCTCAGCGCGCATTGCGGGCACTTCACGGAGACCATCGCGCTCAAAGAGCCGCAAGGGCGCAAACTCGGTTTCATCGCGCAGGAGATGGGCCGCGAGATCAACACCATCGGCTCCAAGAGCAACGATGCCGGCATGCAGCATCTGGTGGTGCGCATGAAGGACGAATTGGAGAAGGTGAAAGAGCAGTTGCTCAACGTGCTGTGATGAAGGGCAAGGCCATCATCGTATCGGCTCCTTCGGGCGCAGGCAAGACCACCATCGTGCGGCACCTGATGGATCGCGGTCTGGATCTCGCCTTCAGCGTGAGCGCCACCACGCGGCCCATGCGCGCCAGCGAGCGCGACGGTCACGACTACTGGTTCCTCTCCGAAGCGGAATTCAAGCGCCGCATCGCCGCCAACGACTTCGTTGAATGGGAAGAGGTCTATCCCGGTCGCTTCTATGGCACCGTGCGCGAAGAGGTCTCGCGCATTCAGCAATCAGGCAGGCACCCGATCTTCGATGTGGATGTGGAAGGAGGCCTCAACCTGAAGAAGGAGTTCGGCGAATCAGCCATGGCGCTCTTCATCGCACCGCCATCGCTGCAAGCACTCGAACAACGATTGAACGCGCGCGGCACTGAAACGCCCGAGAGTTTGGCGAAGCGCGTTGGCAAGGCTGAGCAGGAACTGTCTTACGCGCCACGCTTCGACCGCACCGTGGTGAACGACGACCTGATCGGAGCTTGCGCAGAGGCCGAAGCGCTGGTGCGCGAATTCCTCGGGCGATGAAAGTCGGCCTGCTCTTCGGCACCTTCGATCCGCCGCACAAGGCACACATCGCTGTTGCGGAATACATGCGCCAGAAGCAGGGCTTCGATGCGGTGTGGCTCGTGGTCACGCCCTTGAATCCGTTCAAGCAGCACCAGCCCATCAGCCCCGATGCGCATCGCCTCGCCATGGTGAAGCTGGCCACGCAAGCCCATGTCGGATTGGAAGCCTGTGATTTCGAGCTGGCCCTTCCGCAGCCCAGCTATACGGTCGATGCCCTCCGTGCCATGCGCGCGCATTGGCCCGGCAACATCTTCAGCCTCATCATCGGCAGCGACAACCTGCAATCGTTCCACCGCTGGAAAGAACCGGACGAGATCCTCGCGCACCACGATGTGCTCGTTTACCCGCGACCGGGCGCCGACATGCACGAGGCGCTGAGCCCCTACACAAGCCACGAGCGCGTGCATCTTGTAACCGATGCGCCGGTGATGGACAACTCCTCCACCAAGTTGCGCGAGCTGGTCGGCAGCGGTGCGCTCATCAGCAACCTCGTGGACCCAGCTATAGCGGCTTACATCCGCGAACACGGTCTTTACCGAAGCTGAGGCATCGGCTCGGTCTGCCGCGCGGCATTCACCAAGTGATCGCGCAGCACACGCGCAGCACGCTCGAAGCCCAACTCGTTCACCACATGCAAATCGCATAAGTGCCGATAGGGCATCAGGAACTCGCGATACGCCGGCAGCACATGGTGCTCCCATTGGTAGCGTACATCGGCCTCGCCATAGCCGCGCTCGCGGGCATCGCGCTTGAGGCGGCGCTCCAACTGGCTGGCCTCGCTGGCATCGATGAACACACGCAGGTCGAAGAGGTCGCGCACGGGCTGGTGGTGCAACACGAATAGACCCTCCACCAAGATGATGGGCGCGGGCTTCAGCTCAATCATCGCTGGCTCCTTGCCTTCGGTATTGAAGGTGTATTCCATCCGAAGGATTGGAACACCGGAAACCAGCGCCTGCAGGTCTCTTGTGAGGCCATCGAGGTCAATGGCACTTGGCAGGTCGAAGTTGATGCGGCCATTGGGGTCGATGGCCTGCTGTTCCTTCGGGTGGTAATAATCGTCCTGCGAAACGGTGCAGCTCATGCCGGGCGGCAGGGCCTCGCGCAGTGCGCGCACCAAGCTGGTCTTGCCCGACCCGCTGCCTCCTGCTATACCTACCAAGTAGGCGGCCCGTTGCATCTGATGGTCCCGTTCTCAGGGACGCCGAAAGTAGGAGTCGCGATTCGGCCCGCACACTTTGGCACGACGGTTGGCAGTTATCCATCAGGAACCAACACCTCCGAGAACATGAACCGCTACATGAAGTTGAAGAACGCCGCGAAAGCCCTTCTGCTCGCTGGCGATGTTGACCGCTACCTGCAAGCTCTCCGCCTGATGCATGGGCTGAAGGCCCGGCACCTCGGGATGGCTTGATCGAACGATACGCGCTTGGGGCCGCGCTGCCATGGTCCCCGGTTTTGGTGAAGGAGCGGCGGTGCCCGGGAGGGTGCCGCCGCCTCCGTTTCGGGGTCACGGGAATCACCATGCCGACTATGAATCGACCCGTACTCGATTCGGAGTGTTCGCCGTGTCGCAGCCACAAAAAGAGAAGCCCCGATCCTTCGACTTCGCTCAGGACCGGGGCGTGTGTTTTCAGTAAGTCCTTCTCCTTTGGAGAAGGGTTTGGGATGAGGCTTAGACCACGCCCTGATCCAGCATCGCATCGGCCACTTTCACGAAGCCGGCGATGTTGGCGCCCTTCACGTAGTTCACGCCTTTGCCTTCCTTGCCGTGCTTCACGCATGCGGCATGGATGTTCTTCATGATCGTGTGCAGGCGAGCGTCCACTTCTTCGCGGGTCCAGCTGAGACGGAGGCTGTTCTGGCTCATCTCGAGGCCCGAGGTAGCAACACCACCGGCGTTGCTGGCCTTGCCCGGAGCGAAGGCCACGCCAGCGGCTTGGAATACCTCGATCGCCTCAGGAGTGCTGGGCATGTTGGCGCCTTCGGCCACATACTTCACGCCCTTCTTCACCAGGTCCTTCGCGTTCTTGCCATCGAGTTCGTTCTGCGTGGCGCAGGGCAGTGCCACATCGCACTTGGCCACTACGTCCCACACGCGCGCTCCCTTCTTGAAGGTGACGCCTTTGAACTTCTTCGCGTACTCCTCGATGCGGCCGCGCTTCACGTTCTTCAGTTCCATGAGGAAGGCGAGCTTATCGCCCGTGATGCCTGCGGGATCGTAGATGGCGCCATCGCTGTCTGAAGCGGTTACCACTTTAGCACCGAACTGCGTGGCCTTCTCGATCGCGTACTGCGCCACGTTGCCGCTGCCGCTCACCGCCACGGTCTTGCCCTTGAAGCTGGTCTTGTTGTGCTTCATCATCTCTTCCGCGAAATAGACGCAGCCGTAGCCCGTGGCTTCCGGACGAATCAATGAGCCGCCCCAGGTTGCACCCTTGCCGGTGAGCACACCGGTGAATTCGTTCGCCAGGCGCTTGTACTGGCCGAACATGAAGCCGATCTCGCGACCACCCACGCCGATGTCGCCAGCAGGCACGTCGGTATCGGGGCCGATGTGGCGGAACAGCTCGGTCATCAGGCTCTGGCAGAAGCGCATCACTTCACCGTCGCTCTTGCCCTTGGGGTCGAAGTCGCTGCCGCCCTTGCCACCGCCCATGGGCAAAGTGGTGAGGCTGTTCTTGAAGGTCTGCTCGAAGCCGAGGAACTTCAGGATGCTGAGGTTCACGCTGGGGTGGAAGCGCAGACCGCCTTTGTACGGTCCGATTGCGCTGTTGAACTCGATGCGGAAGCCGCGGTTCACTTGGGTCTGGCCCTTGTCGTCCACCCATGGGATGCGGAAGATGATGGTGCGCTCGGGCTCCACCATGCGCTCCAGGAGCATCTTGCCCTTGTACTTGGGGTTCTCCTCGATGAAGGGGATCACCATTTCGGCCACTTCGTGAACGGCCTGGAGGAATTCCGGCTCGTTGCCGTTGCGCTTCTTCACTTCGGCCATGAAGGCATCAACGGCCTTGTTCGACTTTGCCATCGCGTGATGTTTGGGTTGTGCTTTTGATTAAGCGGGCGCAAATGTAGGTGGGGGCAACAACCGGCCAATTGACCAAACCGATGGGTCAATTCAGCTCGTAGAGCGTCCCCGGCAGCGCCCGCACCCCGCCGCTGAATTCCATGTTCAGCAGCAGGCCGGCCACCTTGCCCTGCGGCCACTTGCTCTGCGTGCACAGTTCGTCGATATGGAGTTTGCCCTTGGCTTTGATCAGGTCCACGAGCTTTTGCTCATCGGGCATCAGTTCGGCGAAGAGTGCGGCTTGAACGGGCGCTTTCTTCTTCTTGGGCAGCCACTCCATCAGGGTGATCACATCCTTGGCGCAAGTGATGAGCGCCGCTTTATTCTGCTGGATGAGCTTGTTGCAGCCCTCGCTCTTCGGGTCGGTGGGGCGCCCAGGGAAGGCGAACACCTCGCGATCGTAGCTGCTGGCGATGTCGGCCGAGATGAGCGAGCCTCCTTTGTTGGCACTCTCGACAACGATGGTGCAATCGCTCAAGCCCGCGATCACACGGTTGCGCGCCGGGAAATTGCCGGGCGCGAAGGGCGATCCGCTGGGCAATTCACTCACCAACGCGCCATGCTTCACCATCTCCTTCGCCGTGGCGGCGTGATCTCCTGGGTAGAGCTTATCCAGCCCATGCGCTACGCAGCCAATCGTGGGCAGGTCGTTCTTCAGCGCGTAACGATGCGCAACGATGTCGATGCCATAGGCGAGTCCGCTCACGATGGTGGCATTCACTTCCTTCAGGCCTTCGACCAACTCGATGCAGAGGCGCTTGCCCGGCTCCGTTGGCGTGCGTGTCCCCACGATGCTCACCATGCGCTCGGCATCCAGTTCCGCATCGCCCTTCGCGAAGAGGATCACCGGGGCATCCTCGCATTGCTTCAAGCGCTTGGGGTATTCGGCATCGAGGTAGAAGAGCATGCGCAACTTGTTCTTGCGCACATAGGCCAGCTCCTTCTCGGCCGCAGGAAGCACCTTCTTATCGGTGATGCTGGCGATGAGCTTGGGACCTATGCCGGGCACTTTCTCCAGCGTGTTCTTGAGCTTCTTATCGGAGAATATCGGATCCACTCCGCCGCAATAGGCAACCAGATTGCGTGCATTCATGGGGCCAATGCCCTTGAGCATGCTAAGGGCGATACGATGGATGAGTTCTTGGTCGGTCATGCGGGATTGCAAAGAAGCCGCAGATTTCGCGGATTCGCGCGGATTGGGACTCCGTCATGGAGGATCGCACAGAAGCCGCGCACTCCTCTTTTCGGCAAGGAACAAGCAGTCCCAAAGAGCTGCACAGCGATGGGCCTCGGCCTCTGTCAGGCTTGCTATGTGGCTGTGGATTCGTGCCCGCCTGCCAGTGTTTCATCGGGCAAGCCGTTGCGCGTACCAGTCATCTTCTACATTCGCCCGACCGCTAAAGTGAAGCTGACCGCTTCCGGCGGCCCCAAGATCGCCCAACGCATGATGCGAACACTACTCGCTGCGATGATCGTCGCCGCCCCTTCTGTTCTGTGCGCGCAGGACGCCATCCTTACAGGCAAGGTCACCGATGCAAGCACGGGTGAGGCGCTCATCGGCGTGAACGTGACCTACGCGCCGGGCAAGGGCGTGGCCACCGATGTGAATGGCGGCTACAGGCTCGATCTCCCAGCCGGTGAGGCACGCATCACCTTCACCTATGTGGGCTACACGCCTCGCACGGAAGCATTGACATTGAGTCCCGGTGAGCGACGCGCGCTCGACATCAAGCTCGCGCTCGCCAACGCGCAACTGGAGACCGTGGTGATCAGCGGCGGCCGCTATGAGCAGCGCATCGGCGAGGTGACGCAGAGCCTGAGCGTGCTGCGCCCGGACATCGTGCTGAACAAGAACATCACCAGCGTGGAGCAGGCCTTGGATCAAGTGCCCGGCGTGGTGATCGTGGATGAAGAGCCGCAGATCCGCGCGGGAAGCGGATTCAGCTATGGCGCGGGCAGCCGCGTGATGGTACTGGTGGACGACATCCCCATCCTCAGCGGCGACATCGGCCGGCCCAACTGGACCTTCCTCCCGTTGGAGAACCTGGAACAGATCGAAGTGATCAAGGGCGCCAGCAGCGTGCTCTACGGCAGCGCGGCGCTCAGCGGCGTGATCAACGTGCGCACCGCATACCCGCGCAGCGAGCCGCGCACGCGGGCCACCGTGTTCACCGGCGTGTACGATACGCCGGGCCATGCGCCCGCCAAATGGTGGGACCAGAACAACCCCGGCATCAGCGGAGCCAGCTTCTACCATAGCCAGCAATTCGGGCAGCTCGATCTGGTGATCGGTGGCAACGGCGTGGCCGACCAAGGTTATGTGGGGCCAGAACCATTGCCCGCAGATACCATTGCTGCCGACCCCTATCGCTTAGGCCCCGGCGGCTACGACCACCGCGCGCGCTTCAACGCCAACCTGCGCTGGCGCAGCAAGAGCAAACCCGGCCTCGCTTTCGGCATCAACGGCAACGCGCAGAAGGGCAAGAGCACCAGCGTCTTCATCTGGAACGACACCGACCGCGGCCTCTTCCGCCCATTCCCCGGCACCGTTACGCGCACGCAGGCCACGCAGTACTACATCGACCCCTTCGTGACCTACGCGACTGAAGGTGGCGCGCGCCACAGCCTTCGCACCCGCTATCACCGCCAAGTCTTCGAAAACGACAACAACCAGAGCAACAGCAACGCCACTTGGCATGCCGAGTACCAAGTGCAGCAGAAAGTGGATCTGCTGGGCGAGACCAACTTCACCGGCGGCCTTCTGCTGCGCGATGTGATCAGCACCGCCGAACTCTACGTGGGCAATGCCGAGGGCAACGAGCGCAACATGGCCCGCAACCTGGCCGGCTACCTGCAGGTGGACAAGAAGCTGCTGAAGGAGAAGCTGGCCCTGAGCGCTGGCGTGCGCTACGAGCAGTTCATCGTGAACAAGGCCGATGCGGCACAGCCCGTGGTGCGCGCGGGGGCTACTTACCGCGCCATGCGCGCCACCTTCATCCGCGCCAGCTACGGACAGGGCTTCCGCTTCCCCACCATCGGCGAGCGCTACATCAGCACCAGCGTGGGGAGGCTGAACATCTTCCCCAACCCGGACCTGAAGCCCGAGCGCAGCTGGAACACCGAGGTTGGCGTGAAGCAAGGCTTCAAGATCGGCGGCTTCATGGGCTATGTGGATGCGGTGTGGTTCCAGCAGGATTTCGAGAACTACGTGGAATTCACCTTCGGCCAATGGGGCACCTTCAACTGGGCCACGGTCAATCAGGATTTCTACGGCTTCGGATTCAAGAGCGTGAACACCGGAAGGGCAAGAGTGAGCGGCTACGAACTCGAGCTCACCGGCAAGGGCAAGATCGGCGGGGTCGAGATCACCGCGCTCATGGGCTATACGAGCACCAACCCTGTGAGCACCACACCCGATGAAGTGTACGCAAAGCCTCGCCCAGGACCGCCACTGCCCTTCCCCGGCGCAACGGACTCCACTGTGTTCATGCCTCCGAGCACCTTCACGAACACGAGCTACAATCCCAACGGCAACATCCTTAAGTTCCGCATCCAGCAGACCTTCCGCAACGATATCCAGATCGCTTACAAGAAGGTCTTCACGGGCTTCAGCGTGCGCTACAACAGCCATGTGCGCAACATCGATAAGGCCTTCGTTGACCTGGATGCCGGCCCGCCCGATCCCGATGAACTGCCCACCGGCATCACTGGCTGGATGGAACGCAACCGCACGGGCACTTGGATCGTGGATGTACGCGCCGGCCTGGACCTGAGCAAGCAATTGCGCGCCACGATCGTGGTGAACAACCTCAGCAACGAGGTGTATTCGCTGCGCCCCCTGAGCATCGAAGCGCCGCGCACCGTGCAGGTGCAACTGAGCGCCACGCTGTAATCCGATATGCGGATCCTGGGCGTCATCCCCGCTCGTTATGCCAGCACCCGGCTGCCGGGCAAACCGTTGGTTGATATCGGCGGCACCAGCATGGTGATGCGCGTGGTGCAGCGGGCGAAGCGATCGGCTGCGCTCGATGCCGTGGTAGTAGCCACCGACGACCAGCGCGTGATGGACCATGTGATCGCCCATGGCGGCCAGTGCGTGATGACATCGGCTGAGCATCCGAGCGGGACCGATCGCTGCTACGAGGCACTCACCATAGCCGGGCGAGAACAGTATGATGCCGTGGTGAACATCCAAGGCGACGAGCCCTTCATCGAGCACGCGCAGATCGATGAACTGTGCGCCGCGCTGCGCGAGGCGCCGGGCGGCATTGCCACCTTGGCGCAGGTGGTCACCGACGACCGAGACCTGGATGATCCGGGCGAGGTGCTCATCGCTGTTGACGTGCATATGGATGCCCTCTACTTCAGCCGAGCGGCCATCCCTTTTCTCAGAGATGCTGCTTCAGGACCCAAGCATGCACGCTTCCGATACTTGAAGCACGTGGGCCTTTATGGCTACCGCAGCGATGTACTGGAGCAGCTGGTGAAGCTCGAGCCCTCCTCGCTCGAACGGGCTGAATCCCTCGAGCAGTTGCGCTGGGTGGAGCATGGCTTCAAGGTGCGCATCGGGCTCACGGAGCATCCTTCATTCTGCGTGGACACCCCCGCCGATCTTGAAGAAGCGCAAAACAGAGCGGCTAGTATGTAAGCGGCAAGCGGCCAGTAGGTGCTGACTAAAGGAAGTACCATTGGTTGGTTGAAGCTGCTGGCGCTCTCGACTTGCCGCCATGCCTCAGCCTTCGGCAGACAAGTGCGGCAGGCAAGCTCGCCGCTTGCAAACTCGCGAACTCATTAGCCCGAGCTCCGTCGGCCGAAAATGGCGCCCAAAGGAGGCGCGCAATACCTTGGTCGCCCCATGGGCCTCGAGCGCGACCTGCACGACCTTCTCTTCTGCCACGATTGCGTGATCGTGCCGCAGTGGGGCGGGTTCCTCACGCACTACCGCCCGGCGCGGCTCGATGAGGCCCGCCAGATCATCCATCCTCCCGCTAAGGACCTGAGCTTCAACCGCCACTTGGTGCGCAACGATGGCCTGCTTGCCGACCGGCTAGCCAAACGCGAGGGGCTGCCCTTCGACAAGGCCACCGCCCGTATCGATGCCGAAGTGGCCGGATGGCGCTTGGCCTTGGACCGCAGCGGCCGCTTGGAACTGCCTAGCATCGGCATCTTCTACCGCGATGCCGAGCACAACCTGCAATTCGATCCGGACAAGCGCACCAACTACCTGCGCGACGCCTACGGCCTTCGCCCCCTTCCGGCTGTGGCCTTCGAGCCGGTGCGCACGCAGCCCGTTGTACTTCCGCTGAAAAAAGCACAGCCGGTCGCCGAGGAAGCAGAGCGCACCAAACGCCCCTATCTGGTGTGGGCCGCAGCGAGTGTCGGCGTGCTGCTGATCGGCGCTGCTGCCTTCTGGGTCTTCAGCAATGCCCCCGAAGGAAACGGGCAGTGGAGCGGCTGGGCACCCTGGAAGGGCGGTCCGCAGCCGGCATACACCGCTCCTGCTCAAGCGGGCTTCGCCCCGGTTGAAACGCCTGCCACGCTCAACCTGCCAACCGCTGGCACAGGCGTGCATGAAGTGGTGCTCGATGAAGAGACCGATGTACGCATGAAGGTGAGCTTGGGGATTCCCGCACCAAGCGTGGCCATTGCCGATACCACGCGCGTGGCGTTGAAGCCGACCATCACCGACGAGGCCGGCTTCCGTTTCCATGTGATCGGCGGCTGCTTCGCGCAACCGGAGAACGCCGACCGCATGCTCAGCGACCTGGTCGCACAAGGCTTTCCTGCTCGCCGTTTGCGCAAGCGCGGCGACCTGCATCCGGTGGCCTACGGCAGCTTTGCCACCCGCTCAGAGGCCCTTGCCGCGCTCGATCAAGTGCGTGCCTCCAGTGGTCGCTCGGCTTGGTTGCTCGTGCGCTGACGAACCCGCTCCGGATGGGCCTATTTTCGCCCCCCTTTCAAGCGAATCATGCACGTTGTTGAGCTGCTAGCGAGCACTGTCACCTTCATGGATGACG
>JBATND010000427.1:0-3892 GCA_049290175.1 Flavobacteriales bacterium | reverse complement strand
CCCATGGAGTTCAGGTTGCGCTTCCAATTGGCCGCTGCGGTGAGCGGGTTGGGGTTATTGGGATCGAGGAATGCCCCCAGCCAGTATTCGCCCTGAGCATCTGCTCCGATCATGTAGAGGACCGGCTCACCGCCATCGGGAGACAGATTGATATCGAGTTGGGTGTCGCAGATCGCGCGGGTTGCTTCTTCATCGCCGATTGGGAGGTAGATGCGCGGGGAAGTCGGATCCCCGATCTCCCAATCGTTGTCGATGCAGCCGAAGGTGGTGGGTGGGCCCTGGGGTTGCGGATGCGTTGGTCCTGGGAACGGATGGCTTGGCGACTTGACGAAGTAGATGTAGCGCCCGTCCGGGGAGAACTCTAAACCTGCTACGGCTGGCCGCAGGATAGAATTCTCGGCGTAATCAACCGGAGGAGGCTCATTGACTGGATACGTGCCGATGGCAGTGGTCCTCGGGTTCGCGCCCGGCAGATTGGTGCCGACGATGGTGCTGGTAACCGACAATGGATTACCGGGCACCACGTTGAACCTCCATCGAATCACACGCAACTCGTGCGCATGGATCGGGAAGAATGGTGAATCTTGGTCCAAGCGGTCATAACTAGAGAGCGCCACATTAAGTACGTCTTGGTGGAAATGAAGTGCCATTTCTCCACGCTGGGAGAAATCGTTGTCTGTTACGACGTAACCTAGCTCCGGCATGCCAAAGGGCCAACGCCTACCGAAGCCGTATGAAGACTGGGCGAGTAGCACGGTGAGGCCATTCGATCCCAAGGTGAACATCATCAAACCTTGGCCTACACGCACCACCGCCAATGCGGTTCCTTGGCCATCGATAGTCACCGAAGCCGCATGCACCGCCATTCGACCTTCAGCAATGAGCTGCGAAAGGCGAATATCCTCAAAGTAGGCAGCGCCTTGTTCAGGTGCGAAGGTTGGCGCGATGTAATCGGAAGCCCATATATGACCAGCAGGAAGATGCCAGTTCAAGCCTGCGGTTTCCCTCTCTGCCGAAGTCAAGAACTTGCCAGCCACAGGTCTGCACGCATCAGCATAGGCAGGAAGGTCGTTCTTCAACGTGGCATCAAAGACACCCCATCTCAATTGTAGCTCCTGAGTTCCCTGAATATCCGGCTCCGCATCATAGTAGATGCCGATTACATGATAGCGTGTACAGCTCCCCGCCACTGGAACGATGAGCGTTTCGCGCCCGCCTATGAAGCAGAATGCACAGTCCCGATCCAAATTATCCAGCCCGGCATCGGCTATGATCAACCCATCCCGGTTGTAAATATTCCCATCCACCTCGAAGAAGAGCACTTTGCCTTCATCATCGTACTGGATGTTCTGCGTGCGCTGCGCCACCTGCCCTTGGTACTCGTAGGCATCGGGGATATCCGGATCGAAGGAAGTGGGCAGTGGGCTGGTGCGAATGAGATTCTGCCCCGGCGTGGTGCCCGGCTCTTGCGGGAAATGCACCTGCTGGTTGCCGATGACCCAGAGCGGGTCTTGCGCCCTCGCCTCCATCATGCCCCAACCGCACCACGCGGCCAGGCTTGCTGCAAAGGCAGCGGTTCGTCCCGCGTTCCAGCGGGAGGTCCTCTTCGTACTCATGATCCAAAGGGTTTTGGTTTCGGCCTAATGGCCTTGCACAAACCTTTCGGACCAGCCGCTGCATAAGCACGCATAACGCATGCGGCTTTTATACCGATGCTGCGAGGCACGACTGACGCGGCATGCGGCGCAGCCAGGTATATCCATGCTGCATTTGTGCATACGATGCGCATGCATAAATGCAGGTTATGCACTAAACTCGCATCACTATGCCGGTACGCATGCCACGAATGAGCAACGCCCGTGGTGGCATCCGTCTATCCATTCACGCACGATCGAACCCCGCATTGCATGTTCACAGAGAAGCTGAAGGCATTGCGCGAGCAACTCAAGCTCACGCAGAAGCAGATGGGAAAGCGCTTGGCCATGGAGCAATCCACCTATTCCCGCAACGAGCGCAACAACAACCCGAAACCGGAATTCCTTGAGCGCATCAAGAGATTCCTCGGTGTTGATCCAGAGCCTTGGCTGAAGGACGATGCCGATGATGCGGACACCAGTTCAGCCGAGGCCATGCGCATCGTTCACTTGGAAGAGAATCCATCGGCAAAGCCGAAAAAGAAGCGCAAGCGCGATAAGCGTGAGGAACGCACTATCGTGGAGGTCATTTATGTGCTAGCACGAAGCCTCAGGATGAAACAGAAGCGCGACAAGAAGAAGCGCAAGCAGCGTAAGGATTTGCGGGGGGGGGGGGGTAAGTAAACCTATTTCAGGACGAGTCAGGACGAATCAACGCATCAGCTCTTGCGCGTTTTACTCCTTCGCAAGAGCCTTATGCCCGCTCCGTCAGTTTCCCGAAAGCCGCCTCCATATTCCGGTGAAAAGCCGCTAGCGTGAAGCGCTCGGCGAACACCTCGCGCGCGGCAAGGCTCATGCGCTGGCGCAGTTGCGGGTCGCGGGCCAATTGCTCCAAGCGGTCGGCGACCAATGCCGGGCTCTGTATGGGCACCAGGAATCCGTTGCGGCCTTCGTCAACCATGAGCGGTATGCCGCGCCAGTTGGTGGCCACGATGGGCAGCCCGAATTGCGTTGCTTCCATGAGCACCACGGGGAAGCTCTCGGCCTCGAAGTGCGAGGGGAAGCAGAATACATCCGCAGCGCGGAAGTCGTTGAGCTTGTCGGTGCCGGTGCGCACGCCGAGTATGCGGACGCGATCGCTGCAACCATGCTCGGCGATGAGGGCGAGCATGCGCTGCTCGAAGGCGGCATCGCCCCAGCGGCCCATCACCATCAATTCGGCATGCACGCCGCGTTGCACCAGTTCGATGAAGGCTTGCACGAGCACCTCCACGCCTTTGCTGGGAATGAGCAGCGCGGTGAAGAGAATGTGCATAGGGCGCTGCGGATCCGGATCACGGGGCACGGGTCCACCGGCGAGGTCCTCGATGCCATTGAAGACGGAGATGATGCGCTTGGCCTTGAAGTACTCGGAGTCGGGCGGTGCCATGTCGCTGGTGCGGATGGCCAGGTCGGGTTTGCGATAGGCCAGCCACGCCAGCCAACGCAAGGGCGCGGGCAAGCGGCCCATGAAGGTGGAAACGCCACCCGCATGGAAGTGGAACACCGTGCGCCGGAAGCACCAGCGCACCGCGATCAGGAAGATGATGTCGCGCAGGATGGGCACCAGGTTGGGGCCGCTGGGCGGGTAGTAGAGCACCTGCGAACCGTGCTTGATCCGCGCGCGCCATACGGCGCCGATGGTGCGGAAGAGCACCCACACCTTGCGCAGGCTGAAGCGGCCCACTTCGCTCATCTCTTCCGAGTAGCTCAGTCGCACATGGGCCAATTCAAGCGTGGCGAAGCGCCCTTCGAGGAACTTCTCGATCATAACGGCTTGTCCGCCGAAGGGCGGCGGGGTCTGGCCCACCACGAGCACGCGCATACGCTCCGATTGCATGGCGGCGAAACTAGAATCGCACTCCTGCGGCGATCGGCACAACACGCCACCTCGTTCCATGCCCTATTGTTGACAGCGTATAGTTCTGAGCGTTGAATCGGCCCGGAAACCGCCGCCTATATTCGCCGCGCTCCCATGCGCCTGCACCGCGAAGGCACCCCCACGCTACTGCTCATCACCGCCCTTGTCTGCTTCGGCCTTTTCGCGCTGATGCAATGGCCGGTGCTGCCGCAACCCATTGCGATCGTGATCGCCGCTGCGCTCTTGCTGGTCTGGGCCATCGTGGTCTGGTTCTTCCGCGTGCCCAGCCGCAGCGTTCCGGCCAACGATGCCCATGTGCTCTCGCCGGCCGATGGAAAGGTGGTGGCCATTGAAGAGG
>JBATND010000426.1:0-9532 GCA_049290175.1 Flavobacteriales bacterium | reverse complement strand
CGCTTGGCTCGTTCGTTCCAGTCCTCGCTCGAGCTGCGCTCGGCTCGGTCTGGAACGAACGAGCCGCCCTTCAGGCGGCTGTTCCATTGGCGGAGAGGGAGGGATTCGAACCCCCGTTACCCGTAGGTAAAGCGGTTTTCAAGACCGCCGCATTCGACCGCTCTGCCACCTCTCCGAGCGCGGCGCGAATGTATCCCGCCAATGCGGAACGCCTCTCAGCGGCTTTGTTCCATGTGCCGTTCGAGCGCGGTGCGTGCCGTGCGCTGCACCTTGCCCCTCACCATGGGTGTCCATCCGAGTAACCAGCCCATGGCACCCAGCGCTTGCCGGCTCCAGCGCCAGAAGCCGAACCTATCGCGCTGCTGGAGAATGAACCCATCGCGCAGCACGAATTCACTGCGGATGATGTTGTGGACCTTGCGACCCGTAGCTCCGAAGGTGTAGTGCGCGTGCCACTCGCAAACGCCACTGCGCTCATCCTCTCGAAGCACCGTGAACGTGATCCGCAGGTCCTTGCTGCGGCCCAAGAGCATCTGCCACATCGCGCGCACCTGGTTCGCATCCAACGCCCCGAAAGCAGGGTCGTGGAAACGGGCATCGTCTGCGTAGCAAGCAGCCATGGCGGCGGCATCGCGCGCAGCGAAGGCGGAGTAGAAGCGATTGATCACGGACATGCGCGCGGGCATTTGTCAAGGCCGCTTCGCGAACCACAAATGGTGCTTGGTGCCCTTGCTTCCATGGGCATGCACCTTCTCTTCTTTCACGCGGAAGCCGGCTAAGGCCAAACGCTTGGTGAACGGTGCATGCGGGTGCGTTGACCACACGGCGAGGATGCCATTCGGCCGCAGGGCATCATAAGCAGAGCGCAGGCCCCGGTGCGAGTACAGCCGGTTGTTCCGCGCTTGGGTGAGCCCCTCGGGACCGTTGTCGGTATCAAGCAGGATGGCGTCGTAGGCGTCGTGCTCGGTGCGGATAAGCTCCAACACATCGCCAACGAAAACCTTGGCGCGCGGGTCCTTCATCGGATTGCCGGAGCGTTCGCCCATGGGGCCCTTGTTCCATTCCACCACTTCGGGCACCAATTCGGCCACCACCACCTCCCCTCTTGCGCCAACGCCACGAAGCGCTGCCGCCAGCGTGAAGCCCATGCCAAGGCCACCAACAAGCACACGCGCATGGCTCACATCCTTCACCTGTTTCAGGGCGAGTTCGGCCAGCGCATCCTCCGACCCGTGGATCGCGGTGCTCATCAACTCACCAGCAATGCCCACCACCTCAATGGCGAAATCATCGCTTCGTTGGTAGAGCCTCAATTCTCCACCGCCGTCGGGGATCAGTGCCGTAGCGAGCAGGGTGTTGGTGCGGATGCGCATGGCGCAAGATGCGGAGAATGGGCTGAGAGCCTGTTTGGGATCTCTTGAATGAAGGGCTCCGAGGCTATTTTTCGTTCAGGCGCAGCCGGAAAATCATCGCGTAGTAGCCTGCCCCGGTCTCCGAACCGGGGGTGCCTACGGGATTATTTTCCGGCGAAGCATGGGCGGAAAAGAGACCGGAGAGCGAGTTCTAAGAGATCCTAAACAGGCTCTGCGCTTATTCGATGCCGTTGCGCTCAAGCCAATCGCCGAGCACCACCAGCGACCACAAGCGCGACCAGTTCATGCGCTTGTCGCCCGCCACGAAGCGCTGCCAACGGCCCGCAACGGCGCCCTGCCTGAACTCCGGCCTTGCATCGAGACGGGCGATTCGCTCTTCGCAGAACCCGCGCAGCTCGTTGCGCATCCAAAGCTCCCACGGCAAGGTGAAGCCCATCTTGGGCCGATTGACGATCTCGCCCGGCAGCAGATCCCCGAGCGAGTCCACCAGCAATTGCTTCGGAGTACGCGGAAACTTCTGCGCATCGCTTACGCCGAGCGCGAACTCAACCAACTCATGATCCAGGAATGGCACGCGCACTTCCAACGCATGCGCCATGCTCATTTGGTCGGTATCGCGCAGCAGAACGGATTGCAGGTAAGTGGATAGTTCGCCGAGCGAGACCTGACTGAGGAAGGGCAGCGCATGGCCGCCGTGCTCACGGATGAGCCGGTGCATCACAGCCGCCACGCGATTGGGCGGGAACGCTTCGCGCTGGAGCAAGCGCCGGAGGTCCTGATCGGTGTGCGTCAGCCGCGATATCGGAAAGGTGTCATCGACACTGAAGGCCGGCAGACGCAACAACTCACCGAGCTTGTCGCTGGCAATGCCCGGACGCGCAGCGGCAAGCACCGACGCCGCCATGGAGCGCAGGCCGCGCGGGAATTGCGTGAGCCATCGTTTGTTCCATAGCGCCAAGGTGCGCGCGAAGACCGGATAGCCCGCGAAGACCTCGTCACCGCCAAGTCCGCTCAGCGCCATGGTGATCCCGGCCTCCTTGGTCACCTTCGAGACCACGTAGGTATTGAGGCCATCGGCGCTGGGATGGTCCATGGCAGCGAGTGCATCCGGCAGCAGCCGCAGCATGTCCGCAGGCTGCAAGCGGATGGCGTTGTGCTTCGTATTGAACTTCTCCGCCACGATGCGCGCATACTTCGCTTCGCTGAACGCTTCTTCATCGAAGACCACAGAGAAAGTGTGTACAGGCTGCTCGCTGGCCTGCGCCATGAGGCCCACCACGGCGCTGCTATCGATGCCGCCGCTGAGGAAGGCGCCGAAGGGCACATCGCTCACCAAGCGCTTCTCCACGGCGCGCGAGAGGCGATCACGCACTTCGCGCCGGACCTGTTCGATCGGTAACTGCTCGGCCGATCGGTCGGCGGCGGCGACCAGGTTGTACCACTGTTCCGTGCGCACCTCCTGATCGCTGATGCGCAGCCAATGGCCGGCCTCCAGCATGCGCACGCCCTGCACCATGGTCGCAGGCGCATGCACGGTCTGGTAGCGCAGGTGATCAACGAGCGCGTCGGTATCGAGGCGGCGCGGCACCAGGCCGGTGGCGAGCAGGGCGCGCAGCTCACTGGCGAAGAGCACCCGCTCATCGTCGCGGTACCAGTACAGCGGCTTGATGCCCATGCGGTCCCGTGCGATGAAGAGCTCGTCCGTTGCGGCATCGTGCACCGCGAAGGCGAACATGCCGTGCAATCGGTGCAGGCAATCGGCGCCCCAGCGCGCGTATGCAGCCAGCAGCACTTCGGTATCGGAGCCGGTGCGCCAGGGCCAATCGAGCTGCGCCTTCAGCTCGCGGTAGTTGTAGATCTCGCCGTTGAAGGCCAAGGCATAGCGGCCATCGGCGCTCACGAAGGGCTGGTTGCTATGCGATGCGAGATCGATGATGCTGAGTCGCCGGTGGCCGAGCACTGCATTTCCGCGACGCAGCACGCCGGTGGCATCGGGACCGCGATGCGCCATGGCATCGGTCATGCGCCGCGCAACGGCTTCAGGATCAGAAAGGCCCTCGAGCCCGTGGATGCCGGCTATCCCGCACATCAGTTGGCCACGGCCGTATGGGCCACGATGCGCTCCAAGCCCTTGCGCAAGGGCAGCGGCTCGCGGCCGAGCAATTGGCGCATGCGGGTGATGTCGGGCATGCGGCGGCTCATGTCGCCTTCTTCCAAGGGCGGCAGATGAACGATGCGCGACGAGCTGCCCGTGATCTCGATGATCATGCGTGCCAGTTCCTTGATGGGCAATTCAGCATCGCTGCCGATGTTCACCACATCGTTGAGCACCTGGTCGCCGCGGAATGCCGCCAGGCAAGCGTCGGTATTGTCGTCGATGTAGCAGAAGGTGCGCGTCTGCATGCCGTCGCCGTAGAGCGTGATGTCCTCATTGGCCAGCGCGGCGCGGATGAATTTGCTCACCACGAAATCGCGGCTCTGCTTAGGGCCGTAAGTGTTGAAGAAGCGGAACACCGTGTAGGGAAGGCCAAACTCCTTCTGGTAGCTGCGCAGGAAGGCCTCGCCGATGTTCTTCACGATGGCGTACGGCAATTTGCTGTTAAGCGGCGTGGTGCGCTCGTTCTGCGGGATCTCCACCGGCTCGCCGTACACCTCGCTGCTGCTGCTGTAGAGCACGCGCTTCACGCCGGTGTTCTTCGAGAGGTCGAGTATGTTGCGGATGCCGTCGATGTCGCGCAGCACCATCACGGGATTGTCCGTGGTGCGCTTCACCCCTACCACCGCCGCGTAATGGAACACGTAGTCGAAGCCGTGCGCATAGAACACCGCGCTGATGTCCTCGAAGCGGTTCACATCGCACTTGATGAAGCGCATGTTGCTTGGAAGCTCAGCTGGCAGCTTGCGGCGATCACCGGTGAGCAGGTTATCCACCACCACCACCTGATTGGAGGGGTCGTTGGAGAGCTTGATGGCAAGGTCGCTGGCTACGAAGCCGGCGCCGCCGGTGACGAGTATGCGTGACATGATTCTGCGAGGCGGTGAAGGTAGTTGGATGCGATCGGACCTTGGCTGACGGCAATTCTCACCACCGGTGATAGAGCCGCCGCACCACGAAGACGAGGACGATCGCAAAGGCTGCCCCC
This sequence comes from Flavobacteriales bacterium, assembly GCA_049290175.1. Classification (GTDB taxonomy): domain Bacteria; phylum Bacteroidota; class Bacteroidia; order Flavobacteriales_F; family PHOS-HE28; genus PHOS-HE28. The sequence continues at coordinate 5,016 of JBATND010000426.1, read as the reverse complement.
CACCAGAAGGCACGATGCGTGAGCACCTTCTTCGCTTCGTAGGGCAAGAGGCGCCAATTGAACGCTTCACTCCTTCCGCCCTGCGCGCGCCACCACGCGGCGTCGTAAGTCTCCGGTGCGAGCAATTGCTGCCCGGTGAGCGAGAGCGCGCTCCAGTTCACGCCGTCGGGGCCGACATCGGCAATGAGCAGTGCATCGCGCGGCAGATCGCGAATGGCGCATTGGATGTAGGTGATGTTGGGTGCGTGCTGCTGGAAGAAGATGCTGCTGGGCGCACCACCTCCCAAACTGCCGCTGATCCAATACACCTGCGCGTGCTCGGCGATCTTCTCCAGAACGGGGTACACCTCCTTGTGGAAGTTGGTGCCCGTGAGCGATCGGGTATTCTCCTTGAAGAGGCTGGAGTATTGCGGATCGCCTTCGGCCCAAATGGGGCGGTGGGAGATGATGAAGACAGACGAGACAAAGCCGGAGGGTTGAATTGCTCGAAGCTGATCTTCGACTACTGTGCCATCATGTTCTTCGAGGTCCAGAAGAACCACCTTCGCCGGACCATATGCCCCAATCACATTTCCACCACCTGGATTTAGAACTTCTACTGTCGAACCAGGCTTGCCATCATGATTCCCCGGCGCATTAAAGAAGGGCACCTTCAGCTTGCTGAAGAGCGCCTTGGCATAGCGCGCGCTGTCCTTGCGGGCATCCATGTACAGATCGCCGGTGCTGAGGAAGAGGTGCGCGCCGAGGGCATTGATGGTGTCGAGGTTGGCGAGCAAGGTGGCCGCCGGATAGCCGCTGCGGTTATTGCTCTCGCCGTGGAAATGCCCGCCGATGAGGATGCGGTAGTGCCCGGTGCTATCAGCAGGCCGTACCTCCAGTCCATTGAAGGGTGAGCGCTGAGCCGATGCCGGGATGCACAGCAGCAGTGCGAAGGCGATGGTATGCGCGCGCAGATGCATCATCGAGCGTCACTCCGACTTGTCCTTCTTCTTGCTCTTCTTCTTCGGGGCCTCGCTGTTCGCGGACTCCACCGCCTTGCCATCGCGGAGAACAGTGTTGCCTTTCCCGCTGCTCAGCTCCCCTGCCCCACCGGTGATGCTGGTCGCATTGATCGACACGCGGCTCGGACCACTGATGCGCTCGATGTCCTCCACTGCGATGCCGAGCTCCTTCGCTTCGATCGTGCAGCGGTCCAGTTTCAGGCTTGCTCCATCGCGCACTTGCACGCCATGGCCTCCAGAGCGAATGGCCGCACCTTCCAGCACCGCATCGCCCTGCACGCCGAGCTTCAGCCCAGCACCTTTTCCGCCCTCGATGCTCCCGCTCTTCCACACGAGCTTGCCGCCGCGCACCACTACGCCATCATCCTTCGGACCGCGCACCTCGCATTGATCGGCGCTCACATCGGAGGCAATCAGGTTCAGAGCATCCGTTCCACCTGCGATCACAACGTCCTTCAGAGTGGCTGTGCTGCGCACCATGGTGATCTGGTCGCCTTCGCCCGATGATTGGAACGCGCACCGCTTCATGCGCACCGCCGATTCCTGCACGATCACGCGGCCAGTGCCTTCTACCTGCACCCGCTCCAGCACTGATTCCTTGCGGCATTCGAGCAGCACCAACTCGCCGTAGTTGACGATGGTGATCGCTGCTTCGTTCAGTCCTTTCCAATCGAGCGGCGAACGCGAGAGGAAGCGCACATCCTTCGCGATGCGCAAACTCAATGGTGCCGTTGCGCGGACCGTGTAGCCAGCGGGCAGCTCCACATTCTGAGTGACATCCCACACGCCCGGCTTGATGGTGATGATGCGCGCCTCGTCATCGACATCCAGGAAAGGCAGGGCGCGCGGATCGGCAGCCGATAACAGCGCCAATTCCTCGCCGTCGCGCAGCGCGAAGGGGAACACGTCCACGGTGCGACGCACCGATGCGCCCAGCACCGAGCACTCGAGCTTCAACCCGCCGCGCTCCAACTTCATCGGGACCACGAAGCGCAGTTCCATCGGCTCGCCCATTCGGCCCGCCTTGCGAATGGGGACAATGGCCTTGCCGATTGGCTCGACGCGCGTGCCATCATTCAGCACCAAGGCATGCACTTCCATGGGCAGCGCTTCAATGGGCACAACGGTGATGCGCACCGTGTCCGCACCATTGTCGCGCAAGTAGGCGTGGAAGGCTTTCGGTGGATCGAGCAGCTTGCGGATGACTTTCTGGTTCTTGTAGTACACTGCGCGGTCGAGTTCCTTGTAAGGGAACTCACGGTAAACGGTGGCGCTGGCGCTATCGAGCGCAGGGGCTAGCGCGGCGAAGGCGCTATCGAGCCACGCCTTGCGGCTCACGCGCTCGAGGTGCATGACATAGGCCCTGAAGAGTTCCTCGTCGTTGAACCATTGCGCGTGCAGGTCCATGCTCTGCGACAATTGGCCCGTGTACTTGTTGCTGCCCGCCAAGGTGCGGATGGCATTCGAGCTGAAGCTCTCGTAGCTCACCGGCTCTATGCGCTTCAGCAAGGGATCGAAGTAGAATTTCACATCGCTCCAGTCCATGCTGTGGTGGCCACCGACGAGGTCGAGGATGGCATGGTGCCGCGCGATCCGATCGGCATCGAACACTTGCGAGGCCGTGAGCTTGCCGCGCCTGAATGCCTCGAAGCGAGCCACCGCCTCCTCGAACTGCTCTCGGAAACGCTTGTCCTTCTCCAGGTCGCTGCTGCCGAATGCGTCGAGCGATGCGGCTTGATAGGCTGCGAAGGGCTCATCGAAGCGCACCTTGTTCATCTCGTTGAGCCGGTGCTCCCAGAACAGCGCCGGATCGAAGCGGAAGATCGGTCCATCCGCGCGACCATTGTTCTGGAGCAGTTCCGGGCCGAAGTGCTCCTCGTAGGCATAGATGCCGAGATCGTCGCCGTTGAAGCGCACGCGCACGAAACCGTAGCGCAGCGCAGCCACGCCTTCGGCCTGCATGAGCCGGTGATAGAACCAGTCGCAGAGGTAGTTGCGCGTGCCGGGGTGCTGCAAGGAGAAGCGCCGCATGCCCTTGTAACCGCCATCCTTCTTCGCGATCACGCGCAGGCTCCACTTGCGGTCCTTCACATGGTCGGTGAGCTTGCCCTTGATGCGCACTTTCGCCTCGAAAGCGCCGGCACCTCCATCGATCCGCGCGGGCACATAACTGTTGCCCTCCGGCAGGATCACGCCGCGCGCGCGAGCCTCTTCCACCACGCGCTCCAGTTGCTCCAGGTCCGCTTCGTCGATGCTGATGGCGATGGTCTCCGGCTCATGCGCAAAACCTATGGGGTAGTTGCGCACCAGTTGCTTCAAGAAGGTCGATAGGCCTGGATGCCGCTTGGATTTCAGCATGCGGTCGGCACCGAAGCCCGCGATCGCCAGCACCAAGGCCCCGATGCCAAGTACCCAAGGCCAGCGCCGCTTCACTGTTCGTTTACTGCGCTCTGTGGCTGGTCCTGACATATCGATGTTTGAAGGGCGCCGAAGGTAGGGCGAGGCCGAAAAGGCAGTCTAAGCCGTGTGCTTCATCGGCCCGCCTTCACGCCCATCCGTCGCAACCAGCTTGCTGATCAGCACCATATCGATCACCGCGTGGGCGGCCATGGCCATCAACAAGCCGAATTGCTCTGCGGCCCAGCCGATGCCGCACATGGCCACGGTGAGGAAGATTCCGTAGCGCAAGAGGTTCTTGTCGCGCGGATCGAGGTAGCCGTGCAGCGCAACGAAAACAATCGCCGTGAGCGGTATCCCGAGCCAATGTTGCAGCGCTCCGCGGAAGAGCAATTCCTCCCCGATGCCCGCGCTGAGCGAGACAGCTACGTGCAACCATCGCCCCGGCATGAGTTCGCTCACCAGAGTGGAGTACCGCGCGCGCACCTCGGCCATGGTGGGCTGCGCAATGATGCGCCAAGCGATCGCCGCGATGGCCAGTCCCGCAACGATGCCAATCGGCAGTTGTGCGCTCCAATGCATCGGCCCAAGCACGATCTCCAACGGATCACGATGCTGCACCTGCGCCATCAGCAGCCAGCCGCCGCCACCCATGACCACCAAGGTGAGCACGGCCATGGCCCACGCCATGCGCGGCGCACGCAGTGGACCCGCTGAATCGACTTCAGGCATGCGCCAAAGAAAACGCGCCCTGCCGCGAAGGCCAGGGCGCGTTCATTCGGTAGCCGCTAATCCTGCACCACAACCCGTTGCACGCGGCGATCGCCGTTGCGTTCGATCAGGCTGAGGTGATAAATGCCCGCTGGCAAATGCTTGGTGTCGATGGTGGCCTTGTCGGAGGTGAGGGTGATGCGTTCCACCACGCGGCCTGCGGCATCAGCGATCTCGACCTGCGCACCGAAAGCGTTGTTCGTGGCAAGGGTGAGCGGGCCATCGGTGGGGTTCGGGTAGGCGGTGAAGACGTCGGCATCGGTGATCTCATCCGGCAGTCCAACCGTGAAGCCCTCACCGGTCCACTCAGCGCGGCGGTTGATGGCCCAGGCGCCGCCGTTGATCTGCACCGAATCCAATTGCAGTTTCAGCCGGGGGTAACGTGCCATGGATTCGTAGTAATAGGTCACGTTCTCGATGCGCACGGTGGTGGCAATGGCCGCTGCATCGGTGATGTGCCTGCGGACGCGCACGCGGAGGACATCGTGCTGATAATTCGCTGGGAGCTGAAGCTGGCCGTACGCATCGGCGATGCCGGTGATGGTGCCCACGCGCGAAACGGGGAAACCGCTGATGGAATAACTCGCCGAATGCTGGTCAGTCCAAGCGGTGAGGTAGGTGCAGGGAAGCTTCAGTTGGGTGATGGGATCGGAATAGTTCACCGTCCCTCCGGTGAGCACGGTGCGTGAACCGACTTCTACAAGGCCATCGGCATTCACCGCCCAGAAGGTGGTATCGCTGCCGCCATCGGTGCTGAGCAAGGTGGCGCTGGGCACTTGCGAAGCGGTCGGTGTCACCGACGCATTGAACCACCGGTAATCCTTCAGGCCGGTGTTGAGGGTGAGCA
>JBATND010000425.1:0-1859 GCA_049290175.1 Flavobacteriales bacterium | reverse complement strand
GCTTCTGGTCATGCGCGGGGCGAATGTAACAGCTTTGTTTGTAACAACATTGTTACAAACATCTTTGTCACCGCTGAAGAGCTTGATGGTAAGGGGTTCTGTAAGAGAAGACCGGCTCAGAAGAGGGTTCGGAATGCCCAGGTTGCCTAGCCTGCTAAGGCACGATGCGGTTATGCGAGCGAAGGTGGTCTCAATGGAGCCAAACGACGATGCTCGCGACTAGATAAATGCCAATGATGAACAAGCAAATGGTTCGAGTCTTTGGTTCATGCCAGAAAAGAGCAGCTGTGGCGATTGCCAAGAAGCAAGGGAATAGGAGGAGTCCGAGCAATGGTCCACCGCTATGCATGTCTCCTGAAATCCAATACCCTATGCGAAAGGCGTATGCTAAGTAGAGAAGGCATAAGACAGCCTAGGTTATCTCGCGCATAATATCTGAGCGATACTTCATGTCCTACTTCCCGATGCGGAGCCCCACGCCCAAATCGAGGGTCAGGCTATAGCCCCGTGCTGATAGCGGCGCATCGATGATCTTCAGTGCGCCGTACCGGAAGGTGGGCCGCAGCGACCAGTGCCAGCGGCCGCCAGGATGCATGGAGAGGCCCGTGCTGAAATAGGGGATGAGGTTGAACGAAGAGGTTTCCTCGGGAAGCTCGAAGCTCTCGCGCTCTATCCGGCCATCGGAGTACTCGCTCACCGTTATGCCTTGCGCGATTAAGAGGAAGGCGGGCGCCACGCCCAGCGTGGTTGACGACCGCCAGCGTCCTTCGCCGAGCTCGATCATCAAACCTATCGGGACCTCCAGGTAATGGAACCGGTCGATGAATCGCCAGCTAGAGGGAAGGGCCTGATCTCCGGTGTTGTAGATGAAGCCCCGCCGCGGGTCGATCGCATCACCGAAGGAGAGATCGCTCAGATCCACTGAAATGGCGTAGCCGAACCGGGCATAGGCCACACCAGCCTCCAGGCTGAAGCGCTGCGAAAGCCGGTATGCCGCGTTGAAACCGCCACCCACGGTCACCTCCGGACGTTCCCGATCATCCCGGCTGGCGATGATCTGGTCAGCCAACACAGACCCATCGGTATTCAGCAAGGAGCGATAGGCAGCGCCGGACCACGAGGAAGCTCCGATGCTCCAGCGACCCTCTGCCGCTTCGGTCTGCGCATGAACCGATCCCATCAGGCAAAGGCCGAAAGCCGCAAGACATGAGCGGAAGTCGCGGTTCATGGTAGTGGGTTTTGTCGAGAACGGGTGAGCCAGCGCATTTCGCATGTGGACTCACTTCCCGATGCAGAACCTCCCGAAAATGCTCCCCAATAGGTCGTCCGGCGTGATCCTGCCGGTGATCTCGCCGAGGTGGTGCTGCGCGCGACGAAGATCAACCGCGAGCAGCTCGCCGCTGATGCTTTGCTCGATGGCCGCGCGCGCATCGAGCAGCGCCTGACGCGCCTTGGTGAGCGCATCCACATGGCGGGCGTTGGTCACCACGATGTTGCCGGGGGCGGCAGTGGCGTTCACGAGATCGATGAAGCGCTGCTTGAGCGGCTCCAATCCTTCGCTCTTCTTGGCGCTGATGGTGAGCGTGCCTGTGGCCTTGGTCGGCGCCACGTCGCTCTTGTTCAGCACGGGGATGATCGCAGCCCCATCGCCGATGCGCTCGCGCAGCATGGCCGCCTCGAAGGCGAAGGCCTGCTCGTTCATCACGCTCGCATCGCCGAGCAGCACCACGATTGCCGCCTCCTTCGCCTTCTTGTAGCTGCGCTCGATGCCGAGCTTCTCCACGGTGTCTTCCGTCTTGCGGATGCCGGCCGTGTCGATGAACCGGAACAGCACGCCGCCGATGGTGATGGTCTCTTCC
>JBATND010000424.1:0-3624 GCA_049290175.1 Flavobacteriales bacterium | reverse complement strand
GGAGGAGCTTGGCTACGAGGTATGCGCCACCTGCGACAATGCGCTGGATGCCATGGGCGAGATCGCATCGCATAAGCCGGACCTGCTGCTGCTCGACATCAACCTGGGCGATGGCGCCGACGGCATTCAACTGGCGGAAAAGGTGAAGGCGAAGCACAGGATGCCTTTCATCTTCGTGACCAGCCACAGCGACAAGACCACATTGGAGCGCGTGAAGCCGCTTCGGCCAGCAGGCTTCATCATCAAGCCCTTCGACGAGAACGACCTGCGCACGCAGATCGAACTAGCACTGGCGCGCTACGCCAACGCTGTGGAGGCCAACACGGCACCTACCGAGGCCCAGCGCAACGACTTCGTGATCGCGGGCAGCATCTTCATCCGTGACAAGGGCCGGTTGGTGAAGGTGGCCATCGACGATATCCACTACGCCGAAGCCGACGATAACTACGTCACGCTCTTCACCCCGGTGAAGAAGTACGTGATCACCAGCACGCTCAGCGCCGTGGAGGAGAAGCTGAAGAGCCCGCATCACCTGCGCATCCATCGCAGCTACTTGGTGGATACCCGGCGGATAACTGCGGTTGAAGAGGGCTATGTGCGCTTGGGCACCCAGAGCCTGCCTGTGGGTAAGACGCACAAGGAAGCGCTGATGGCGCGGATCCGCACCTTGTGACGTTCACCCGATCATGGGGCTCGTTCACCCGATCCCCAAGGCGCTCACGGCGGAATTGCGGCAGGTTAGCGGCACCAACGCAGCCGCCATGTGCATCCGCCCCCTGTTTCTATTGGTTGCCAGCTCCTTCTCTGGGCTGGCGGCCTTCGCCCAACCCAGCGATGCCCAGATCCTGAAGGACATCAGCTCACCCAAGCAATTGAAGGTGGAGCTCGTGAAAGGCACCACCAAGAAGGTGTGGAGCGATGCGCACGCGCAATGGTTCTGGGAACGCGGCGCTACCATCTGGCTACCGGCTGATGTGCCGGAATATCCCAACGCCAAAGTTGTGGTGTACGGCTTCGCGCGCTACCACACCGGCAGTCCGCCCAGCTACCGTGAGTGGAAGACCAGCCTCAACGAATACGAGGGCATTCCCGCGCCCACCAAGGAGGAGATACTGGCGCACGCACGCAAGCACCTCAAGGATTTCGTCGGCAGCTATCGGTACAACCGCATGATCGATCTGAAGAGCATCGATGTCGCCGCTGACCCGAAGACCGTTTGGCACACGCCGCTCTCGTTCAGCATGCAGTTCGAAGTGGTGGCCGATGTGATCATCAGCGATGTGGAAGTGGCCACGGAAAGCACGCGGCAGGAGACGCGCTTCTACCGCGAGAAGGTGAGCGACCCGTGGCGGTCGTTCATGGTAACGGTGGAGCGCGACGTGCGCCACGAGAACAAGCGCAGTTATTCGCCTGAGGACATCCGCGCGATGGAGACCATCGGCAGCCGCGAGCAAGAAGCACAGGCGCAAGCCGAACTGGCGGCGCTCGGCGAAGTGACGATCCCCGACTTCGCGCTCGACGTGGACGTGTTCATGCACACGCACAAGCTCCTGCGCGAGGGCACAGCGGCGCAGTTCGAGGCCTACTTGATCCGCATGCTGGCGCCCGTGTATTTCGTGGAGGGCAGCACCACGCGCCTCACCTCGCAGGGCGCCGATCTGGTGAACAAAGCGGTGAGCAATGCCTTCAAGGGCAAGAGCACCTACGCGCAGCAGTACTGCCCCGATCCCGGGGTGAAGAGCCAGCAGCCCAATGGCATGGAGTGGTGGAACGCCACGCAGGACGCGCATGTGCGCATGGCCCTGACGAAAGCCGGTGGCGCATGGAAGAACGGCCAGAGGGTGGGTGAGACCTTCAAGATCACCGCGCTTGAAGTATGGATGCTCACCAGCTCAGACGATATCGCACGCATCAACAGCTACGAGCCAGGCATGCTATGCAAGTCACCATCAGCGGCATCGCAAGCCATTCGTAAATCGACGAGTGAACCAACAGCGCCCAATGGGACCAACAGCGGGTCCGCCAATGGTGGCGGCAACGAGATCCTGAAGAAGGGCAAAGGCCTCTTGAACAAACTCACCACACCATGAAGCACATCGTTACACTATTCCTGATCGTGATCACGATCAACGCGCAAGCGCAGCTCACCGGCACCAAGACCATCGGTGGCGCCAATCCCGATTACGCCACCATCACGGCAGCCGTGAACGCCTTGATGAATCAAGGGGCCTCGGGCAACGTCACCTTCAACATCCGGCCGGGCACGTACACTGGCCAATACACCGTGGGCGCCGTGCCGGGAACGCCGGGCACCATCACCTTCCGCAGGGAGTCGGGCGGCTCGCAGGCAGTGAACCTTGAATACGATGCCAGCGGCACGTCCGATAATTTCATCTTCCGCCTCGACGGAGCCGCTTCCATCGTGCTGGAGAAGCTCACCTTCCGTCCGCTCGACTTCAACTACGCCCGCGCCGTTCATTTCGTGAATGGACTCACAGGGCTCACCATCGAGCAGTGCGTGTTCCACGGCAGCACCAACCCTTCTGGATCAGCCTACTTCGACCGCATCCTGGTGCATTGCGACCAGTACAACCTGAACACCAACAACAACCCGCAGGATGTGCAGGTCCTGGACAACAGCTTCTTCAGCGGCAACACGGCCATCGAGCTCGATGGCTACGGATTCGGCGGCGCGCGCATCGGTGGTCTGCTCATCAGCGGCAACGAGTTCCGGCAGCAGGTGAGCACCGGCATCCGCCTGAACCACTGCTCCGGCTCGATCAGCGACAACGACTTCAGCACAACGGTGGGGAATTGGTACGTGGGCATCCGCACCACCTTCTTCGATGGCGGCAGCCTGATCCAGCGCAACGACATCCAAGCCTTCGCCACCAACGGCTGCACAGGCATCGAAGTGGGCAACACGCAAAGCACCACCGGCAACATGATCAGCAACAACATGGTTTATGCGAACGGCACGGGCGATGTATGGGGCCTGGCCGTGTACAACCTGTGGGGCATGCAGATCCTGCACAACAGCGTGCTAGTGGCCAACGGCCTTGCGGAGCAATCGCACGCCTTCTACCACCTGAGCAATTTCAGCGATGGACAGGATGCGCTCGTGCGCAATAACATCTTCGCCAACAACACCGGCGGCCTGGCCTACAACGTGAACGTGGCCGGCAATGTCGCCACGGAGGACCACAATTGCCTCTTCACCACGGGGAGCGCCATCAGCAGGGTGGCCGGTAGTTCATACTCCAACATCGCCGCGCATCAGAGCGGAACGAACCAAGGCTCCGGCGATACGGACATCGATCCCGTGTTCCCGATACAGCCCGATCTGCACTTGAACAACTGCGCTATGGACAACATGGGGCAGAACATCGCGATCGTGCCGGACGACATCGATGGCGATGCGCGCGGCAATCCCGTATGCGACATGGGTGCCGATGAGTACACCGCGAGCACCAATGCCATGCAGGCGCCCACGATCACCATACTCGCCAGCGAACTTCCCTACCAGCTCGGCTTGAACGCCTCTTTCAATTCGTACAACTGGAGCACGGGTTCCACCTCGCCCACCACCACCATCACTGCGGGCGGCAACTACAGTTGCAATGT
>JBATND010000423.1:0-3025 GCA_049290175.1 Flavobacteriales bacterium | reverse complement strand
GTTCAATGGCGTCTATAACTCGGTTCTCGCTGAACGCATACGGCGAGTTGTGCGGGTACTTCGCCGCTAGTGGATCGATGCTCAGGAACCTGCCGATGCGCGGATCATGCATCCGGTACTTGTAGTTGATGCTCGTTCCCGTGGCTCCGTGCATCTCATCATCCTTCTCCTGTCCTTGGAACCCGAACCGATACGCGTCGCTGCTGTAATTCCGTCCAGGCAGCAGGCTCCCAAACGGCTCATATCCCTGCCTCACCCGTTCCATGCTCTAAAAGTAAAGGGCTGGCTCGCGCTTGCGAACCAGCCCCTTGGAATGCTTGCACTACTACTAGCGCCCCATCACCAGTTTCTGCACGCTGCTGCCGTGGCTGTTCTGCGCACGCACCAGGTACATGCCATCGCTTAGGCCAATGGAGCGGCCACCGATCTCGATGTTCGATTCGCCCATGGGCTGGAAGATGTTCTGGTAAACCACGGCGCCGCGCAGGTCGGTGATGGTGACCTCGGTGGGCTGCTCGCCCATGCCGTACACCTGTAGCGTGAAGTGGTCGTTCGAGGGGTTCGGGAACACCGCGATGAAGTTCTCGCTCATCCACTCCTGCAGGCCAACAGAGGTGCTGCCGAACTGGATGTCGTCGATGTAGAGGTCGCCGCTGTAGCCGCTGCTGACGTAGCGGAAGCGGAAGCGCATGTTGGGGCCGAGCTGCGAGCTGAGCAGATTCAGTGTCTTGAGCTTCCAGAGATCAGGAGCCGGTGGCATCACGTCGAAGTTGCCATTCGTTACCAAGTTGGTGCCCGTGATCTCCGCTTGCGAGGCGCCAAGCGGCGACCAGGTGCGGCCGCAGTTCGCGCTGGCCTCAACCACCAGCTTCTCCGTGATGTTGGCCACCGTGTTGGTATTGGTGCGGTACGCGTAACGGAAGCTCAGCTGCGTGATGGGCGCGCCGGTCATGTTGATGTGGGGGGAGACCAGATCATCATAGTCGCCGATGTTGTCCGGACGAATCAGCTGCAAGGGGTCGCGATCACCGCTGTTGAGGTGCGCGCACGCATTGCCCGAGTAACCACCGCCCTCGAAGCGCTTCCACGAGGTGTGGTTGTTCTCATAGTTGTAAGGGATCAACGGGTACAGGTTGGTCCCCTCTCCGTTCTCGAAGTTCTCCATGAACGCCGTCACCTCTTCGCTGGAATTGCCAGCGTAAACCGCGAAGTCGTGGGTCTTCGTGTCGGTTCCTTGGTCGTTCGAGACAGTCAAGGTCACGCTCTTCCATCCACGCGAGGTGAACTGAACAATGGGATTCCGCACGGTAGAGGTGGCCGGGTTGCCATCTTGGAAGGTCCATGACCAGGATGTGGGAATAGCACGCTGCGTGTTGTCGATGAAGCGCACATTCGTGTTGATGCAGGTCGTGGGCGGGAAAGGCACGGCCGGTACATTGCTGCTGGCCGAGGTGGAATATTCCACTTGAGCGTAGAAGTCGGCGATTGGCGCGCAGAGCTGCTCATGGCCTTCAGCAACGCCTGTGGCGATCAGGTTCTGTTCGGTCCACAGGTTATCGCGTTGCGCAACGGGAGAGAGCAGTGCCGTGCGTGCGCGCTCGCGCTGTCCGGGCGTGAACATGATGGAGCAATAGCTGTACTCCATGTAGTTCTGCACATTCTCAATCGTTGCCGAGCGCCCGCGCACCACCAAGCTATCAACGCCGAAGTAGCCGGCGGCGTCTTCTGCATTGAAGCCATAGATGCGCAGGGTGATGGGACCTTCGAGCACAGGGAAGCCGGCGTTTGTGGGGTTCACGTTCACCAATGCGCCGTCGTATTGCTCATCGAGCGTGAAGAAGCCCACGTTGGTGCCCTGCACGCTCATGCCATTCGCCGATGTGCTGAGGGGAATGTTGGTGCTGTAGTTGTTCGCGCTCGAGCGCACTGCGAACGTGCGGGGGCCAGTGCCATTGCGCATGGCCTTGAAGGTGAGGCCGTGGAAGACGATCTGCTGTTGAGCAGGAGGAGTGATCGTGAACTGGTAGTACTTGCCGAGCGATGGTGCTGCATCCGGCAGGTTGCCGAATTCCGTTTCTCCATCAGCTGCGCTGCCATCCCAATTGCTGAATGCGAAGGCGCCCGCAACCTGGCTGTTAGCCGAAACACCGGTGGCGCTGAAGGGGGAGAAGGGGATGCGCACCGCAAGGCTGTCGAGCGAATCCGTCACGGCGGGTATCACGGACAGGTTATCGATAGATCCGGACGAAGTGGTGACGCCCTCGAAGTCGAACCGCGCAGGTTCTGAAGGGATCACGAACGGCACACTACGGCCATGGTACTTCATGAAGCTCTGTTTGCCGCAATCGCCCCATGGACGTGCTGCAAGTTGCGTGGATCCCGGGCAGCCGCTCCAGCCACGGGTTATCGGCGTATCGCCAACACCATCATCACCACAATCGGCCTGCATGGCCTGGGGAACAGGATTCACCCCGGGAACACCGTTGTTGCTGCCCCAAACGTGTGCGAGGTCCAAATAGTGGCCCACCTCATGTGTGAGTGCGCGCGACTTGAAGCTGGCACCTGTGTAAGGAATACCGGCAGCAGTGCCCTCACGGCCCATGTAGTCGTGCAGGATCACGATGCCATCAAGCACGCTCCAGCCGCCATAGGTGAAGTAGCCGGCCGCACCGCTTAGGATCTGGCGCACCACGTACACGTTCATGTACTTCTCGCGGGGCCAAGGGCGCAATTTGCTGGTGCTTTCGCCGCGAAGGGTCTCGGTGCTTTGGTAGCGCACGATGCCATTGGTGCAGTTGCCCGAGGGGTCCTTGGTCGCCAACTTGAACTGAACGCCCATATCGCCAATGCGCCCTTCGAAGGATGGGTGGACCTCGTTCGTGTCGGCGTTCTGCTTGGCCCAATCGCGGTTCAGCACGGTCATCGCATCGAAGATCTGTTCGTTGCTGATGTTCTCAACGCTGTTCAGGTGGATGATGTGGAAGACCACCGGAATGGTATAAACCACATCGCGACTGCCGGCGAA
>JBATND010000422.1:0-3023 GCA_049290175.1 Flavobacteriales bacterium | reverse complement strand
ACTGCCGACGGGAGGTCGGCAGGACGTTGCGGCATTAGCCCCATCTTCGCTTCCAACTCATTCAGTATGACGAAGCATTCCCGCCTGATCGCACTCGCAGCGCTCGCCTTGGTCGCAACGCCCTCCTTCGCGCAAGGCGGGCCCGCGCCCCTCACCGGCGTGAGCGGCATGGGCATCGTCCGTGGCCTCATCGGCATGCTCACCATTGTGGGCATCGCCTGGCTCTTCAGTGCCAAGCGCAAGCAAGTGGACTGGAAGGTGGTGGCCATCGGGCTCTCCTTTCAATTGGTGATGGCCCTGCTGATTCTGTATGTGCCGCCCGCGCAATGGCTCTTTGAACAAGTGGGCAAGGGCTTCGTGAAGGTGCTCGACTTCACCAAGGCCGGCAGCGAGTTCCTCTTCCGCGACCTGCTCAACGTGAAGAGCATGGGCTTCATCTTCGCGCTGCAGATCCTCCCCACCATCATCTTCTTCAGTGCGCTCACCAGCGTGCTCTTTTACCTGGGCGTTATCCAGAAAGTGGTGTACGCGCTTGCTTGGGCACTGAACAAGACCATGCGCCTGAGTGGTGCCGAGAGCCTGAGCACGGCGGGCAACATCTTCCTCGGGCAGACCGAAGCACCGCTGATGGTGAAGGCCTACCTGGACAAGATGAATCGCTCGGAGATCTTCCTCGTGATGACCGCTGGCATGGCAACGGTCGCCGGTGGCGTACTCGCAGCGTATGTGGGCTTCCTCGGCGGCGACGACCCTCAGCTGCGCCTCTTCTTCGCCAAGCACCTGCTCACCGCCAGCGTGATGGCGGCGCCTGGTGCTGTGGTGGTGGCCAAGATCCTCTTCCCGCAAACAGAGCCCGTGGATCAGCGCATGGAGGTGAGCACCGAAGTGGTGGGCAGCAATTTCCTCGATGCCATGAGCAAGGGCACCACCGAGGGCCTGAAGCTCGCAGCCAACGTGGGCGCCATGCTCCTGGTGTTCTTCGCCTTCATCGCCATGGCCAACTACGGCTTCCATAAGCTGGGCGATGCGCTGGGCATCAATAATTGGGTAGCGCAGGTGTCGAATGGCAACTTCCAGAAGCTCTCACTCGAGTTCATCCTCGGCTACTTGTTCGCGCCCATCATGTGGCTCATAGGCGTGGCCACCGAAGACATCACCTTGGCCGGAAGGCTCGTGGGCGAGAAGATCATCGCCAGTGAATTCGTGGGCTACGAGAGCCTCGCTTCGCTGAAGTCGAGCGGCGCCTTCGCCTATCAACGAAGCATCGTCATGAGCACGTACATGCTCTGCGGCTTCGCCAACTTCGCCAGCATCGGAATCCAGATCGGCGGCATTGGCTCCTTGGCGCCGAACCGCAGGAAATGGCTCAGCGAATTCGGATTGCGCGCACTGTTGGGCGGAACACTGGCTTCGCTGCTGAGCGCCACGATCGTGGGCATGCTCGTATAGGCAAGAGCAGATCCATCGGCACGAATCGGTGTTCTCATCAGCCCACGCGCATGAAGAGGAGGCTCTCGTTGCTCTTGGTCATCGCAGCGATCCTGCTCGGCCTTGCGTGGTGGATGCGCAGCGACGGAGGTCCTTTCGATAATGCGCGCGCACCTCAGCCTGGTGAGCCGATTGATTCACTGTACGGCGTTGTGGCCTACCACAATGGTGGAATGAACTCCGTGCATGGCCGCCATGTGGTCGATGGCTACAACGTGGGCCTGCGTTACCAGTGCGTGGAGTACGTGAAGCGCTACTACCTGGAGCGCCACGGCCATCGCATGCCCAATAGCTACGGCCACGCGAAGGATTTCTTCCAGCACGGCCTCACCGATGGCGCAATGAATGCCGATCGTGGCCTTCTGCAATTCAGCAACCCCAGCAAGGAGCGTCCGCAAGTGGGCGACCTGCTCGTGCTCGATGCGTGGGCCGGAAACTCCTTCGGCCATGTAGCAATCGTGAGCGATGTTGCCGATGGGGAAGTGGAGGTGATCCAGCAGAATTGCGCCACAGCGCGCGAGGCGCACGACCTCGATCTGATCGACGGCCGATGGCGCGTGGGGAGCAAGCGCGTGCTCGGTTGGCTGCGCATGCCGTGAGCGCCTGCTACTTTCAGCGCCCCAACAATCCACGCATGCTCCGTCATTGCACTTCACTCCCCGCGCTCCTCATCCCCTGCTTGCTGCTCGCCCAAGCCACCGTTGTGCAACAAGGCAAGCCGTTCACGAAAACGCTGAAAGGCAGCAGCGGCGACATTTTCACCGTTGTTGATGGGGTCTTCGCCAGCGACGGAAAGCACACGCTCTATGTGGAAGAGGGACTCACTCCGAAAGTGGTGCGGCTCGATGCCATGCTGCAGCCTGCGGAAGAACTCACCTTGAAGGACGTTGATGCCAACGGCACAAAATGGACCGGCGTGATGCCATTGATGGCCGATAAGCGGATGCGCGTTCTTCTCGTCAGCCCTGGAAAGAAGGGCAGCACGTTCGGCATCGGCGAAGTGGAAACGAAAGGAGCGCTCGCCATAACCGGCATCCGAAAGCTCGTGGATGTTGAAATGCCTTACGCGAACGACCCCTCCAATACCATGGCGGTGCGCCCTATGCCAGACCCGATCCTCTTCTCGCGCGGGCTCGCCTTCGCGCAGCGCGAAAGGCTGATCGCCTCGCCCGATGGCCAGCACTACCTGCTCAACCACTTCACGAACAAAGGCAAGGGCAACAAGCGCATCGCCATGGCTTGGCTCGACAAGGACTTTACGGTTCTTTGGCAGGCCACCGCCGAACTGCCGCTCGAAGATGCGAAGAGCACCATCCATCAGGTCACGGTGGACAACGAAGGCACCGTGCGGCTCCTCGTGTACCTCTTCCAATGCAAGAGTGAGGAACAGATGGGCGACAAGAACTGCCACGAACTTCATCTGGCCACGATCACCGAGAGCGGCAAAGCGGTGAGCGACATCATCCTCGAGAAGGACTTCGTGAGCAGCGCTCGCCTATTGCCCCGTGAGAAGGGCCGGGTGTCGGTGGCCCTGC
>JBATND010000421.1:0-28757 GCA_049290175.1 Flavobacteriales bacterium | reverse complement strand
CCGAGAGCTGCACCGGCGGCTACGTGAGCCACTTGATCACCGGTGTACCGGGCAGCTCAGCCTACTTCATCGGTGGCGTGGTGAGCTACGCGAATGCCGTGAAGATGGAAGAGCTCGGCATCCCCAGCGATATGCTCGAACTCAATGGAGCGGTGAGCCAGCCCGTAGTGGAGCGCATGGCCTCAGGGGTACGCGATGCGCTCAAGACCGATTGGAGCATCGCCCTCAGCGGCGTGGCAGGCCCCGACGGGGGCACCGAAGAGAAGCCCGTGGGCACCGTTTGGATAGCCGTGGCGGGTCCTGATGGGGTGCAAGCCACCAAGGTGTACTTCCCCGGAACCCGCGATCTGGTCATCCGGCGCAGTGCGCTGGCTGCGTTGAATATGCTCCGTAAGTCGTTGATAATAAGGAGTTGAGGATTGCGCTGGCCACTGGGTGCAGCGCGTTCATGGTCGTTGGGCATGCCCGTTTCCAAGCCGTCTTGCATCAACCCTCAAACCAACTTCAACCTTCAACTCTCTATAAACCAACAATCCTCCTAGATTTGCGCCCCGCAATTCAGAACGCCATGTCGAAAGTCTGCCAAATCACCGGGAAGAAGGTCACCGTTGGGCACAAGGTGTCGCACTCGAACATCAAGACCAAACGCACCTTCGCGCCGAACCTGCAGGACCGCAAGTACTACCTGCCCGAAGAGAAGAAGTGGGTGAGCCTGCGCGTGAGCGCCGCTGGCATGCGCACCATCAACAAAGTCGGCATCGCCGAGGCCCTCAAGCGCGCCCGCGCCAAAGGCTACCTCGCTGCCTGATCCCTCACTGCTAGCACCACAGAGCCATGGCCAAGAAAGCGAAAGGCAACCGCGTTCAGGTGATCCTCGAATGCACCGAGCACAAGACCTCGGGCCTGCCCGGCACCAGCCGTTACATCACCACCAAGAACCGCAAGAACACCTCTGAGCGCATCGAGCTCAAGAAGTACAATCCGATTCTGCGGAAGATGACCGTCCACAAGGAGATCAAGTGATCACTGGATAATCCACTGAAGCCATGGCAAAGAAGACAGTTGCAACCCTGAAGAAGGAAGGCGGAAAGACCTTCACCAAGGTGATCCGCATGATGAAGAAGGAAACCGGCGGCTACGCATTCGTGGAGCAGGTCGTGCCCAGCGATGAGGCCGAGAAGCTCGCCAACACGAAGTAGCTCCATCAACCCTTAGCGAAAAGGCCTTTCCCGGCAAGCCGGGACGGCCTTTTCGAGCATCTAGCCGGACCATGGCGCTCTTCGGTTTATTCGGAAAGAAGAAAGAGGCAGCGGAGCAAGCCGCCGAGAAGCAGGCGCTCGATAGCGGCCTGGAGCGCTCGCGCGAGGGCTTCTTCAGCAAGCTCACCCGCGCGGTGGCCGGCAAGAGCAGCGTCGATGACGAAGTGCTCGACCACTTGGAGGAGGTGCTCGTCAGCAGCGATGTCGGCGTTGATACCACCCTGCGGATCATCGAGCGCATCCAGCAGCGCGTGAAGCGCGACAAGTACGTGGGCACCGGCGAGCTCAACGCGATCCTGCGCGACGAGATCATTGCGCTGATGAAGGACCCGACTCCAGTGGATCCCGCGATCAAGCCCTATGTGATCATGGTGGTTGGCGTGAATGGCGTGGGCAAGACCACCACCATCGGAAAGCTTGCTAACGCTTTCAAGAAGGAAGGCAAGAGCGTGGTGCTAGGCGCTGCGGATACCTTCCGTGCCGCAGCGGTAGATCAGCTGCGCATCTGGAGCGAGCGCGTGGGTGTGCCCTTGGTACAGCAGGGCATGAATGCCGATCCTGCGGCCGTGGCCTACGATGCCGTGGAGAGCGCCAAGGCGAAGGGCGCTGATGTGGTCATCATCGATACCGCTGGGCGCCTGCACAACAAGGTGGGCCTGATGAACGAGCTCACCAAAGTGCGCAACGTGATGCGCAAGGTGGTGCCCGATGCGCCGCACGAGGTGTTGCTGGTGCTCGATGCCAGCACAGGTCAGAACGCCATTGAGCAGGCGAAGCAGTTCACGAAGGCCACGGATGTGACGGCGCTTGCTCTTACCAAGATCGATGGCACGGCCAAGGGCGGCGTGGCCATCGGCATCAGTGATCAGTTCAGCATCCCCATCAAGTACCTCGGCGTGGGCGAGGGCATCGATCACCTGCAGGTGTTCGAGAAGAAGGCCTTTGTTGAGGCGATGTTCAGGGGGTGAGCGGAGCCCGGCTCTGCTCGGATTCGCCAGTCGATTCGCGCCGCCAAGCACGCACATGGCGAAGGAGCTCCCTGAGCCAGAGCCATGCGATGAGCGGCGCAACTACGATAACGCCCCGGTTGAAGTCCCATGCACGCCATGGATCGCCGTGCAGCAGCGCAGAGAAGGCGCGGGTCATTCCGCAGCCCATGCAATCGTTCCCGGTGAAGCGCTTGTGCAGGCAGAGCGTGGGGCCAGCGCTCACCTGATCAACGGGCACCATCGCGAACGCCACCGGGATCCCGATGAGCGTCGCGATGGTGATTGCCCGTATGAGCCGCTTACTTCTTGACGAGGGCATTGCCCTGTGCGTCCTTGAAGCTGCCAATGGCGATCATGATCAGATCCACCAGCGACCAGATGCCGCAGCCGCCCAAGGTGAGCAGTTGAACAACGCCGATCATCGTGTGCCCCGTGTAGAAGCGATGCACGCCGAGGCCGCCCAAGAAGATGCACAGCAGCAGGGTAGTGAGCCAGTCTTTGCCAGGATTGTTCGTGTTTTCCATTGAGTTAGGTAGGTTTTGGCGACCAATATAGCCGCAGTATTCGAACCCGATAAGCACTCGATGCCCGGCCTTCAGTTGTACTGGGAACTTGCCGCCTATATTCGTCCGCGTTCAAACAAACCCCCAATCACATGGAGTCCAACCAACCCGTTTCTGGAGTTCCGAAATCAAGCGAGGACAAGACCGTAGCCATCGTAGCTTACCTGTCGCTGGTGGGATTCGTGATTGCCTTGATCCTGCATAACCAGGAGGGCAAGAAGACCCAACTCGGTGCTTTCCATCTGCGCCAAGGATTGGGTATCATGATCAGCTCGGTTGCGATGAGCATCATCTCCATCATCCCGATCCTGGGATGGATCGTGGGATGCGTTGGATTGGTCGTGATCCTCGTGATGTGGATCATGGGCATCATCGCAGCCGCCAACGGCGAGATGAAGGCAGCACCGATCCTGGGCGCCAAGTTCCAAGAGTGGTTCAAGACCGCCTTCGTTTAAGGGATACTGGCATGTTGAGCGCCCCGCGTCGCAAGTCGCGGGGCGCTTGCTTTTCATCCCCCTAGCTTCGCGGCCCGCCGCTGCATCCAAGCTCTTACCCATGAAGGCAAAGACCCTCAAGCGCACCAAGGTCAACGTGGTCACCCTCGGCTGCTCGAAGAACACCTTCGATAGCGAGGTGATGATGGCCCAGCTGAAGGCCAACGGCATCGCTGTGGAGCATGAGAGTGAGCGGAACGACCACAACGTGGTGGTGATCAACACCTGCGGCTTCATCGAGAACGCCAAGCAGGAGAGCATCGATACCATCCTCTCCTGGGCCAGCGCCAAGGACCGCGGCGAAGTGGAGAAGGTGTACGTGACGGGATGCCTGAGCCAGCGGTATGCGACTGAACTGAAGGATGAAATTCCTCAAGTGGACGCTTGGTTCGGCACGCGCGACCTGCCCCGCCTGCTGAAGACACTGAAGGCCGATTACAAGCATGAGCTGGTGGGGGAGCGGCTGCTTACCACGCCCGCGCACTTCGCCTACTTCAAGATCAGCGAGGGCTGCGACCGCAAGTGCTCGTTCTGCGCCATACCGCTCATGCGCGGCAAGCACATCAGCACGCCCATCGAGCAACTCGTGACCAACGCGGGCAACCTGGCCAAACAGGGCGTGAAGGAGTTGATCCTCATCGCGCAGGACCTCACCTACTATGGCCTCGATATCTACAAGAAGCGCAACCTCGATGAACTGGTTGCACGCCTCAGTGATGTAGAAGGCATTGACTGGATCCGTTTGCATTACGCCTTCCCTTCAGGCTTCCCCATGGAAGTGCTGGATGTGATGCGCGAGCGCAGCAACGTGTGCAACTACCTCGACATGCCCTTGCAGCATGGCAGCACCCGCATGCTCACCCGCATGCGGCGCGGCATCACACAGGAGAAGACCGAAGCGCTGGTGAACACCATCCGCGACAAGGTGCCCGGCATCGCCATCCGCACCACGCTCATCAGCGGCTTCCCCGGCGAAACGCAAGCGGACCACGACGACAACCTGCGCTGGATCGAACGCATGCGCTTCGACCGCCTAGGCGCCTTCACCTACAGCCACGAGGAGCAGACGCACGCCTTCAGCATGGAGGACGATGTGCCCGCCGAGGTGAAGGAGCAGCGCGCCCAGGAGATCATGGAGCTGCAAGGCGGCATCAGCCTCGATCTCAATCAGGCCAAAGTGGGCAAGGTGTTCCGCGTGCTGGTTGATAAAGCTGAAGGCGGACACTACTTCGCCCGCTCTGAGTTCGATTCACCGGAGGTGGACAATGAGGTGCTGATTCCGATGGAAGGGAATTTCCTAAGGATCGGAGACTTCGCTGAGGTGCGGATCACCGCAGCGAATGAGCACGATCTGCGCGCGGAGGTCGCCTAGTCCGAATCCTGTTCCGGCTTGCTGCGATCACGGCGCCATTCAATGGCCGCTTCCGGCAGGCCCTGGAAGAAGTCGCTCAGCAACTTGCGCTGGTCGGCGTTCAGCGCGGCTTCACCGTGCATCCTTGTGTAGGAGGGAAGCGGCATCTCACCTTCTTTGATCAGTTCTGCCGCCTCATCCACGAAGTGCGCGCGCTTCCGTTCCGGCAGCGCTCCCCACTGTGACAAATTCCCTTCCTCACGCCCCTCGTTCACATGATGCTGCACCCACCAGTTCACCGGCGTGATGCGGTCATACCAAGGGTACTTCGTCTCGTTGCTGTGGCAGTCGTAGCAGGCGGTGCGAAGGAGCGCGGCTACTTCAGCGCTGGGCTGCGTGATGGCGATGAGGTCGAGCGCGGGGTCGGTGGTTGGCGCCGTGGTGTCTGGGCGAATGAATTGAGCAAGTGCGAAGAGGGCGAGGAGGATCAGGAGGAATCGGCGCATGGCGGAAAAGTAGCCACCTCCTTCAGGATGAATAGGGGCGATTTGATCTACCGTCCGATGCTCACACGCATTTGCCCGCCATTCCAGCGCAGCATGAAAAGGCCGCTCGCTTCCGCGATGGTGATGCTCTCGCGCACCATGCCCTGCGGCATCAGCCATTGGCGCACAATACGACCGCTGGCATCGAGCAGCTCGAAGGGCAATTCACTTTCAGCTTCACTGCGCGCGATGGAGAAGGTGCCGTTGTTGGGATTGGGGAATACCGCGATCACCGGGCCTTGCGCATCGAGCCAGACCGGCACCACTTGGCTCAAGCTGCTGCTGCCGTCGTAATCGGTTTGACGCAGACGGTAATAGCTGAGGCCGGTGTACGGCGTGCGGTCGGGCCATTCGTAATCGCGCGGTGCCACACTGTTACCTGCGCCGGGCAGGGTGCCGATGGCCTCGAAGCTGATGCCGTCGCGGCTGCGCTCGATGGTGAAGTAGTCGTTGTTCCGTTCGGTGGCGGTGGTCCACGAGCAGCGCACATGGCGCTCTGGCGTGGGTTCGGCCGTGAAGCGGATGAGCTCGATGGGCAGTGGCGAGAAGTCGTACGCCAAGGCCCAGATGTGCTCGTTCACCGGCCCGATGAACTCATTGAAGAGCACGTTGGGCACCAGCACTTCGCGCACGGCCGGGTTGCTCTGTCCGGGCAGCGGCGGGTATTGCCAGGTGGTGCCGCTCTCCAACCAGCGTTGCGCGCGGCAATTGCCGGGGCCGAATTGCGGATCCTCTGCTGGCGCGAAGCTCAAGAGCAAGGTGCCGGTGAAATTGCCGTTGGGCAGATCGACGAGCCAGAAGCGATCCGCCGTATTCGGGCTGTTGTCTGCCGCCATGGCGCCGGCCATGTTGGTGACCTGCTGGTTGGCGGTGATGGGGTAGGTGGTGTTGTCCGGAGCAGTGCGATAGGTGGCAACGCTCATCAAGGTGCCATCGGGATACGCCGCAGCAGGCGTGAAAGCGAACGGAATGGGCGGACCCAACGGTTCCCCGAAGAGCACGCGATGCTCGTTCACATCGGCTCCCAAAGCCCATTGGAATCGGCTGGGCAGGCTCTCGCTGGCCACCCAGCCTCCTGTATGCGTCACAGCGTTCGCGGCAGGGTTGAACACCGTGAAGGTCCTGCCTTCGAGCGAGAGCAGCGCGCCGATCTGCACGGTGCCATCCATTTGGCCGGGCAGGCCCACCACGGCATCCTGCAAGAGCTGCTTCGCGCCGCCGGTGATGATGAGCTTGCGGAAATCGGTGACGCTGGTGCCGCCGATGTTCTGTGTGCCGCCATAGAGCCGAACGTTGCCGTTGCTGCTTGGCGTGAGGCCCGTGTTGCCGCTGCTGTTGGTCCAATTGCCTTGCACGCGCAGGTCGCCTTGATTGGTGATGGTGCTCAGCGCATTCAACAGCACTGCGCCCTCAACGGTCATCTCGGTGCCGGCAGTGATCGTGATGGGTACATTGGTGGCGGTGAGCAATTGCGCGTGCGCAGTGGAATGGAGCAGCAATGCAAGAAGCACGGGGAGGCATGTCGCCAACAGGCGCTCCAAGCGATCAACGGATGTGCCTGAAACCGGCATCAGTTCGCACTGAAGGAGATCTCGACCCATTTCAATCCACTCCAGATGAAGGTTATGGTATCATCCGCGTCCAAGCTGCGGCTCAAGCCTCCACCCACGGCCATGTTCGCGCCGTCTAGGAAGGAAATGCCATTGGTGCCCAAGGATGTGCATTGCACGATGAGCAACTGCCCCGGAGCCAATCCATTTCCGAGGATCACCTGGCGCACGCCGGGAGCACCGTTCGACTGCATCTGCACATAGGTCTGATTTCCGGGCGCGTAGTTGAATGCGTTGGTCGTTACATTGGTGAATGTCGACGCTGCCGTGATGCCACCGACGACGTGCAATGATGTGGCGGGAGCGGCGATCCCGATACCGACGTTGCCATTGGAAGCGATGCGCATGCGCTCACCGCCCGCATTGCTGAAGTGGATGCTCCTGCTGGCGGAGTTGTGCCCGATCTGTAGGCCAACATCATTCAATTCCATCGTAGCCGTGTAGCCGCTGGTGCTGTTGCTTTGGAACTCGAACTGGCCGTTCGTCTGCATGAAGCGCACCCGTCCGTTAGGTACGTTCACATCCATCCCGTTCGCATTGCCGCCAACGGCGTTGGTGCTTCCGTAGAGTGAGAGGGCTGCCCCTTGAGCACTGCTGCCGCTCTGCGGACCCAGGAACAAGTAGTCCGTGTTGCTCCTGTAGAGCAGGGCTGCATTAACAGCGCTGAAGCCGTTGCGGAGCAGCATTCGGCCCGCCACCTCCAAGCGCTCGGTCGGTGCAGCGGTCCCGATGCCGACCTCGCCCGAGCCCACCACCCGGATCTGTTCGGCATTGTTGGTGCGCAACACGAGCGGTTGGTTGTCCGTGGTGCCAAGGAAGCTCGTGCCAGGTATGGTGCCTGCATTGCCGAGCAAGCCCCATGCTGTTGCCGTTGCCGGTGCCAAGGCCTGCCAACTCGCGGTGCCATTCGCATTGCTCACCATCACGCGCCCTGCCGCCTGGTTGCCATCAACCATGCGGATGCTGCCGACCACGTGCAAGCGGTCCAGCGCGTTGAGGGTTCCAATGCCCACATTTCCGTTGGGCTTGATGCGGAAGATATCGCCGACTGTGTTGCTGAAGTTGGCGGAATTGGCCACGCCGAAGTCCCCGTTCCCGGAAAGGCCCAAGGAGAGCAGGTTGCCGTTCACGCTGTTATGGAAGGTCATGTTCGCAGCCGAGGAGCCTTCAGCGACTTCCAACCGAACCATAGCATTGATGTTCGCGGACGGTGGGGCGAACCGCACATGGAGTTTTGAGCCCGGAGTGGAGGTGCCGATGCCTGTATTGCCGCTCTTCAGGATCACCAGTGCGTCGGAGCGTTCGGCGGGATCAACATTGCTGTTGTTGTTCGCGTCGATGGCGTTGCCAACGACGAAGAGGCGGTCGAAGCTGTTCACGAGACCGAAGCTGCCAGCACCCGAAGCGGAAGGCGTGTAGGTGGTTGCCCCGATGCCCAGCACGGTCTCCCCGTAGGACATGGCCGTATTGCTCACGCCCGCGGCCGTGCTGCTCCCGCCCGCCGCAGTGGAGAATGCGCCGATGGACGTGGAGTAGAGGCCGCTGGCTACTGTATTGAAGCCCAAAGCCGTGGTGATATCATTCGACGCCACCGTGTTGCTGCCTGTGGCGAATGATCCGCCACCGGATGCAGTGGACGATATCCCCAGCGCGAACGAATTATTACCGGAAGCAATGGAGGCTGAGCCGAACGCTGCCGACTGGATTCCGGAAGCGCGTGTGCCGAAACCTGTTGCGAAGGAATGAGTGCCCACGTTCGCATCATCCCAGGATGTGGGGCTCGCGAAACCCGCTCGGAATGCTCCTTTGCGAGGGTTCCAGACAAGGCGGGTTCCGCTTCCCGCGGGCACTAGCGCCCCTGAACCGATGGAGCCGCCCGAGCTCACCAAGCCGTCGGTACCCGCAATGGTCACCGCTCCGGCATCCGCCGTGATCGTCCGGCCTGCTCCGGCTCCTCCGAAGTCGTAGGCCTGATCCAGTGTCCCGCTTGCAAGCGTGGTCGGCGCCGACCAGCTCGCTGTCCCATTCGCGTCGCTCACCAGTACGCGCCCTGCGGCCTGGTTGCCATCCACCATGCGGATGCTGCCCACTACGTGCAGGCGGTCCGCCGGTGCGGTGGTCCCGATGCCCACGTTGACCGTGGCAGCGGCGCCATTCACGCTGGCAACAGAGCCCAGCACGATGGCGTTGCTCTGGTCCACTTGCGCGCGCTGTCCGATGGCCGTCGAGTTGCTGATGGCGCCCGAGCCGAAGCGGGTCACGGAACCCAATGCGCTATTGCCCGATCCGGTTGATAGGTCCATGCCCGATTCGGAACCCACGAAGGCATTGTCGCTACCACTCGTCACCCATCGTCCAGCAGCTTGTCCGAGCGAGGAGTTCCTCAGGCCCGTAGAGAGATAGCCGGCGCGCATGCCGACGAAGGTGTTGAGGTAGCCGAATTGATTGTTGAGCCCCGCTCTCGAACCGATGTAGGTGTTCCCGGAAACACTGAATGTCTGCCTGAAGCCTGCGCTGTCCCCGATCGCGACGGAATGCAAGCCGCCGGTCCCAACCACGGTCTGATGCCCGGCGAACCGCCCCAGCGCCACCGTTCTGGATCCGAAGTCGATGAAGCCCGCATTCTCGTTGCCCACCCGGAAACGCAACGCATTGTGATCGGGGGTGCCTACGAAGTTCGTTGCCGGAGTTGTGCCCGCGTTGCCGGTGAGCGCCATCCAGTACTCACCAAGGGCACCCAAGCCAACCCATCAAAATACTCGAACTGCGCATTGGTGGCGTTGTAGATGAACAGGCTGGTCGCTGGCGCGGCGATGGCATCGCGCTGCACCGTGGTCATGCGCGGCAAGAGCAGACCCTTGCCCGTGCTCGTGAGGTCGAGCAGCGCGCTGGCGTGCGGCGTGGGGTTGTTGATGCCCACGCCTTGACCGAATGCAGTGCATGCGGAAAGAAGTACTGCTGGCAGGAGGAGCTTGTGCAGCATGGATGCTGTTTCGTTGTTTGCAAAGCTCACTTGGCTTGCGCTCGGCAGCAATAGAACTTTAGTTGACAAGGTTACCTGATTGAGCTGCAAGCCTCTGGCACACAGGAGTCAGCGGGAACGCCACAGCCGGCCCCAGCCCGTTTGCGGGTCAGATTCGCGGCTCCTGGATCAGCGCGCGAAGAACCGATTCACAGCCTCCGTGCGGTTGCTCACGTGCAGCTTCGTGTAGATGCGATGGATATGCTGCTTCACGGCGCCCTCAGTGATGCCCAAGCGCTGCGCGATCTCTTTGTACAGCAGGCCCTGCGCAAGTTGCTCCAGCACAGCAAATTCGCGATCGCTCAACTCATCGCTCAGCGGATGGCTCGCTAAGGGCTTTGGCCTGAAGTGACGCACCACGCGCCGCGCCACGCTCATGCTCATGGGCGATCCGCCGCGTGCCACCTCGCGCACGCCTTCCACAATCTGGTCAGGGCTCGAATTCTTCAGCAAGTAGCCGTTCGCACCGGCCTTTAGGGCCTCGAAGACCTTGTCGTCAGTGTCGTTCACCGTGTACATGATGAACTGGGTGCTTGGCCAGCGCACGCTCAGGCGCCTGACGCCCTCGATGCCATCAGCCCCTGGCAGGTTCACGTCCATCAGCATCACGGTGGGTGAGGCATCGTTCTGCACGGCCTCGGCATCCTCCACGGAGTCATGCGAGCCCAGCAGTTTCAAGCCAGACGTGGCAAGGAACACGGCCGTGAGCATCTCGCGGATGCGTTCGTCGTCCTCCACGATGCGAAGGGTCAGCAGCTCATTCATGTTTCCTTGTGCCAATTGTCTCCGGCGATGGGGCGAAGGTGCGCGACCGCTGCTTCCGCATCAAGCTAACTTTCGTTCGGCCAGCGGGGCGTGCAGCCTCACCTGTGTGCCCTGGCCCTCACTGCTGATGCGCAATTCGGCGCCGATCTCCTCGGCGCGCTTGCGCATGTTCATCAGGCCGTGGCTGTGGGGCCTCCGACCAGATTCCTCGAAGCCTTTGCCATCATCAGCGATCTCAATCGTGAATCCGCTATCCCAACGCAGGGCGAAGCGGACGTTCCGGGCCTCGGCATGTTTCACCACATTGTGCAGAGCCTCTTTCACGATGAGGAAGAGGTTGCGCCGTTGCTGCGTGGTGAGCCGCATTTCCGGGAAGGAAGCATCCGCGCGGAGTTCGAGCTGGATGTCGTAGGTATCGAGGTAGTTGCGGGCGTAAGAGCCGATGTAGGCCACGAGGTCGTCGAGGCTGCCCTGGTCATCCTGCAATGCCCAGATGATGTGGCGCATGCTGGCGATGAGTTCCTCCGCAGTGCCTGCTTGCTCGCGGAGCAAAGGCTCCACTTCTTTGAAGAGGCCTCGTTGCAAGGCCATCTCGCTGCGCAGTTTCAGCGCGCTCAATCCTACGCCCAGGTCGTCATGCAGGTCGCGGCTCACCTGTTCGCGCACCCGCAGCTCAGCGATGGTGCGCTCCTGTTCGGCACGCTGTGTCTGCAGCTCGGCCAAGTGCCGCTTCTGCCGTTGGCGCGCGCTCAGCACCAGATAGATGCCGGTGAGCGCGGCGAATGCGAACAAGCCTGCAACAATGAGGAAGAGCCGTGTGCGCTTCTCCGATTCAAGCTGCGCGGTGACCCGTTCGCGTTCGAGCCGCTCCACCTCTAGGTCGTTATCGGCGCGCAGCAGCTCGGCTTGCGTGGCCAAGGCCGAACGGATGTTGTTGGCCGTGATGGTGCTATCGATGCGGTGCCATTCGCCCATCTGCAGCAGTGCGCCGGAGAGGTCGTTCATGGCGAGGCTCGTTCGCGAGGCCATGCGAGCGAAGTTGCGCTGGGTCACCAAGCCGATTCCCGACCGGTGCGCATCGAGGTAGTCACGCGCTCGTGTAAGCGCATCGCGCGCTTGCACGGTGCTTAGGGCTTCGGCCAGGGCCAGAGCGCGGCCCACCAGCGCATCCACGCCGATGTCGTGATCGTGTGCGGCATCGGCGATGGCCCAAGAGCGGTCGTAGCGGAGCACGGCGGAGTCAGGCTGTTCGGCTTTCAGTGCGATGTTGCCCAAGGCCCAATGGGCAACGGCAATGGCGCGTTCGGCACCGAGGACCTCCGCCAATTGCAATGAGCGCGCGGCATGGTAGCGAGCGCTATCCAACTGCCCCAAGGTGCTCAAGTAGCTGCCCAGATTCCCGTGGATGTGGTGCAGCTCCGTTACGGGATAGCGCGCTGCTGGATTGCGCGGGAACCACTGGAGGGCAAGCTGCAGGTAGGGGAGTGCTTCCTTGCTGTTCTGGATGTTCTCGTGCAGCAGGCCCTTCAGATTGAAGGCATTCGCGATCAGGGTGCTGTCGCCCAGTTGCCGTGCCAGCCGCTCGGCCTCGTCGAGGTCGCGCATGGCCTCATTGAAGAGCCCCTCGTAGTAAAGGACCTCAGCGCGGTACGCGAGCAAGTAGTGCGCTTCTTCTTTCTGCTTTGCGGCATCAATGGTGAGCAGCGCGCTGTTGATGAGCATGATGGCGCTATCGCCATGGAAGGCATCCATCTGCCGCAGGATTCGCTGCATGCGTTGATGCAGTTCGAAATCATCGAAGGGCGGGAGCTCCCGCATGCCGAGCACGGCGGGTTGACCATGCGCGCAGGAAAGGCTCAGGATGAGCACGCCAACTTGCAAGGCGCGTGCGATCACGATCATCTGCCGAAGTAACGATTCACCGCCTCGGTGCGGTTCTGCACATGCAGTTTGCCGTAGATGCGATGGATGTGCTGCTTCACCGTGCCCGTTGTGATGCCCATGCGCTCGCCGATCTCCTTGTACAGGAGTCCTTGAGCAAGTAGCTCGAGCACGCCGCGCTCACGGTCGCTTAGGGCGTCTTCGCCGGAAGCTGATGCGGAAACGGGCCTGAATTGCTGTACCACGCGGCGGGCCACATGCGCGCTCATGGGCGCACCGCCCGCTTGCAGTTCGCGCACAGCGGCGAGGATCTCATCGGGCGTGCTGCTCTTGAGGATGTAGCCGTTGGCGCCGGCCTTCAGCGCCTCGAATACGCGCTGGTCATCGTCATGCACGGTGTACATGAGGTATTGCGTGCTGGTGCAGCGCTGGCTCATCTGGCGCACGCAATCAATGCCGCTCTGGCCGGGCAGGTTGATGTCCATGAGCACCACATCGGGGCAATTCTCATTCAAGCGCAACAAGGCATCTTCAGCAGTGCTGTGAACGGTGAAGGGCTCCATGCCTTCCTCGAAGAGAAAGAGAGAGCGCAGGGTCTCGCGGATGGTGCTGTCGTCCTCTACGACGCTCACGCGTATCACTTTCGTCTTGGTCATGCCGCAAAGCTGCTAGGTGGGGCGTGGGCGACCAATAGAACGAAGGTTATAACGCGGGCCTCTGGATGGGCACATGCAAGGATAGCGTAGTGCCGCCATCGCCATGCACCTCGAATCGGCCATGCAGATCCTCAACGCGCTTGCGCATGTTGCGCATGCCATTGCCTGTTCCGGCATCAGCGGCCTTAGGCAGTCCGATGCCATCATCCGTGATGCGCATGCGCAGGCCATTCTCCCATTCAACATGCAAATCGACGCGATTGGCCTGGGCATGCTTCACGCAGTTGTGCAGCGCTTCCTTCAGCACCAAGAAGATGTTGCGGCGCTGCTGAGAGGTGAGCCGCGCATCAGGAATGCCTTCAGCTATGCGCACGTCGATGGTGAGCTTGTTCTGTTCGCAATAGCTGCGCGCATAGCTGGTGGCATAAGCGAGCAGGTCATGCACGGTGCTCTGCCCATCGTCCATGGCCCAGATCATCTGGCGCATGCTGCCGATGATCTCACCGGCCGAAGCCGCAAGTGAGGCGAGTTGCTCACGCTTCGCAGGGTCCTTCTCCACGCGCAGGGCCATCTCGCTGCGCAGTTTCAAGCCGCTGAGTCCAGCGCCGAGGTCGTCGTGCATATCGCTGGCGATGCGCTCGCGCTCGCGCAGTACGGCCTGCTCGCGCTCGAAGGCTTCGCGCTGCTTGCGCAAACGACCTGCGAGATAGATGCGGAAGGCGATTGCCGTGAGCAGGATGAGGACGATGCTCGATGCGGCGCGGAACCACCATGTGGCATGGAAGGGTGGGAGCACCTCCACTTGAGCTAACGCCGGCGTTGCGCTCCACGAAAGCGCATCGTGGCTCGCGCTCACTTCGATCTCATGCTTCCCCGATGGCAGGTCGAATAGGTCGATGCGCTGCGCTGCGCCGATGCTCTTCCATGCAGTATCGATGGAACGCACGCGGTAGCGGAACAGCAATGGCGCGCCCCATCGCGTGCCGGTTGCTCCCAGTTCCAGCGTGAGGGCCTTGCTCGACGATTCGAGTTGCATGGGTTGCGGTGGACCAAAGACCTGCTTATCGCGCACCCCATGGCCGGTGAGGATGGCTTTCGGCGCTGCGTCGGGCCGGGTGGGCACGCGCGGATCATGCAGCACAATGCGGTCGCGCACGCTGAATGCCAAGCGGCCGTCGGGGAGTTGGGTCATCGCATTCACCGCACCGCGTTCCTGCAAACCTGCCGGAAGCGCGAAGGGCACTAGTGCCCGAGAGCCCGGCGCCATGCTTGCGATACCCTGATCAGCGATCACCCAAAGTGTTCCATCACTGACGAACCGGAGGTCCACGATACGCGCGCCAGGTAGTCCGTCGCGCCGTGTCACGTAGTGCGTGGTGCCATTGCTGGGGTCGTAAACCACGATGCCCTGTTCATTTGTGCCAAGCCACAAGCGCCCGTCAGGTCCTTCGGCCATCACGCGCACAACGCCACCGATGTTGCGGCCTTGCGAATCCTGCACAGCCCGCCATTGGCCGTCCTCGAAGTGCGCGATGCCACCGCCGTCATTCAGCCCCACCCAATGCCGCCCTTGCGCGTCGGTAAGCCAGCAGAGGAGGCCGGTCCCCGGTAGCTTGCCATGCGGTCCAGTTGTGGTGTCAATGCGCTCGCAAGGCGTTTTTTCATCCAATGGGCAGCGCCACAATCCTTGCCGCCAGGTGCCGATCCAGCGCGCGCCCTCAGCCTCGGCCATGAAGGTGGTGCCCGGTTCAATTCGATCAGGCGCATCGTTAAGCCGGATGCCCTCTCGCAGTCGTCCATCATGCGTATCGAACCAGGTGAAGCCCTCTCCGGTGCATGCCGCGATGCGGCCATCGGAAGCGCGATGAAGGTTCTTGATAGAGTTCCGGAATTGATCGCGCCCTGGAGTCGGCGGGTCGCGTGAGATGCTCTTTGGAGCTTCCCCCATGCTATTGAGCAAGATGATTTGGATCCCGTTCGCTGTGCCTGCGAGCAACGTGTCTTTCCCCAACGGAAGCAGAACGCCTACATCGTTATCCGTGCGCACGGGATGCAAGGTGGTGGCGCGTTGATCAGCGCGCTGCACGGCGATCCCGCGAGCTGTTGCCAACCAACGATCGCCGTTGCTGGCGCTCAGGAAGAACGCGCTGCTCGACGATGGCATGGCCCCCGGATCGGTGGGGGATGCGATCACTTCGTTCCACGCGCCTTGCCCTGCGCGATGGAACACGCGACGTGTCCAGGTGGAGAGCCAATGGCGGCCGTCCGCATCGATGGCCTGCCATTGCAGGTTGAAGCGCTCGCCATCAGTTGCGATCGGAGCCTGACGTGTCAGCGAACCATCCTTGAGGCTGAATGCAACCAGTTGAAAACCGTCGTTCGTGTGGAACCAGAGCGTATCACCTTGCACCATGGGCGCGGTCGCTTCTGCGTTTTCGCGCCATGGACCTTTAAGCGAAGGCGCGCGCGCATCGCTCCAGCGATCGGTTCGCGCATCCCACGCAGCCATGCCTTCAACGGTGGCTACCCAGAGCAATTTGCGCGAATTATCCCAGTGCAGGGCGTTGCGCGATCGGCACCATCCCGCTGGTCCTTCGCCTGCCGGACGACCCTGGGCATGCTCGAATGAACTTTTGCGCGCATCGAAACGGTACAGGCCATCATCGGTGAGCACCCACACCAAGGTGTCGCCATGCACATTCACTTGCCGGAGCCGATTCGCTTGCACGGCGGCAGTGCCCGTTGCAGGGATCCGGTATGTCGTGAAATGCCCGGTGTTTCGATGGAAGCGCGACAGCCCGTTCATAGTGGCCAGCCAGAGATCGCCACTACCATCTTGAGCGATGCTGTTCACCTGATCATTCGCCAACGATGTGCTATCGCTTGGGTCGAAGTAGAAGTTGCGGATGCGTGTGCCCTCTAGTCGCGAAAGTCCCGTTGCGGTGCCTGCCCAGATGAAGCCGTCGTGGTCCTCGAGTAGGCAGAAGACCTCATTGCCAGCAAGGCCATCGGCTGCCGTGACGCGATCGAAGAGCGGCCGTTGTGCCCGCGCGCCAATGGAGCATGCGAGTAGGAGTGTGGCCGCAAGGATGCGTTGCATCAGCCGCAAGGTAGCGGGCGCGCGTTACCGCTTCTCAATCTCGATCACCACTGCAAGCGCATTGCTGGTTGCTGGCGCTTTCACCGAGAAGGTCTCGCCTGCACCGTATTGTGCGCCGGTTTCCGCCAGCAATTCGTTGCCGAGCACCGCAGGCAATGTGCTTGCAAGGCCCGCGTTGCCGCGCTGCTTCATGCGTTCGTTGATCGCCGGATAATCCATGGGTTGGTTGGCCACCATGATCGCCATCACATCCATGTTACCCGCATCGTCGGCAGTTAGGCTGTGGTCACGTGGGAATTGGCGCATGCCGGTGGTGCCGCAGTAGGGCGAGTGCTTCGGCGTGTACGGGAATAGCACGTAGGTGCTGCGGTCGGTCTCTTCGCCGAAGATGTAGGTGTAGCACTCCAGGTTGTTGGTCACTTCGATCTTGAAGCGCGTGCCTTTCGGAATCGGATTCGCAGTTCGGAACACACGGCCACCGCGATGCTCCAATGCGATGTGCGCACCGGTGGGTGCTCCTTCGTCGTTCACTACAGCGAGGCCGAATCGCAAGTCGTAGCGCTCTGGCTTCTCATCGGCATTGGTGCCCATGGGGTGTACGGCGTAGGCTTCCTTGGTGAAGAAGTCGAAGGCATCATAAGGCACCCAGGCAATGCCGTTGTTGCCCCACTCGGGTCCCCAGCTATTCATGATCTGGAATGCACCGCCATCATTCGGCCCCAGCTTGTAATCGTCGTAGCCGATCACGCACATGGCATGGCCGCCGAAACCGCTCATGCGCGTGTCTTGCTGCGTGGGCACCCAAACATCGCGGCCTTCCATGGCTTGCATGAAGCTGCCGCCCACCATCATCCCGATCACTACGGGTGAGCCCTGCGCGAGCTGCTGTTTCATGGCGAGCAGGTCAACCGGGCTGTTGGGGTCATCGCTGCGGCTCAGGCGCTGAAAGCCTTTGATGCGGTAGCGCACTGCGCCTTGCTCGATGCTCCGGTCAGGGCGCGCGCTGCACGATTCATCCGTGTAAGCGAACTCGCTGTACGGCACCGATCCGCGTTGAAGCATGTCATCCATGGCGCGGTGCAGGTAGCTGCCCTGGCAGTTGCTGCCTTCGATCTTGATGTTGTTGTACATGAAGCTGGGGCTGAAGGCCGATGCCTTGCTCGGAGCGGCTCCCGTAGCTTGATTGTGAATGATGCTGCGCGCTGCATAGGCGCTTGCCCAGGCCACGCAGCTGCCTTGCTGACCTTGGTTCTGACGTGGCGGCGCGAAATGATCGAGAGAATGGCGCTCCGGCAATGGGTTGCTCACGTTATCGGCGAGCGGTTCATGCACTTGCGCCTTGTCGTATTCCGCAGGATCAAGATTGGCGCCGGTGGTGAGCATGCTCAGCAGGTTGTTCTGCCCGCCTTGCTGTTGCACCATGCCTCCGCATCCATCGAGGCCGCCCATGAAATAGAGGATGCCCATGATCACTGCGCCTATGAGCAGGAGCTTCGGGTTGCGGAAGAGCAAGGGGAGGAGCGCGCCGATCAGGCCGCCACCGATTCCGCCGCCACCGCCGCTTCTTCTACCTCCACCGCCGCTAGGCATGCTGGGTCTGTTGCTTTGATTGCCGCCAGGGCGGTCGGGGGTCATTCGGATGGGCATGGGCCGGTTGTTGTTGCCGGTGAAGGTCGGGTTTCAATACGAATGGAACCTGTCGCCACTGCCATCCATTTCGCGAGCCGATTACCTCCCGCTTTGGAATCGGGTTCGTGAGCTAACATCCGTCATGGCTCATGCGGACAGGTTGGCCCAGCTTGCGGAAAACAAGTCAACCATGAAGAAGATGCTCTTGCTAGGTCTGTTGGGCATATTGATGGCGGCCATGATTCCGCAGCGCTCGATGGCAGCCATGGCTACTTACGATGTGCAAGTGACGCTTCTCGTCAAAGGGCTCGATGATGCCGGCTTGGCGCGCTTGGCGAAGGAGGTGGCGAAGGAGTCGTCGGTCACCTTGGAGTATTCATGCGCGAGCAGCGGGGTGCTTGTGCTGAAGTACTCCGGGGTTGCCTCTGGCGAGCGTGCCGATGCGATCACCATGGTGCGGCGAACCCTGTCCAGCGCTGGCTTGGAGAAGGGCATGGAAGTGCTGCATGTGTTCGCCGAGGCAACAGGCCCCGGCAAGTGCTGACCGCACGCCGCTACTTTCGCGCTGCCTTCTAACGGGGCAGCGCATACATGCCTATTCATCGCATCGCCTATGCTGCTACGCAGCGGTTCAGTCCGATCGTGCTCGATCACGCAGCAGGCGACTCCTTCCTCGATTCCTTCCGCGATTATCCACCTACATGGGACGGACTGAAGGCGGCAGCGGAGGCCAAGCGTTTCAGCGCTGCCAGCCGGGCGGTGCTGGTAGCGGCCATCAAGCGGCAGTATGAAGGCATTGCCTTGGGCGAAGCTGTTTCCGCGAGCATCGAGAAGCTTGCGCGCACCGATGCCCTCACGATCACCACAGGGCACCAGCTCTGCCTCTTCCTTGGGCCGCTCTATGTGCCCTTCAAGCTGCTCAACACCATCCGCCTCGCACGTGAAGCCGAAGAACGCATCAAGGTTCCGGTGGTTCCGGTGTTCTGGTTGGCCAGTGAGGATCATGATCGCGCGGAAATCGATCACACCTGGTTCGGCGATCGGAAGCTGCAATGGCCGGGCGCTGCGGGCGGTGCCGTCGGTCGCTTGCCATTGGACGGTATCGCACCGGTTGTTGAAGAGGCGTGCGCCGCGTTGGGGCACGGAATCGATGCCGACCGCGTTCGCGAGCTGCTGCGCGAGTGCTATCGTCGGGATCGCACGCTCGTTGACGCCACGCGCCGTTTCGCGCACGCGCTCTTCGGCCGTTATGGCCTTGTGATCATTGATGGGGATGACCAGGCGCTGAAGCAATTGTTCGCGCCCATCATGCGCGAGGAGCTGCTCAATCGTATCGCCAAGCGCTCCGTTGACTATGCCGATGAGCGGCTGTCCGAGCGCTATGCGCCGCAAGCGCATGCGCGGGCCATCAACTTGTTCCACTTGCGCCCTGGCCACCGCTCGCGCATCGAGGAAGCGGATGGAGCTTATCAAGTTCTCGATGGCGGCCCTCGGTTCACGGCAGATGAGCTGCTGGTCGATGTTGAATTGCGGCCGCAGGACTACTCGCCGAATGTGCTGCTGCGCCCCTTGTACCAAGAGACTATCCTTCCCAACATGGCTTACATCGGTGGTGGTGGAGAACTGGCGTATTGGATGCAGCTGAAATGGCTCTTCCAAGCCATTCAGTTGCCGATGCCTGTGGTGCTGTTGCGCACGAGCGCGGCGTTGCTGACGGCAAAGGCCGATCGGATCCGCAGTGGATTAGGATTGTCGTTGGAGGACCTCTTCGCTCCGGCTCATGAGCTGCGCACAAGGCTCGCGCGAGAAGGACAAGGTGCCGATGCCCACATCAGCGAAGAGATGGCTCAAGTGCATAGAGCCATGGATGAGGCTCGTAGAAAGGCTGCTGCTGCGGACGCTACTCTAAGCGCTAGTGCCGAAGCGACACGGGTGCGCATGCAACGAGCACTCGATGGCTTGCAAGCGCGCATCGATCGAGCATTGCGGAGGAAGGAAGCCATACGGCTGGATCAGCTTGATCGCGTGCTCGACGAGTTCTTTCCGAACAACGGTCTTCAGGAACGCAGACTGAGCGCGCTTCCATGGATCGCGGCCCTAGGGAACAATGTGCTCGACGGATGGCTCGATCAGCTCGATCCAATGGATGCGCACTTCACCGTGTTATCCGATGATTGATTGATCAGGATGGCACGGCTTCAGAATCCTGATCAAGCTGTACTGGACCTAGCGGCACGGGTTCTCCGAGGAAGCGGGGCTCTTTGCCCACGAGCAGGTCGATGAAGACCTTGACGCGCGCCAGCCTTTCGCGCAGCCAGGTGCGCACGCTCCAGCGCGGCGGTGGGTCGGCTGCATTGAAACCGATGGCATCGATTCCATAAAAGCGGGCCAGATAGACCGCGCGCTCGTTGTGGAAGCGCTGGCTGATCACCGTGTAGCCTTGTTGCCCGAACACCTTTTTCGCGCGAACCACGGAGTCGAGCGTGCGGAAGCCCGCGAAGTCGAGCGTGATATGCGCGCTGTCAACGCCAGCCGCCATCAGGGCCCGGCGCATCTGTCGCGGCTCGTTGTAGCTCAGCGTGCCATTGTCGCCGCTCACGAGCAAGTGCTTCACCTTACCGGCTTGGTAGAGCGCCGTAGCGGCTTCGATGCGGTACTTGAAGAAGAGGTTGGTGCCGCCGCCGCGCGCGCGGTCCGATGTGCCCAGCACCAGGCCCACCTCATTCATTGGCACGGCAGCTACTGAGTCGTGCAGGTAATGCCGTGAGCGCAGCTGGATCACCTGGTCGCAGGTAACGAGCACGAGGAGCGCGAGCATGCCTGCTACGATTGCGCGTCGAAGCCAACGCGTGATCCACAGGCGGCGCTCAGGCGTCATGTTGCTTCAACGGAACAGTCACGAGCGCATTGCGCTCAGGGCATCACGCGCGCCAAAAGGTCGATGCCGGTGTAGTTGCGCGGCGTGAGTGCGCGCAGTTGCGCTTTCACATCATCAGCAACATCGAGCGACTCGATGAAGACGCGCATGTCGTCGGCGGTGATGCGGTCCTTGCCGCGTGTGAGGTCTTTGAGGCGCTCGTAGGGCTGCGGATAGCCCGCGCGGCGCAGGATGGTCTGCATGCCTTCGGCCACCACGGGCCATTGCGCATCGAGGTCGCGCAGGATGGCGGCTTCGTTGAGCAGCAATTTGCCCAGTCCCTTGCGGATGCTGTCGATGGAGAGCATGGTGTGCGCCATGGGCACGCCGATGTTGCGCGTAACGGTGCTGTCGGTGAGGTCGCGCTGCAAGCGGCTGATGGGCAGCTTCTCGCTGAGGTGACCGAGCAGCGCGTTGGCCATGCCCAAGTTGCCCTCGGCGTTCTCGAAATCGATGGGGTTCACCTTGTGCGGCATGGCGCTGCTGCCGATCTCGCCGGCCTTTGTGCGCTGGCGGAAGTAGTCGAGGCTCACGTAGTGCCAAACATCTCGGCACAGATCGATCAGGATGGTGTTCACGCGGCGCATGGCATCGAAGAGCGCGGCGAGGTGATCGTAGTGCTCGATCTGCGTGGTGAATTGCTGGCGCCGAAGGCTCAGCCGCTTCTCCAGGAATTCATCGGCCTTGGCCACCCAATCGATTTCCGGATACGCTGCGTGATGCGCGTTGAAGTTGCCGGTGGCGCCGCCGAACTTCCCGCTGAAAGGCACATCGTTCAGCAGGCGCAATTGGTGATCGATGCGCTCCACGAAGACCTGGAGCTCCTTGCCGAGCCGCGTGGGCGATGCGGGCTGCCCGTGGGTGCGCGCGAGCATGGGCACATGGGCCCATTCGAGCGCAAGAGCGTGAAGTGCATCGCGCAAAGCGGTGACGGCGGGCAGATAGCCTTGCCGCAGGAAATCCATCACCAGCATGGGCATGGCCGTGTTGTTCACATCCTGGCTGGTGAGCGCGAAATGCACGAACTCCTTCTGCGCGCCGAGACCGGCTTCGGCCAACCGCTCCTTCAGGAAGTATTCCACCGCTTTCACATCGTGGTTGGTCACCTTCTCGATGTCCTTGATGCGCTGGGCATCACTGGTGCTGAGGTTGGTCACGCGTTCCTGCAGCGCCTTCAGCTTGTCCACCGCGGTGCCAGCAAGTTCAGGCAAGGGCAGTTCGCAGAGGAAAGCGAAGTACTCCAGTTCTACGCGCAGGCGGTAGCTCATCAATGCCTGCTCGCTGAACCATTGGGCGAGCTGACGCGTGCGGTCGCGGTAGCGACCATCGATAGGGGAGATAGCGGTGAGCGGGTCTAATTCCATGGAAGCGCTGCGGATGGCAAGGCGGTGAAGGTAGCGGGCAGTTGCGCGCTGCTCAGGTCTTCTGCTTGCGCTTGCGCGCGGCAGGGAAGAGGATGTTGTTCAGGATGAGCCGGTACCCGCTGGAGTTGGGATGCAGGCTCAAGTCGGTTGGCGGGTCGCCCACCATGTGCTGGTAATCCTCCGGGTCGTGGCCACCATAGTAGGTCCATTGCCCCAAGCCGTATTCGCCGTGGATGTACTTCACGGTGCCCTGCGCCTTGTTCTCGCCCATGACGGTGACGCCGGGCTTCACCAGGTTCTTGCGGAACGCGGTGGTCTGCCCCATGAAACCGCGGACCACCTGCTCGTGGCTCTGGCAGAGCATGGTGGGCACGATGTCCCATTTCGCACTGAAATCGAAGAGCGTGAAGAAGTCGCGCGGTTGCCCGATGCGTCCGTGGATGTCGGTGGCGTCGATCTCGCTGAACTCGTAGATCATGGGGTCCGTGATCAAGCGGTAGTCGCGGAAAGCGAAGCCCTTGTTGAAGTCGATCTTATGCTGGCAGGCGGGATCGATCGGGTCGTGATCGAATTCCGTAGCGCAGATATCAACGCCTTCGGCGGCGAGCGCGATGTCGTAGCTGTCGGTGCCGGAGCACATGGTGAAGAGATAGCCGCCGCCAGCCACGTAGTCGCGGATCTTCAGGGCCACGGCGAGTTTCATCTGGCTCACCTTGGCGAAGCCGAGTTGCGCGGCCATGGCTTCGCTCTCCTGCACTTGCGCTCGGTACCAGGGCGCATTGCTGTAGCTGCGGTAGAATTTGCCGTATTGCCCGGTGAAGTCCTCGTGGTGCAGGTGCAGCCAATCGTATTGCGGCAGTACGCCAGCAATCACCTGCGGATCGTAGATGCGCTCGTAAGGGATCTCGGCATACTTCATCACCAAGGCCACGGCGTCGTCCCATGGTTGAAAGCCTTCCGGAGCGTACACGGCGATCTTGGGTGGCTTTTCGAGCTTCACGGCCTCCATGTTCACTTCGGGGTCGGAGATCTCGTTCAGGATGGCGGCGGCTTGTGCGTCGGCGATCACTTGGAAGGAGACGCCGCGCACCTTCAGTTCTTGCTCGATCACTTGGTAGTGGTCGATCATGAAGCTGCCGCCACGATAGTTGAGCAACCATTCCACGGGCACATCCCGCTGGAGCGTCCAATACGCTACGCCGTATGCCTTCAAGTGGTCGCGCTGCGAATCATCCATGGGGATGAGCAATTTGGTGGCCAGCGCGGGCAGCACGAGCGCCACGGTCGCAACAAGTGCGAGTAGCCTACTAGAAAGGAGCGTCTTGATCGTCGGTGCCGAAGTCATCGTTCATGCGGCTGGGCCGGGTCACGGTGCGGAGCGCCCCGTCGTCCGATCCCATGCCATCGAGGGCGAAGTTACCCGGCATGGTATCCAAGTCGGCGAATTTGGCCAGTTCCGGTATGAAGCGCAGGCGCACGGTGTCCAAGGCGCCATTCCGGTGCTTGGCCACGATCACCTCACCGATGCCCAAGGTGCTGCCGTGCTCGTCCTCGTAGATCTTGTAGTACTCTGGACGGTACAGGAAGCAAACGATATCGGCATCCTGCTCGATGGCGCCCGATTCGCGCAGGTCGCTGAGCATGGGCCGCTTGTCTCCGCCGCGCGTTTCCACGGCACGGCTCAACTGCGAGAGTGCGATGATGGGGATGTCGAGCTCCTTGGCGATGCTCTTGATGCTTCGGCTGATGCTGCTGATCTCTTGTTCGCGATTGCCGCCGCGATTGTCGCCGCCGCCGGTCATCAGCTGCAGGTAGTCGATGATGATGAGATCGACATTGTGCTGGCTCTTGAGGCGCCTGGCCTTGGCGCGCAGCTCGAAGATGTTGAGCGCTGGCGTGTCGTCGATGAAGATGGGCGCATTGGTGAGGCGCGCGATGTGCTGGTGCAGGATGGCGAACTCCTGATCGTTCAGCTCGCCCTTCCGGAGCTTCTCGCTGCTGATGCCCGCCTCGCTGGCGATCAATCGCGTGACCAGCTGCGTGCTGCTCATCTCCAGGCTGAACACGGCCACGGCCTTCTTGTGCTCCACAGCGATGTTGCGCGCCATGCTGAGGACGAAGGCGGTGTTGTGCGTCACCGTCATGTCTTCCAGAAGGAAGAGCCGGTTGCCATCGATGGTGAAGCCATAATAATCGTCGATCTTGTCGTACTCGAGCGCGATACCGGTATGCAGGGGCGCGGTGCTGGCCTTGCGCACGCGGGCCTTCTTGCGCTCTATGCGCACAGGGATGGCGTCCAAGGCGCCGCTGATGCGTACCCGATGAACGGTGCTGGCGAAGCCGCGGTCCTTGATCGTAGCTGTCTTGGATCGGATCGAGGTCTTGAATCCCAACGAGTCGCAGAGGAACTTGATCGAGCGTGCAAGGGCCTCGTCCTTCTGCGTGATCTCATACACGTTGAAGGACGCGTTGTAGTGGCCATCGGAGTCGAGCAAGCCAGCCAGGAGCGCGAGCCTCACCTCTTTCGTGTTCGCGATATAGCTGTGCGGGATGTGCTTGTTGTCAAGCAGGCCCAGCGCGGCCAGGTCCCCTTGCAGCGATGCTTCGTGCCGCCCGCCACGATGGCCCTTGGT
This sequence comes from Flavobacteriales bacterium, assembly GCA_049290175.1. GTDB lineage: Bacteria > Bacteroidota > Bacteroidia > Flavobacteriales_F > PHOS-HE28 > PHOS-HE28. The sequence continues at coordinate 3,979 of JBATND010000421.1, read as the reverse complement.
GATGGCGTAGTTCGGGGCCTTTCCTTCTTGCTGGTACACCACGAGCTTTCTGCTCAGCGTACCGGCGAGCTCGCTCATGCTCTCCACCACTTCCTCATCCGTGGTCGTGATACGCGAACTGAGGCTGTGTCCGTCCCCGAGCCAGAGGCCAAGGAAATAGGGATCAATCGGGACATGCTGCTCCGGGAAGTCCACGGCCACCTTGTAGCCCTTGTAATTCGAGCGGAACTTGGATGAACGGGCGAGGAAATCGCGCACCTCGATGTTGAGCACCTCGCCATGCGCATGGCCACCTTCTCGTCGGCTGCGCTTCAGCGAGAGGATGTGTGATTCATTCACCCGGTAACTGATTCCGTGGTTCTGATGCACCCAATACATGGCCTCGCGCCCACGCGCAAGCGAGAGCACGTTGCGCGGCGTGGAATCGTCGCCCATGAGCTGATCGCCCACGCGCACATCCTCCACCGCCTTCAGGGTGCCATCGAACATGAGCACCTTGGTGCCTTTGCCCAAGCACTTTCCCATGGCCGGCCTGGCCGCCACGATCACCATGTCGCTGCGCTGCCAGCCTGCGGTGAGCTTGTCCAGATTCGTGAATCCGGTAGGCACGCCGCTCACGCCGCTGGTTTTGCTCTTAGCGTTCTCAATCTGTGCGATGGCGTCCTGGATCAGGTCGCTCATCGGCTCGTAGTTGCGCTTGAGGTTGCCGCTGGTGATGGCGTAGAGGTCCTGTTCGGCCTTGTCGAGCAAATCGAACACGTCGGCGCTATCGTCGTATGCGTCGCGCGTGGTCTCGGCGCTGATGCGGATGAGTTCGCGCAGGATGTGCTTCTGGCTGATGATGCGCGCGTGGTACTCCACATTCGCGCTGCTGGCCACCTTGCTGGTGAGCTGGCTGATGTAGAAAGCGCCGCCAACCACATCGAGCTCCCCGCGCTTCTTCAGTTCCTCGGTTACCGTGAGGATGTCGATGGGCTTGTCGTTCCGGAACAGCTCAAGGATGCTGTTGAAGATGCGCTTGTGCGCCTCCACATAGAAGCTGTCGGCCTGCAGGATGTCGATGGCCTCATTCACGGCGTTCCGCTCGAGCATGAGCGCGCCGAGAACGGCTTGTTCCAATTCGGGTGCTTGGGGCGGCAGCTTGCCGGCTTCCAAGGCAGAGGCCAGCAGAGTCGAAGCGGAATCGCGGCGGGGGCCTCCGCGCAAACGTCCTTGCGCGCGCGAAGGGGAGAGGTCAGACATGGTCCTGTATGTTGACGCTCAGGAGGTGTGCTCAGTCCTGAGGACTTGCGCTGCCAGCTCTGGGCGAAAGGGCGTCAAAAGTAGCCGCGCATGTCGGCCGCTTAAGCCGAAGTATCAACAGCGATCCGCCATTGGATCAACAATCGGGGCTGTTGAGAAGTTGCAACGCTGATCAGCATCGCCCACCCATCGGGTATCTTGCGGCCATGCGCTATCAACAATGCTTGCTGGTTGCGGCTTTTGCTGGGGCGCTGGCCGTGAGTTGCCGCAAGGACGCGGACTCTACGCCGCCCACGGTACGCATCACCAGTCCTGGGGCGGGTTATAGCGTGGGCATACCCGATACGATCACGGTGGGCGTGGCCGTGAGCGATGATCGTGCGGTGAAGAGCGTTACTGTGCTGATAGCCGATGTGGATGGCGTGCCCATCGCGGCGGCGGTGCAAGCCTCAGTCAATGCGCGGTCGAAGGAATTCAGTGTGGACCTGCCCGTGACCAGTGAACGCATCGTTTCCGGCCAGTATGTGCTCACCGCCATTGCCAGCGATGGCACCAACAGCGCAAGCGATTTCCTGTCCATCGCCGTGCAAGCTGCCCCGCTGCGCATCCGCTCCATGTTCTTGGTGCCGCCCTCTGATGTATCAGGTCCCTATACCATTTCGCGGGTGGACAGTCTTGGGGCGATCTCACCGTTCGTGGTTGTGCCCGAATTGTCACATGCATCAATTGGACTCGATCACCTCTTCACCGCAGGCACTTCGAGCCAGCCTTTCGAGCGCAGGCGCATCACCACGGGCGCTGTCCAGGCACTGATGCCCAACCCTGGCCTATGGCCGAGGTACTTCACCGGTGTGTCGAAGGATTTGCGCGACGGCAGGATCTATGTCTGCGGCGCTGATGGTGCCCTGCGCGGATACACCGCCGATGGCGCTTCCTCCTTCTCAGCCACGCTCCCATCGGGATATTCTGGCGACGCGGTAGCAGCCATCGGCGATGCCATCTTGTGTTCGGCCCATGATCCGGTAGCCCAGCAAAGCAAGCTGATGCGGTTGGGCGCCTCATCAGGTTCCGTGCTTGCCCAATTCAATTCCGATGCTCGGGCAATAGCCCTGTTCGAGATTGATGCGCAGCGCCTCATCCTATTCGGGAACACCGCCACTGGGGGAGTGATCCAAGAGGTGAACGCATCGCTGGGCGGGACTTTCACCATGCGATCCTTCCCCGGTGAGCAGTTGCAATGTGTGGCGCGGGTGTCTCAGAACCTCTATTCGCTCGGGTTCGGTTCGGGAATCAAGCGGTTCGACTATCCCTCTACCGCCACCACGACCTTGATGACAGGAATAGAGGTACGCGGATTGACCTATGATCCTGTTTCCGGTGCCGTTCTGGCTTCGAGCGGAAGCAGCATCACCGCCTTCGATCCAACGTTAGGAACGGTCGTTAGCGTTCAGATTGCACCGCATCCGGTTGCGTACGTTCTGCTGCAAACCAATCGATAGGCTTAAGCCTTCGCGGCCTTGCTGGTCTTCTTTTCGGCTTTGGCCTTGAGCACCACGCCCATGTCGCAGAACTTGGCAATGCGGCGCTCCACGAGCTTCTCAGGTGAGATCTTCAACAGCCGGTCCAAGTGTTTTTGCACCTCGGCCTTCACCAGGCGGCAGGCTTCATCCACATCGGCATGAGCACCGCCGCGCGGCTCCTTCACGATGCCATCGATGAGCTTGTTCGCAAGCATGTCCTCGGCGGTGAGCTTCAAGGCTTTAGCCGCTTGCTCCTTGAAATCCCAGCTGCGCCATAGGATTGAACTGCACGATTCGGGGGAGATCACGCTGTACCATGTGTTCTCCAGCATGAGCACCTTATCGCCAACGCCAATGCCCAAGGCTCCGCCGCTAGCGCCTTCGCCTATGATCACGCAGATCACGGGCACCTTCAGCTGCACCATCTCGAAGAGGTTGCGAGCAATGGCTTCGCCTTGTCCGCGCTCCTCGGCTTCCAACCCAGGGAAAGCGCCCGGGGTGTCTATGAAGGTGACCACCGGCTTGTTGAATTTCTCGGCGAGCTTCATCAGGCGCAGGGCCTTTCGATAGCCTTCCGGATTCGCCATGCCGAAGTTGCGGTACTGGCGCATCTTGGTGTTGATGCCCTTTTGCTGGCCAATGAACATCACCGAGCGTCCGTTCATCAGACCGAAGCCGCCTACCATGGCCTTGTCATCCTTCACGGTACGATCGCCATGCAACTCCACGAAGCTGCCGTCGGTAAGGTGGTCGATGTATTTCAGGGTATAGGGCCGGTCGGGATGACGGCTTACCTGAACGCGCTCCCATGGCGTGAGGCGCGCATAGATCTCGTCTTGCGTGTCGCGCAGCTTCTTCTCCAGGTCTTTCAGCGTGGCGGTCACGTCCACCTTGCTCTCTGCAGACACCTCTTTGAGCTTGTCAATCTGCTCGATGATGTGCTGGATGGGCTTCTCGAACTCCAGGAAAGTCTCCATGCGCTGCGCCTTTGGGCGGACGAAGGTAGAAGGATGCCCGGATGGCGCTTGCACGCCTGGGGTACATTCGGCGCCACTATCAGGAGCGGCATGGTCGTATTCCCTAAAGCGAAGATCAACCTCGGTCTGAATGTGGTTCGTAAACGCCCGGACGGCTTCCACGACATCGAGAGCGTTCTTCTCCCGATCCCGCTATGCGATGCGCTTGAGATCGTCGCCGATGAGCATGTGGCTCCTGGC
>JBATND010000420.1:0-11576 GCA_049290175.1 Flavobacteriales bacterium | reverse complement strand
TTGCTGAGGTTGGTGATGGCGATGCCACTTGCGGCGAAGCTGTTGTCCAGTGCGCCCGTGCTGGTGAAGCGTGCCAGCAACGCATCGCGCTGTCCGATGCCACCGATGCCCGTTGGACCTTTCGATCCCGCGGCCACCACGCGGCCCATGCCATCCACCAGCACCGAACGGAACTCGCCCGTTTCGTTCGCGGCCAAAGAGAGGATCACAGTGCCGTTGGTGCCGAAGCCCGCATCCGGCTGCCCGTCCTGAAGGAAGCGCATCACGAAAGGCATGGCGGGGTTGCCCGTTTGGCCGGCAACCACCACCATGTCATCTTGGGTGAAAGCCACCGCGAAGCCATTGGTGGGCTGCCCGTCGAGTTGAAGGCTCACCTTGCCACCGGTGCCGAAGGTGGGGTCGGGGGTGCCGGGTTGGGCGAATGAAAGGCAAGCAAGGACAAATGCGGCGAAGGGCGTAGTGATGATTCGCATGATCGATTTCCTTGATCCCACCAAAGGTCCCTGAATACCTCAGCCGCATCAATCACGAGATGCCGTGATGCCTTTGATCAATGCTTCGTATCACCCACGATGAATGCCGCAGTGGAACGTCGCCCCAGCTGCGTGACCACCGTGACATGATGGACACCTGGTCGCATGCTCGCTGTTCCGATCCGCACAGGTGAAACGCTCACGCTTGCTTCATGCACCAACCGGCCTCTCGCATCGGTGATGAAAACTTGGCGGATGCCTTCAGTGTGTTCCAGCATGATGTGGTCCGTGGCTGGATTCGGCCAAAGCATGGGTGCTTCGTTCGCCGCAGGCAGTTCGCGGATCGCGGTGGGCACACCGAAGAGCGTGTCGGTGAACAGTGGATCGACCACGAATTGCAAGGTGGTGGTGTGGATGCTGCTCACCACGGAATCGGCGAGCGATCCGGTGGAGAGGACAGGTGCATACGCCTGCAACGACAAGGGAACGTTGGTGCTGAAAGGAGCTGGTACTTGACCCAAGGGACCGGTCTTGTACAGCACCGGTGTGAAGTCGGAGAAGCCGGTGTAGGTGTAGTTGCCGAGGAATAGATGGCCGCCGTCCGGTGTAACGCGGAAGTCCTCGGAAACCATAGCTGAGCCTGGCAGTGCGGCATACGCGATTCCAAAGACGGGCGTGCCGTCGGCCGCGATGCGGAAGGCCGTTCCATTGTTCGAGCATGCGCCAGAGAGGCTGCCATCGGGCTGGAAGCGAACAACACCCGGAGAGGCGGGGAGCCCGCCGTAGGCCCGTGCTGCGATGAGTGTGCCGGTCGATGAGAGATCCACCGTGGCGAGGCGCGCACCGATCTGCACATCGCCCACGGCTACGCGGATATCGCCATTGGCCAACTCGATCGCTGTCAAGCCGATCTCGTTGCCGTTGTTCTGCGATGCGATCTCGCGCACCCAATCGGGCGTGCCATCGGCGGCGAGCTTGGCCACCACCGGCCGCATAGGCGAGGTGGGGTTGTACGCTCCAGTGACGATGAGGCCGCCATCAGCCAATGGTGCCATGCCGCGTATGAAGAGGCTGCCCACCGTTGTGGATCCCGCGCGATAGGTGCGCTGCCACGTAGCGCTGCCGTTGGCGGTGAACCGCGTGAGCACGGGCCTGCTGTTCAGACCCTGGCTCCTGTTGTGCCTCAGCATGCAGCCGCCATCGGGCAAGGCGATGATCCCATCCTGCGAAGCCGCTCCGGTAAATACGGTGGCCCGCTGCCATTGCACCACGGCATTGGCGCCCACGCGCATCACCACGGTGGTATCGGCGCCCTTGCCCACCAAGGCAAGGATGTCGTTGCCGATGCGCTCCACGGCGCGGATCAACTGATTGTTGCTGTGAGAGCCATCCGCGTTGCGCAGGTCCACGGTCACGGTAACAGCACCATCGAGATCGGTGCCCACGGCGCGGCCATCGAGCGTGGTGATCATGTAGCCATCATCGAACGGGATCACTCCGGATGCGACGAGATAGGCCTGCGGTGGATCGAAACTGGCGCCCGGCAGGGTATAGGCGCGCATGAAGGTCTGTGCGTGCGCGAGGGTTGCGAGCGGGATAGCCGTGGCGAGCAGAAATGTTCTCATTGGCCTCAAAGAGAGGCTGCATCGTCGTCAATCTCAATCACGAATATTCGTGAGGTCCACCACCAGGCCGACTTGCGTCCCGGTGCCAGGCGTGCTCCTCAGGTCAAGCACGGTGCCCAGTGTTCCCGCCCTTCGTTTCATGCTCCTCAAGCCATGCCCATCGGGATGCAGCACGGGATCGAAGCCCTTTCCGTTGTCCTGCACGAGCAGCGACAGTGAGCCATTGAGCAGATGCAATGACACCTGCACGCGTGTGGCGCCACTGTATTTGCTCGCGTTGTGAACGGCCTCCTTGTAGATGAGCACGATCTCCTTGCGCGCGTTCATCGGCAGCTTCAGCTCTTCCACGCCGCCGGTAACACTGAATGAGACTTCGATTCCCTTGCTCTCCAGCAATTCGTTGGCGATGCGGCGCATGCGCTTCACCAGTGCCTCGCCCTGATCGTTCTTCGGGTCGATGGCCCACACGATGTCGCTGATGCTCCGCAGGCTCTCGCTGCTGGTCTCTCCGATGCGCGCGAGGATCTCCTTCACTTGCGGGCTCTCGCTGGTGCTCAATTGTGCGGCCAGTTTCGATCCGATGGTGATGCTGCTGAGCGAAGAGCCCACCTCATCGTGCAGATCACTGGCGATGCGGTTGCGCACGGCCTGCAGCTTTAGCGCTTGCGCTAGCCGATAACGCGACCAAGCATATACGCCGATGGAGATGATCAGCGCGGCGATCGCATAGAACCACCATTGCTGCCAGAATGGGCCTGTGATCCGCACCGTGAGCAAGGTGCTCGTGTCGCCTGCGCGGCCGAAGGAATCGATCGCTTTGGCCAAGAGCCGATGCTCGCCCACGGGCAGCCCTGCATAGCGGAGCAGCTCGCCAGCCGCTGCCTCGCGCCATTCGGACTCCACGCCATCGAGGCGATAGAGGATGCGGCAGGGCAGGGGGACGCCGGTGGGCTTGGCGCTCAACCGGATGTCCAATGCGCCCTCGCGATAGCTCATGGTCAGCAAGCCGTGTTGCGGCGCCAAACCGCGACCTGCACTGATGGCTTCAACGAGGTAGGGTGCGGGCAATGGGGGCGAATCGTCGAAGTGCTTGGGATTGAAATAAACGATGTGCCTTCCACTGGCGAAGGCCATGCGGCTATCACCAAGCAGCGCGATGGGTCCGTGCGGATTGCGGTGCGTGCCACCGTCGTTCACTTGCACATGCAGCCACTCGTCGCTTCGCGGATCGTAGCGGTTGAGGCCATCATCCGTGGTGATCCAGATGCGCCCACTGGCATCGGAGGCCAAGCCGCGCATTACTCCGCTCCAGTAAGGTGGCACATGCAAATGGGGCTCATCGCCATGTATGCTGATCAGGATGCCATCGCGCAGCACGGCCCAGATCGTATCGCTTTGCAGATGGATCGCGCGGACTTGTTTCAGTGCTACGCTTTCGGCCTGATTGAACACGCGCATCCCCGGCGGGTTGATCGTGGTGCGCGTGATGCCGCCATCAGTGGCACACCAATACACGCCTTCTTCATCGCGCAGCATGCCGCGCACCATGGCCAGTTCCTTTACGCCGTACAGGGTCGCATCATTCCAATCGAGTACGACATCGCCATCGTGGTCGCGATAGGTGAAGACTCCGTAGCCCAGCGCGCCCACCACCCAAACAGGTTCACCATCGAGCGTGTCAGGGAACGCGCCTCGCACTTGATACTGCTCACCGAAGCCACCTAGGTCAATGCCCAAGCGCGATCGCTGGAAAGGAGCAATGGGCTGAAGTGTTTCAGCATGCACGCGCAGCAATCCGGTTTCAGAGCCGAGCAGACGCGATGAACCCAAGGTAGCCGAGAGGCAAGTGGTGATCGTGCCTTTGCCCCAGCGTTGCACGGTTGGTGAAGGCAGTCCATCGTGCATGTTCGTGATCCAGTTGCTGCCCAGCACCAGCAAACCATCATCGGGCAAAGGCAAGAGTGCGTGTATCACCGGATCAGTGCCGTTGTCGGCTGCAAGAATTCGCTCCTGCATCTGCCAAACCGGTGGAGCATGCACGGCAAGGCCCTTGGAAGTTCCCACCCACAGATTGCCGTGGCCATCGGCAAGCAGGCAGCGCATCTGGTCGGTTGGCAGGCTGTTGTTGTCCGTTGGCCCGCGACGCAAAGCGAACGATGCGCCTTCGTTGTCGAAGAGCAGCAGTCCGCTGCGTTTGGTTGCCACCACCAATCGATCGCCCCATGCGCACAGGGCCATGGTCTCATCCGGCGTGATCCAGGAGGTGAGCTGCTGCTGAGGTTCCTCGCTGCGCATGCGTTCCACATCGCGCTGCCAGCCGCCCATGTACACGATGCCGTTCAATTCTGCTGCGCACGTTCGGGTGTGGTGCGGGCCAGCCGACGATTGATTCGGGATGACCCGATGCAACGAACGATCGCTGCGGCGCATCAGCAGGCTGCGCTGGTTGTTGAGCATTCCCAGCCAGAGCAGATCGTTGCCAATGGGTGCAATGGCATGGCACCATTGAGTCGAGCCACCATATGCTCCGAAGGCAGATGAACCGTCCTCCAGGCGTGCTCCCCATGTGCTGAAAGCGCCGCTCCGCATGTCCATGAAGACCACTGACGCCGGTGATCCCGCGATCATCAGCATGCTGTCATCCAATGCGAAGAGGTCGTTGATGCGGGTCGTGGGCAGGCTGGTCGGATCAGCTTCGGAGTGCATGAAGTGTTGCAGCGCAGTTCCATCCCAGCGGAACAGGCCGTTGTCGGTGGTGCCGATCCAGATGGCGCCATCATGGGCCTGCGCGAGCGCGCTTATGCGATCAGCGATGCCGGGCACCGAATGCGCATGGCTCCCATCGAAACGGTTGAGGCCGCGCTCGGTGCCGATCCAGATGAATCCGTCACGGTCCTCAAGGAGGCAAGTGATGCCGTTGTCGTTGAGGCCGTGATCGGTGGTGATGAGTTGGAAGCGCAGATCCTGGGCGGCCAAGCGCGAGAAGCCGATTGCGCAGCATGCGAGGACCAGGAGAAAGGCGAGGCGCTTCACAGCAGCCAAGGTACCGGGAGGTCGAGCTTCGGCCACCAAACGCAACGAGCCCCGGCTTTCGCCAGGGCTCGCGCATTGAAGAGATGCGTTGGACGCGACTTACATCATGTCCATGCCGCCACCCATTCCACCATGACTGTGTGCCGGTGCTTTCTCTTCCTTCTCCTCGCTGATCACGCACTCGGTCGTCAGCAGCATGCTTGCGATGCTGGCAGCGTTCTCCAGTGCCACGCGCGTCACCTTGGTGGGGTCGATCACGCCGGCGGCCAGCAGGTTCTCGTATTCCTCGGTGCGGGCGTTGAAGCCGTAGTCGGCCTTGCCCTCGCGCACCTTCTGCACGATGATGCTGCCTTCGAGGCCCGCGTTGGCCACGATCTGGCGCAGCGGCTCTTCGATGGCGCGGCGCACGATGCCGATGCCGGTGGTCTCGTCGTTGTTGGCGCCTTCCATCTTCTCGATGGCTTTCTGTGCGCGGATGTAGGCTACACCGCCGCCGGGCACGATGCCCTCTTCAACGGCGGCGCGGGTCGCGTGCAGCGCATCGTCAACGCGGTCCTTCTTCTCTTTCATCTCCACTTCCGTGGCGGCACCGATGTAGAGCACGGCAACACCGCCGGCGAGTTTCGCCAAGCGCTCTTGCAGCTTCTCCTTGTCGTAGTCGCTGGTGGTGGTCTCCATCTGCGCCTTGATCTGGTTCACACGCGCGGTGATGTCGCTCTTCTGGCCAGCGCCGTTCACGATGGTCGTGTTGTCCTTGTCGATGCTGATCTTCTCGGCCTTGCCCAGCATGCTCAGGTCGGCGTTCTCCAGCTTGAAGCCGCGCTCCTCGCTGATCATGGTGCCGCCGGTGAGGATCGCGATGTCCTCCAGCATGGCCTTGCGGCGATCGCCGAAGCCTGGTGCTTTCACGGCAGCCACTTTCAGGGCGCCGCGGATCTTGTTCACCACCAAGGTGGCCAGCGCTTCACCGTCGATGTCCTCGGCGATGATCAGCAGGGGCTTGCCGGTCTGCGCGGCTTTCTCCAGAACAGGGAGCAGCTCCTTCATGGTGCTGATCTTCTTGTCGTAGATCAGGATGTAGGCGTTCTCCAGGTCGGCTTCCATCTTCTCCGCGTTGGTCACGAAGTAGGGGCTGAGGTAGCCGCGGTCGAACTGCATGCCTTCCACCACTTCAACCGTGGTGTCGGTGCCTTTGGCTTCTTCCACGGTGATCACGCCTTCCTTCTTCACCTTGGCCATGGCCTCAGCGATGAGGGTGCCGATGGCGTCGTCGTTGTTGGCGCTGATCGAAGCCACTTGCTTGATCTTGGCGTTGTCGTCGCCCACGGCCTTGCTCATCTTCTTGAGCTCGTCCACCACGGCGGTCACGGCCTTGTCGATGCCGCGCTTCAGGTCCATGGGGTTGGCGCCAGCGGCTACGTTCTTCAAGCCGCTGGTAACGATGGCTTGCGCGAGCACGGTGGCGGTGGTGGTGCCGTCGCCAGCGATGTCGGCGGTCTTGCTGGCCACTTCCTTCAGCATCTGGGCGCCCATGTTCTCCACGGCGTCCTTCAGCTCGATCTCCTTGGCCACGGTAACGCCGTCCTTGGTCACTTGGGGCGCTCCGAATTTCTTGTCGATGATCACGTTGCGGCCTTTGGGGCCGAGGGTCACCTTCACGGCGTTCGCAAGGTGGTCAACGCCGCGCTTCAAGCGGTCGCGTGCGTCAATCTCGAATTGGATGTTCTTTGCTGCCATTTTCTTGTGGGTTGGGGCCGATCATGATCGGCCCGTACGTTTTGCTTGGGTTTAGCTAGGGGCGACCCCGTGGGTCGCGGGTACGGTTGCTTTCTGGAGGTTCCGGCTTAGTTCAGGATCGCGTAGATGTCGCTCTCACGCATGATCAGGTAGTCTTTGCCGTCGTAGCTCAGCTCGGTGCCGCTGTACTTGCCGTAGAGGATCTCGTCGCCGGCCTTCACGCTCAGCGGGGTCACCTTGCCATCGTCGGCGATACGGCCGCTGCCCACGGCGATGATCTTGCCGCGCTGGGGCTTCTCTTTGGCGGTATCGGGGATGAAGAGGCCACCCTTGGTGGTTTCCTCTGCCGCTGCGGCTTCCACGAGCACGCGATCGGCCAACGGTTTCACTTTCGACATGTCAGGATTGGGTTGTTTGGGTTAGAATGGGGGTCGTTTTACGACCGCGCCCCGCCTGACAACGGGTGTGCCGGGCGGGGCGTGGTGGGGGAGTTCTGCCAAGTTTGCGCCGTTGGCGTGACAAGCGTTCTGTGCCGCTGTCAGGCTGGCAAGGGATCACTCTACCCCCTCTTCGGTATCCAGATTCTCGGTTCCGGCCTCATCACCAGCTTCGGTGGGGGCAGATTGCTCAATGGGGTCATCGAGTTTGTTGCCAGACTTGGCGCCTGACTGAATGCCAGCTGAGATGAGGCAGAGCACCATCAGGGCACCGCTCAGGCTCCAAGTGGCTTTCTCCAAGAAGTCGGCGGTGCGCTGCACGCCACCAATCTGCTGGGCTCCGGTGAATCCGGCCGCGAGGCCGCCGCCCTTGGGGTTTTGGGCGAGCACGACCAGAGCCAGCAGGCCGCAGATGATGAGGATGACGATGGTGATGGCAGTGTACATGGGTCAGAGGGTCAGTTTCGCCTCAGCGGCTTTGGAAAGGGCCGCGAAGTAAGCGCTTTTCTCAGGGTACTTCAACGCCAAGCGTTCATAGGCCTCCACGGCCTTGGCATAGTTGCCCTGCTGCTCGTAGATGCGGGCCAAGGTCTCGGTAACGAGTCCTGCGCTGTCGTCGAGGCTCTTCTTGCCGGCCTGTTGCGGGGTGAAGAACGACGGCTTGGCCGGAATCTCAGGCGGTTGCTGGCGGATGAAGCGATCGATCAGGGCCTTGGCATCCAGCGCCTGCTTGGCCTGTTCTTCGGCACTTGGCTTAGCACCAGTGCCGCTTGGCGCCGGGCTGGTAACAGCAATGGCCGCCGGAATAGTGCCAGCGTTGCTGATCGTGTGCGCTTGTCCGACCCGTGATTCACCGGTGCCAAATGCTGCACTTTCCTGATCGGCAGCTTGGAGCCAGTCAGAAAAGCGAAGGCGTGCAGTTGGTGTGAGGGCTGGTGCTTTCGGTGCCTCGGGCTTCGGCGCTGGTTCCGGTTCGGGTGGCGCCTCGGCGAGTTGCTCCTGCCATGTGAGGTCGTATGCACGGGCCATGGCCGACTTCACGTATTCGCTCTCCAATTCGTTGGCAACGGTGTCCTCTGCGGTTTCAGGTTGAAGCACGACTGCTTCCTCCGCCTCGACTTGCTCTTCTTCAGCCGGTGCAGGCAATGGGCCGAGTTCTTCAACGACCGGGGCGAAATCCTCTGACACCGTCGGCTCTACCAATTGTGCCGGAGCTTCTGCTTCAGCGGGCGGTGCAGGCACTACTTGCACAAGGCCGATTGGTGCTGGTTGCGCAGGCTGCGGTTCAATCGACTGTTCGGCCTCGGGAACAACGGCTTCCACTGCATCCGCTGTCTCGGTCCGCACTACACGCAGGGGAGTGGGCTCGGCCACCCGCTTCGATAGGTCGAAGAGCGCTTCGCGCGAAGGGAGGTGCGCTGCGGCCGTGCGCAAGGTCTCATCGGCCAGCACCTGTCCGCTCAATTGCTCGCCAGCAGCTTGCAGCAAGCGCGCTCCGCTGAACCAAGGGTATTGGCGCGTCATCGCCTTCAGGTCGCTCAGGTCCTCGCGGACCATGCGGCTGGGCTCTTCCAGCAATCGTGTGAGGCGTTCGCGTTCCACTTCGTTTTCTCTTTTCTAGCTCAAGTCTCTGCCGACGGGAAGTCGGCAGGACGGACATTCTCCACTTCGTTTTCTCTTCTCTAGCTCACGTTTCTGCCGACGGGACGTCGGCAGGACATTACCAATTGCCCAAAGTGCGGTCGAAAATATCCTGCGCCAGCTGCTTGCCGATCTCGTTCACCAATTGCGCCTCCACGGCCGTGAGGTCCTGGCTGCTGCTGTAGTCAGCGAAGCGGCTCACGGAGAATTCGGTGTTCTTCTTCGGTTCCAAAGTGTTCACGTAGGTGACACTGGCCGTGATGGTGAGACGGTTGAGCGCCGATGTCTCGTTGGCCTGGATGCTCACCGGTTGCACATCGTACCCGGTGATGCTGCCGCTGTACTGCACATCTCCGGCGCTTTGCGCGAGCTTCAAGCGCGTTTGGGCGAGCAGCAGGTCGCGCACCGTCTCCGTGAAGCCTTGCGCAGCGGTTGGCGTTGCCAGAGGCGCACGTGTCTCGAAGAGGTCAACGCTCACGGTGCGGGCATCGCCTGCATCGCCGCCGGAAAAGGAGTAGTTGATGCGGCAGGCAGGAAGCATCAGGAGCAGCAGGCAATAGGCAGTTGGAAGCACACCGCGCTTGCCAACTGCCAACTGCCTATTGCCAATTGCGAACTGCTTCATGCGATCTCGTACTCCTTGAACTTCCTGTAAAGCGTGCGCTCGCTGATGCCCAATTCGTGAGCTGCGGCCTTCCGGCGATTGCGGTGCTTGGCCAGCGCTTTCACGATCAACTCCTTCTCCTTTTCGGTGAGGCTGAGTGTCTCCTCCACCTCGGTGTGGTCGATGTCCTCGTGCGCCACTTGATCGCGCGGCACGATGCTCACAGTGCCGGGCATGGGCTGCGCCGGGTGCGGCAGCAAAATCTCTTCGCGGCTCATGGGCTGCACCATGGCGGGCATGGGCGCGCCGCCAGTGAGCACGTTCACCTTCTCCTTCAGCGCGTTCAGGTCGCTCTTCATGTCGAAGAGGAATTTGAAGATGAGCTCGCGCTCGCTCACGCTATCCATGCCGCTGCCCGTTGCGCTTCCGCCAGCGGGCACCAGTGCGGTGCTCTCTGCGGGCAGGTAGCTGAGCAAGGTGCTGGCGTTGATCTCGCGGTCGCGCTCGATCACGCTGAGTTGATCAACGATGTTGCGCAATTGGCGCACGTTGCCGGGCCACCGGTAGCTCACCAGCACTTGCACGGCATCGTCGCGCAGGGTAATCACGGGCGCCTTGTAACGTGTGGCGGCTTGCTGCGCGAACCAGCGGAAGAGCAGGTGGATATCCTCCTTGCGCTCGCGCAATGCGGGCATGTGTATCGGCACCGTGTTGAGGCGGTAATAGAGGTCTTCGCGGAAAGTGCCGCGCGCCACGGCCTGCAGCATGTTCACATTGGTGGCCGCCACCACGCGCACGTTGGTCTTCTGGCTCTTGCTGCTTCCTACTCGGATGAACTCGCCGGTCTCCAGCACGCGCAGCAAACGCACCTGCGTGCTCAAGGGTAGCTCGCCCACTTCATCGAGGAAGAGCGTGCCGCCATTGGCGGTCTCGAAGTAGCCCTTGCGCGCCTCGTGCGCTCCGGTGAAGCTGCCTTTCTCGTGGCCGAAGAGCTCGCTGTCGATGGTGCCCTCGGGGATGGCGCCGCAATTCACCGCGTGATAGGGGCCGTGCTTCCGTGCGCTGTTCGCGTGGATGATCTTGCTCATCACCTCCTTGCCGCTTCCGCTCTCGCCTTGCACCAGCACGGTGAGGTCGGTGGGCGCCACCTGCACGGCGATCTCGATGGCTCGATCGAGCAACGGCGATGCACCGATGATCTCGAAGCGCTGTTTGATCGGTTGCACATTCATGCCAACGCCGGTTGTTCGTTCATTACTTCAAGCACTTCGCCCTGCAGGCTGCCCGCAGTGGAACTGATGATGCGCACCTTCACCATGTCGCCAGGCTGAAGGAGGTAATGGCCTGTTGGCAGTTGGCCCTCATCAGACTGCCAATTGCCAACTGCCAACTGCCGACTGGCGACTTCCCGCTGAACAATCACAACACTGTTCTGAGAGTTCCGCCCGTACATGCGCTTATCGCTGCGCTTGCTCACGCCTTCGATCAGCACCTCGTGCACTTGCCCCACGTAGCCGAGCAAACGCGCGGCGCTCTTCTCCTTCTGCAGGTCGATGATCTCCTGGAGCCTTCGGCCTTTCACGTCATCGGGCACATCATCGGGATACTTGCGCGCGGCCAAGGTCTTCGGGCGCTCGCTGTACTTGAACATGAAGGCCATGTCGAAGCCCACCTCGTTGATCAGCGAAAGGGTTTGCTGATGCTCCTCATCGGTCTCGCCGCAATAACCGGCGATGATGTCGGTGCTCAGCGCGCAATCGGGCATGTGGGTGCGAATGCTCGCGATGCGCTCCAAGTACCACTCGCGCGTGTAGCCGCGGTTCATGCGCTTCAGCACATCGCTGCTGCCGCTCTGCACGGGCAGGTGGATGTACTTGCAGATATTGGGGTAGCGCGCCATCACCACCAGCACCTTGTCGGTCATGTCCTTGGGGTGGCTGGTGCTGTAGCGGATGCGCAATCGCGGGCAGGCCAGCGCCACCATTTCCAGCAGGTCGGCGAAATCAACGGTCACACTGCCGGTATC
>JBATND010000419.1:0-1983 GCA_049290175.1 Flavobacteriales bacterium | reverse complement strand
GGGTAGGGGCTCTCCGGGTCGATGAAGTTGCCCAGCTGGTTCTGGCCTTCGGTGTCGCTGCCCGTGATGCGCATCACGTACTTGCGGTTGGCCGCTACCAGGTCGGCGTTCTCGTTGATCAGCGCCTGCCGCATGCGCGCAGCGTGCTCCTCGTCCACGCAGAACACGATGGTCTTCTGCATGCGGTCGCCGCTCTCTTTGAGGAAATCGCTGATGCGCTTGGCCACGAGTTTGGT
This sequence comes from Flavobacteriales bacterium, assembly GCA_049290175.1. Classification (GTDB taxonomy): domain Bacteria; phylum Bacteroidota; class Bacteroidia; order Flavobacteriales_F; family PHOS-HE28; genus PHOS-HE28. The sequence continues at coordinate 1,747 of JBATND010000419.1, read as the reverse complement.
GCGGTCGTCCAGCACCAGCGTGCGGTCGAAGTCCACCTGGTTGTAGATGCGGTCCTCGATCTCCGCGCCGTCGCGGTCGGTATCGCCCTTGGCGGGCCGGTAGCCCATCACATCCTTGTCGATGTGCACCTTGATCACCTTGTAGGGCGCCAGGAAGCCATCGCGTATGCCCTGCTTCAGTGTGTAGCTGTACACCGGCTGGCCGAAGTAGTGGATGTTGCTGGCGTACTTGGTCTCCTTCGGCGTGGCCGTCATACCGATCTGCGTGGCGCTGCTGAAGTGGTTCAGGATCTCGCGCCAGGCCGCATCAGCATCCGCGCTTCCCCGGTGGCACTCATCGATCACGATCAGGTCGAAGAAGTTCGGGCTGAACTCCTTGAAGAGCTTCTGCCGTTCCTCGGGCCCGGTGATAGCCTGGTACAGCCCGAGGTACACTTCATAAGCGGTATCGATGCGGCGCTTGCCACTGGACTTGTCCAGCGCGAGCGTGAGGTCTTCGGTGGTGCCGTCTGCGCGTTCGATGGTCTTGGCGTTGGTGCTCAGCTTCGCCATGGCCGCACCGAAAGGCCGGAAGTCGTTCACCATGGTCTGGTCCACCAGCACATTGCGATCGGCGAGGAAGAGGATGCGCTTCTTACGCCCGCTCTTCCACAGGCGCCAGATGATCTGGAAGGCCGTGTAGGTCTTGCCCGTGCCGGTGGCCATCACCAGCAGCACGCGGTCCTGCCCCTTCGCGATCGCCTCCAACGCCGCGTTGATGGCATTGCTCTGGTAGTAGCGCGGTTCCTTGCCGCTGCCATCGTCGTGGTAGGGTTGCAGGACCACCTTCTCGGCCTCGGGCGTGATGCCCTTCCATGCACAGTATTTCGCCCACAGTACTTCCTGCGTCGGGAACTGCTCCAACGTCAGGTTGGTCTCGATGGTACCCTCGCTCACCGTGCGGTCGTGGAACACGAAGCCGTCCCCGTTGCTGCTGAACACGAAAGGGATGTTCAGCGTGTGCGCATACTCCAGGGCTTGCTGCATACCTGCGCCCACTGGTAGGGTGTTGTCCTTCGCCTCGATCACCGCGATGGGGATGTTCGGCTTGTAGTACAGGATGTAGTCCGCCCGCTTCTGCTTGCCTCGCGTCACCAGTTTGCCGCGTACGATGATGCGGCCCTTGGTGAAGCCCACTTCCTCTCGGATCTGCGTGTGCAGTTCCCACCCAGCCTTCACCACGGCCGGCGTGATGAACTGCGAGCAGATGTCGCGTTCGGATAGTGAGGCCTTGTTCATGGGATGGGGTCAAAATAGTGTGCGACGCACACACTTAAGCGAAACAATAGCCTAGTTGACCTCCCTCCTTGCGTTGTCCTGCGTCACTCACTCGAGCTATTCCTGACATCGTGTACCTGCGTCGCTCGCTTCCTTTGAGCACAGGTTTTCTCGCTGCCTGAAAGTGATTCGATTGGGGTTCCTACCATGCCAATCTCACCACTTGGATTCCATGCTTATTGGCACCTTCAATTGACAGTTTGCCTGGTGCATGGACACAAGAAGGATGACCAATCAACTCGAAGGATTCCTGCTCACCGGTCGTTTGTTGCCCAATCCCACCAACAGGTTCAATGCAGCAATGAGGTTGCCGTCCTTGGTCACGGCACCATCGAAATCACGGCCAAAGCTGAATGTGAGCAGACGATTGGGCATGAAAGCGTACTGCGCATTGAGCACCATGCGCCATCCGGGATTCACGCCTTCAGGC
>JBATND010000418.1:0-4178 GCA_049290175.1 Flavobacteriales bacterium | reverse complement strand
TCTGCCGGAGGTGATCGGCGAGGCCCTTCTGTTCTGCGGCCGTGGAGAGCGCCACGGTCTGCGCATCGGCGGGCAGCGGATTGAGCACCGCTACTTGCACCATGTCCGCTGCATCGGTGGCCATCATCACGCTCACGCTCCGGATGCCATTAAGCCCATTGGTGCTATCGGCCGCGAGTGTTGCTTCCACCACCCGCGCATGCTTCAGTTGATCCAGCGTGGCGCCATTCTCCTTCAGGAATTCGGCGAGGCCGGTCTCCCAATTCCCTTGCGCGGTGTTGGCGCCCTCGAAGAGCGGGCCTTCGGCGCTGAGGGTGATGGGGCCGCTCTCGAAGCGGAGGGTCTCCTTGGCGCCGCATGCTGCCAAGGCAAGCACGGCGGCGCAGGCGATGAGATGGATGGCTGGCTTCATCGGTGGCCAAAATAGGGGCGGGGAGCTTCGCTTCGATCGGGGAACAGGGCGAATGCGACTTGCACCCACATGCCGTCCCGCTGGGACTGAATTCCGTCGGGATGCAAGACCTTCTTCCCACATGCCGTCCCGCCGGGACTGGATTCCGTCTGGATGCATAACCTTCTTCCCATATGCCGTCCCGCTGGGACTGAATTCCGTCGGGATGCAAAACCTTCTTCCCACATGCCGTCCCGCTGGGACTGAATTCCGATGGGATACAGAACCTTCTTCCCATATGCCGTCCCGCTGGGACTGGATTCCAGCTTGCCGCAGAGCAATCCACGACCATGGGCTTCATCAAGAGGATTGCTTTGTCATGTGTTCCACGACGCATCATGCGCTGGCTGAAGATGCGATAGCCCTGGGTTCGAAAGGAGATAGAAGTGAAGGAGGTGATGGTGGTGAAGGAGGGCGCCACTTCCCTTACTTCCCTTACCTCCTGTGCACCCAACGCAAGAGTTCGAATCTTCTCCACCGTCTCGGTAACAGATGCTGGAATAGGAGGTGCTCTTGACCGGGATCGCGCACCGATCTTCGCCCCGCCCCATTCGGACACCAGTCGAATGAGGGCAATGCATGAGCGACGGCTACGTGAAGACCAATAGTGAAGGCGGCATCGCCACGGTCACCTTCCACCACCCGAAGAGCAACAGCTTGCCGGGCCACATCCTGCGCGGCATCGCCGAAGCGATCACGACGGCAGGCAAGGAAACGAGCACGCGCGTGATCATCCTGCGCAGCGATGGAGACAAGGCCTTCTGCGCCGGCGCCAGCTTCGATGAACTGGTCGCGATCGACAATGCGGAGAACGGCCTCGCCTTCTTCAGCGGCTTCGCGCACGTGATCAACGCCATCCGCACGGCGCCGGTCTTCGTGATCGGCCGCATCCACAGCCATTGCGTTGGCGGCGGCGTGGGCTTGGCGTGCGCGGTGGACATTGCCTACGCCCACAGCAGCGCCAGCGCGCGTCTCAGTGAACTCGCGGTGGGTATCGGGCCATTCGTTGTTGGTCCGGCGGTGGAACGAAAAGTGGGCACGGGACACTTCGGGCTGCTGAGCGCCACACCTGCCACACGCCGCAGCGCGCAATGGTGCGAGCAGCATGGCATTTATGCCGAGGTCTTCGAGACAGTGGAAGCATTGGATGCCCGCATCGATGCGCACGCCAAGGAGCTTGCGGCGTACAGCCCCGAGGCCATGGCCGACATCAAGCAGGTGATGTGGAAGGGCACCGAGGATTGGGACACGCTGCTGATCGAGCGCGCCAAGATCAGCGGGCGCTTGGTGCTCTCGGAGTTCACGCGCAATGCCATTGCCAAGTTCAAGGCAGAGGCGGCGAAGCGGTGATGGACCGCCACTCCCGGGTAGTGGTTGCGCTGATTTCTTTCCGACAGGTAAACGGGCTCCTTCCGAATCCGAACCACTGATCCACCCGGATAGACACGGATTCACAGCGGAAGAGGGGGCCAACCCGGGTAAAGTCGCTCATCGAATGCAGCTCCAATCGGTGTCCATCCGTGTGGATCCGTGGTAGCTGGTGCTCGATGCAGCGTACCCGTAGGGCGCGCCTGCCTGTCGGGCCTATGCGCTTTGTTGGGACTGGGTTCCGGCCGCTCCGAAACCCCTACATTCGCGCGCCTTTTCCGAGGCCCTGCTCATGAAAGACCTCCGCAACATCGCCATCATCGCCCACGTCGATCACGGCAAGACCACCTTGGTGGACAAGATCCTGCACCAATGCCAGCTGTTCCGCGTGAACGAAGAGGTGAAGGACCTGCTGCTCGATAACAATGATCTGGAGCGCGAGCGCGGCATCACCATCCTGGCCAAGAACGTGAGCGTGCGCTACAAAGGCACCAAGATCAACATCATCGACACCCCCGGCCACAGCGATTTCGGCGGTGAGGTGGAGCGCGTGCTCAACATGGCCGATGGCGTGATCCTGCTCGTTGATGCCTTCGAGGGCCCGATGCCGCAAACGCGCTTCGTGCTGGGCAAGGCCATCGAGCTCGGCCTGAAGCCGGTGGTCGTGATCAACAAAGTGGACAAGCCGAACTGCACGCCGGAAGAAGTGCATGAGGCCGTCTTCGATCTCATGTTCGCCCTCGACGCAACCGAGGACCAGCTCGATTTCCCTGCGGTGTACGGCAGCAGCAAGCAAGGCTGGATGGGCCCCGATTGGAAGACACCGACCGAGGACGTGAGCCACTTGCTCGACATCATCGTGAAGCACGTGCCCGCACCCAAGCAGGTGGAAGGCACCTTGCAGATGCGCATCACCTCGCTTGACTACAGCAGCTTCCAGGGCCGTATCGCCGTGGGCCGCATCACGCGCGGCAGCATCAAGCCCGGCCAGCCCATCACGCTGATGAAGAACGATGGCACGCAGAAGAAGGGACAGGTGAAGGAGCTGATGGTCTTCGAGGGACTTGGCAAGGAGAAGGTGAAGCAGGAAGTGGGCTGCGGCGAGATCGTGGCCGTGATGGGCCTTGAGAACTTCGACATCGGCGATACCGTGGCCGATGCCGAGAACCCCGAGGGCCTGCCCAAGTTCAAGGTGGACGAACCCACCATGAGCATGCTCTTCACCATCAACAACTCGCCCTTCTTCGGCAAGGAGGGCCAGTTCGTGACCAGCCGTCACGTGCGCGACCGCCTCTTCAAGGAGATCGAGAAGAACCTGGCCATGCGCCTGCAGGAGACCGACAGCCCCGACCGCTTGCTCGTCTTCGGTCGCGGCATCCTGCACCTGAGCATCCTGGTGGAAACCATGCGCCGCGAGGGCTACGAGTTCCAGCTCGGCCAACCGCAAGTGCTTTACAAGGAGGTCGATGGCGAGCGCCACGAGCCGATCGAGATGCTCACCGTGCAAGTGCCCGATCAGTTCAGCAGCCGCGTGATCGATCATGTGACGCGCCGCAAGGGCGAGATCCTCAACATCGAGCAGAAGAGCGACCGCACCGTGCTGGAGTTCAGCATCCCCGCGCGCGGCATCATCGGCCTGCGCAACGTGCTGCTCACCGCCACTGAGGGCGAAGCGATCATCGCGCACCGCTTCAAAGGGTACGAGCCGTTCAAGGGCCAGATCCAAGCGCCGCGCCCCGGTTGCATCGTGAGCGGCGAAATGGGCGCCGTGGTGCCCTACGCCATCGATAAGCTGCAGGACCGCGGCAAGTTCTTCGTGGATCCCGGAGAGGAGATCTACGTAGGCCAAGTGATCGGCGAGAGCCCCAAGCCCGGCGAGGAACTGGTGGTGAACGTGGTGCGCACCAAGAAGCTCACCAACATGCGCGCGAGCGGCACCGACGAGAAGCTCAACATCGCGCCCGCCGTGAAGTTCTCACTGGAGGAGTGCATGGAGTACATCGCCGACGATGAGTTTCTGGAGGTGACGCCGAAGAGCCTTCGCATCCGCAAGATCCTGCTCGATGAGAACGAGCGGAAGCGGGCGGCGAAGAAGATGCAGGAGGCATAGGGCCCCCGACGGCCAAGGTTCTTGGACTTACGACCCAGCGCTGACGGAAGTGGTTGGGCGTGGTTCGTGGCAGCCTTACGTATGGAGCTGTACGTATCTTGGCACCATGAAGACCAAGCTCACCCTCAGCATCGACCGGGGCAAAGTGGCCAAGTTGCGCAGGGCCAGCGTCCGGAAGGGTACCAGCATCAGTGAGCTGGTCGAACTGATGGCCGATCGGCTGGATGACGAGAAGACCGACCCGGACGC
>JBATND010000417.1:0-3935 GCA_049290175.1 Flavobacteriales bacterium | reverse complement strand
GCCCATGGGCTTGAATCCCGGCAGCATCGGGCAATTCGATGGCGACTACCGTGCGCACGGCGTGTTCCGTCAGCAATGGCGATCGGTCACAGTGCCTTACCGCACCTTCGGCCTTGGCGGCGATGCGCGCGACTTCAACCGTGTGAAGGGGCTTGGCTTGGGCGCATGGCTATTCAATGATCGCGCGGGCGACAGCCGCATGAATCAGTTCCATTTCAGCTTGGGCGGCAGCTACACCAAAGCCATCGACAAGCGCGAGCGCCACACACTCACTCTGGGCGCGCAAGTCGGCATCACCGCGCTCACCATCGACAACAGCGGCCTCAGCTTCGACGCGCAGTACAACGGCTTCAGCTACGATCCCGCGCGCGACAATGGCGAGGACTTCGCGCGCTATGGCCTGGCGCACGAGGACCTGCACGCTGGCCTCGTCTATCGTTTCGTGCATTCGCCGCGGCAATGGCTGCAAGCGGGCTTCGGCCTTTACAACATCACGCGGCCCGGCGTTGGTTTCCTTGGCGAGCCCAGCATCCCCTTGGATCGGCGAGGCGATGTGCATGCCATGGCTTCCGTGAAGGTCCACGAGGATTGGGATGTGCTGCCCGTGATGCGCTGGATGGCGCAAGGCACCTTCCGCGAATTCGATCTGGGCGCCAACGCACGCTACATCCTGCTTGAGCGCTATGGGCTGAGGCGCGCACTGCTCGCTGGCGTACACATGCGCGCACGCGACGCGGGCTTCATCTTCGCGGGCCTCGAACGCGACGATTGGACCTTCGGCATGAGCTACGACATCAATACCAGCGACCTGGTGCCTGCGAGCCGGTACCGTGGCGCCATCGAGTTCACCGCCATCCGCATCTGGAAGAAACGACCGCCGGTTCCGGTGCGATTCAAGGCATGCCCCGAGCAGCTATGATGCAACGCAGCAATCGATCACGCGTGGTGGGCATCGTTGCAGGCATCGTTCTGTTCATCCTATGCTGCCCCGTTGCATCACACGCCCAGAGCATCGATCAGTGGACCAAGTGGGGCGATGCGGCCATGGCGCGCGGTGAGCATTACGGCGCGACACGCTTCTATGACGGCGGGCTGGCCATCGATGCCGGGCGCTTGAGCCTTCAATGGAAACAGGCCGAAGCATGCCGCTTGAGCCATCAGTACGATCGAGCCGCGCCACTGTACGACCGCGTGTGGAAGAAGGACCAAGGCCGCACCTATAAGGATGCGCTGCGCTGGCTCGGCGAGATGCAGATGTGCATGGGGGACTACGCCGCTGCCACGCAGACCTGGCGCAAAGTGCTCCAAAAGGAGAAGGACAAGCAGAGCATTGTGGCGCAGCGTGCCGAGAACGCGCTCGCAGGCTGCGGATTGGCAATCACCCTGCGAATTGACAGCGCTGCGCGCATCGAGCATCTGCCGCAACCGGTGAACACCTACGACAGCGAATTCGGCGCGCGCATCGGCCCCGATTCTGCGCTGCACTTCGCCAGCCTGCGCGGCAAATTGAACAAGCAGGGCGAAGTGGAGGACACCACTGCTTATCGCACCTTGGTGATGCGCGTTGGCGAGAAAGGCCCGATGCCGTTGGCGGAAGCCGTGAACAGTACGGGAGAGAACGCGAACGTGACCTGGAGCCGCGATGGCCGCTGGCTCCTCTTCACCCGTTGCGATCCGATATGCCGCATCCGCATCGCGCCGGTGGAACCCGATGGCCGCATCGGTGAATCGATCCTGCTGCCGGGCATCGGCGATGAGGCGACCAGCACACAGCCCATGCTCGCTTGGTGGGACGAGCGCGAGATGCTGCTCTTCGCAACCGATCGACAGGGCGGTGTCGGCGGCTTCGACCTATGGATGGCCGAGTTCCACGATGGCAGCGTGCGCAACCTGTGGCCGCTGGATCGTTTCGTGAACACGCCCGGCAACGAGCGCAGCCCGTGGTACGAGACCGAGAGCAGCACGCTCTGGTTCAGCAGCGATTTCCATCCCGGCCTTGGCGGCTTCGACATCTTCCGCTCAACGTGGAAAGAGGATATGTTCAGCACGCCGGTGAATGCGGGCATGCCCATCAACAGCCCGGCCAACGACCTCTACCCTGCTGCGTATCCCGCTCGCGGCGAACTGTGGATCACCAGCAATCGCAAAGGCTCTTTTGCCAACAAGGGCGAGACCTGCTGCAACGACCTGTATCGCATCACCCTTGCGCCGCCCAAGCCACCGCCGGTGATCGCACCAGAGAAACCGCCGCCTCCCGAGCCGCGCACGCCGGTGGAGAAACTCGTGGCCTTCTCGCGCGCCTTCCCCGTGAAGCTCTACTTCCACAACGACGACCCAGAGCCGCGCAGCTGGGCCACCACCACCACGCAGCGCTACGACGATTGCTACGCGCGCTACAAGGCGCTCGCGGACGAGTACGCCAACGCGACCGCCGATCGCGATGGCGTTGCGAGCTTCTATCGCGATGATGTGGATGGCGGCTGGCGCGATTTGGCTGAGTTGGAGTCCGTGCTGTGGCCCGTGCTGCAGGAAGGTCGCAGCATCACCTTGGAAGTACGCGGTCATGCGAGCCCGTTGGCGCGCACCGACTACAACCGCAACTTGAGCATGCGCCGCATCGAGAGCCTGCGCAACCACCTGCACGTTGTTTCCGAAGGCCGATTCGCGCCCTACTTGGACGGCAGCGCGGCCAATGGCGCCAAGCTCGATGTGAAGGTGCTTCCCTTCGGCGAGGAGCGCTCGGCCACTGGCGTGAGCGACGACCTGCGCGACACGCGCAGCAGCGTGCATAGCGTGCAAGCCATGCGCGAGCGTCGCATCGAGATCGTCGGCATCGGCATGGAATCGCGCGAAGGCTCGCAATTCAGTGTCCGCATCGAGAAGAACGTGGGCACCCTGCATCAAGGACAGGAGCGACGTGTAGCATACACCTTGGTCAACAGGGGAATGACCCCGATGCGTTTAGTGAACAGCGAAGCCGATTGTGGCTGCACCACCACCGAACTGCCCAAAGCCGTCATTGCGCCGGGAGCAAGCGCAGAGGTCGAGGTGACCTTCAGCGGTCGTGCGCCGGAAGGCCCTTTGCGCCGGATCGTTTTCATCGAGACCGATGGCGATCCCTTCCGGTTCGAGTTGGTGCTCGATGGTGTGGTGGAGTGATGCGGCGCATCTGCCTCCGGCTCCCTCCTACTTTTGACCTATGCGCCACCTGCTCCTGTTCGCTGCCCTCATGGCTGTTGCTGCACAAGCACAGGATTGCAGCCTCTCGTTCACCACTCCGCAATTCGCCGTGCAGGTTGACAGTAATGTCTGGTACGGCAACGCACCTCGCTACGATGGCGGCACGGACAGCCTTTTCCTGAACCTGTACAAGCCCGTGGGTGATGGCCAAACCGAACGGCCGCTCATCATCTTCATTCATGGTGGCGGCTTCTATGCGGGGCACCGCAATGCGAATAATACCGCGTGCTATAATCTGGCCAGCGCGGGGTGGGCAGCGGCCACCATCAGCTACCGGCTCGGCTTCTACGGCACCTGGCTGTTCGGGCCACCATATGCGCACGATCCATCTGAATTCCGTCGCGCTGCGTACCGCTCCACGCAGGATACCAAGGGAGCCATCCGCTACCTCAAAGGGCGTCATGCCATGGACAGCACCAGCACAAGCGCCGTATTCACGTTCGGTGGCAGCGCCGGTGCCATTGCCGCCTTGCATGCCGCGTACCTCGATGCCCCGTCGGAGAAACCCGTTGACTGCGGAGCCATCAATGACGTACAGCACATCCTCAACTTCTATCCGCGTCCGGACTTGGGCGGCGTTGATGGTGACTTGCACTTGAACGGATACGATGCCTCCGTGCTTGGATTAGTCAACATATTCGGGGCTTTGATCGATACGTCGATGATCGCATCCAGTGACGATGCTGCGCTATTCT
>JBATND010000416.1:0-5887 GCA_049290175.1 Flavobacteriales bacterium | reverse complement strand
TTGTTGCCGTTCTGATAGGTGCTGCTCTCGGAGGGTACGTTGCGCACCCTGAGGGAGGGGACAATGGTTTCGTTGGTGTTGCAATTGGCACCGCTTGCACTGGCATAGGCGTGGGCCTGATGATTGGGGGAAACAGGAAGCACGCCAAAGCTGGCCGCATTCTGAAGGATTGGGGATATTAAGGGTGCGGCTCCCAATCCACTTTGGAGTCGCATTACCTAGACTGCCCTCCCCTTCCTCAGAACGAATACGTCGCTCCCAGCATGACCAGCCCGCGCTGCGTGGGGTGGCGGTACCAGCGCTCGTATTTGCTGGCGCTGAGGTTGCTGATGTCGAGGAACATGCTCAGGCGCTTGGTGTAGCGGTACTCGGCGCCGAGGTAGAGGTCGAGGAAGCCATCGAGGTTGGTGCGCGTGCTCACGGCCACCACGCTGCTGTCGGTGCTCGGCTCGGGTCCGCGATAGGCCGGGCGGCGACCGAGGAAGAGCGCTTCGGCCTTCAGCACCAGCTTGTCGCGCAGGTTGTGGCGCGCGGCGAAGGTGAGTTTGTAGGGCGGCAGGTTCCAGGGCTCGTCCTGCACGCGCGTGGCGTAGGTGTACACATCGATGCGGGCGCTCAGGCGCAGGTTGTTGGTGGTGCTGTAGGTGAGTTCGCCGCTGAAGTCCATGATCTCCACTTCATCGTACACCACGTCCATGCGATCGCCGGTGGGCGGGTTGGGCGTGTTCACGAAGAGCGGCATGTTCTCGTGCGAGCTGAAGCTGGCGCGCACATCGAAGCCGATGTTGTTGCCGAAGCTGCCGCGCAGGCCGCCGTAGAAGTCGTAGAGCTTGCTTGTGTTGCGTTGGCGCGGCGCCGGGTTGAGCCAAGGATTCTCGCGCGTGAGGCTGCGGAAGCTGTTGCGTCGGCGATCGCCATCGAGGCCCACGTAGGGGATCAGGATGTTGTCGAAGAGCGCGTAATGCGCGTAGGCCTGCGGGAAGAAATGGAAGGTGGTCTCACCCAGCGCGTCGAGGTAGAGGCCCACGCCAGCGCGCACGAAATACTTGCGGCCCACGGTGCGCACGCTGGGCATGAGGCCGATGAGCGTGCCGTTCTGGCGGAACTCCGATGAATCGGGCGACACGCGGCCGCGGAAGGCGTTGTTGTCGATGAGCAGCGTGGCGTGGTAGTACTCGGTCTTCTCCTGTTTGCCTGCTTCGATCATGGCGCGGATGTTCGTCTCGCGGCTGCCGCTGAAGTTGCTGTAGGTGTGCGCCTCCAAGCCCACATCGTGCGCGATGCGGCTGCTGTCCTCGTAGAGGCTGCGCACGCGCGCGGCGAAACCGATGTCGTTGTAGAACTGCTTCAAGCGGTCCTTGTCGCCTTCCAGCCGACTGAGCGAATCCTCCAAGGCCCTGGTACTGGGGTAGCCGTAGTAGCTGATGCGGTCGCGCTGGTAAATGAGGCGGCCGCTGGCCTCGTTCTTCTGGATGATGTGGCGGTAGAAGGCATCGATGCTGTTGCGACCGTAACGGCTCGGGCCCACATCGTCCAAGCCGCCATTGCTGCTCATGTGCTTCAGGTGGAAGCCGAAGCCGTTCTTCTTCGATCGGCCCTGGTCGTAGTACAGCTCGCCGATGGGCGTGTTGTAGAGGCCGTATCCCGCTTTCACGAAGCCTTTGTACAAGCGGCCGAGCGCCTTCTCCACATTCAGCTTCGCGGCCGCAAGACTGTCGGCGCGTGGCGCGATATCGGCCTTCACCGGCAGCAGGTTGTAGCTCACCGGCAAGGTGGGCAGGATGGTGTCGATGCCCTCGGGACGCAGGTCGATCTTCTGCGCATCGACGAGCGTGGGGTTGTAGATGCCTTGGATCACGTACTGGCCCTCGTTCTGGGCATGCAGCGCGAACGGAAGCAGGACGGCGAGGAAGGAGATGATGCGCTTCATGGGTTATTGGCCGTTGCCGCCGGGCATGGGAATGGTGATGTCGTCTGATCCGGGCACCAGCTGCTCGCGTGGCGCCTGACTGGCATTGATGGCATCGAGTCGTTGACGCGCCTGCGCCACCAATTCCGGCTCGCGGCAATTGTCGATCACGCTCTGCAATGTTGAGCGCGCCTGGAAGATGTCGTTGAGCTGCACGTACACATCGCCGAGCAGGATGAAGGCGCGCGCTTTCCAATGATCGTGGCTCGGGAACTTCTGCGCCAGCTCGAAGATCTCCGTCTCGGCCTTGCGGTATTGCGTCTGCAGGTGACGGATGTAGGCCATGTTGTACTTCGCCTCGGCGCCGCGCGCGGTGGTGCTGCTTGTGGCCACGGCCTTGAACTTCGTGTAGGCCGCATCAAGATCGCCGCGATCGGCCAGGTTGCGCGCGATGAGGATGTTGCCCTCGCTCTTCAGGTCGGTGTTCGATTGGGAATTGGCCACCACTTTCTCCGCAGCAGTAGCGGCTTCGGCAATGCGGCCCAATTCGCGCAGGCAGCGCATCTGCCCCACTTGCGCCACAAGCGTGTTCTGCGGCGATGCGGCGATCGGCTCCAGGCGCCTGAAGTGGTCCAACGCTCCCTCATAACGCTTGTCGCGGAAGAGGATGTCGGCAGCCATGGCCGATGCGCTCTCCATGAACTGCGTCCCGTTGCGACGGATCACTTCTTCCAGGTCGGTGATCGCCTGTTCGTATGCGCCTGCGCGGTAGTGGCAATCGCCACGGTAATACAGCGCGTTCAGCACATAACCACCGTTCGGGTACTTGCTGATGTAGTCGCCGAAAGCGCCGATGGCCTGCGGGCATTTCTCCTCGAAGTAGAGCTTCTCCGCGCTCTGGTAGTACTTCTCATCGAACTCCAAGGTGCCGGGATCCACCCACTTCAGCGAACGCACGTATGCCTCGTACTCGCTCACGCGGCCCAGCTCGATGTAGATGTTCTCCAGACCAGCGAGCGCATCGCGCGCGCCATCCATCGTGGGGTACTTGGCCACCACGGCCTTGAAGCCAGCGATGGCCTCCTCGGTGCGGCCTTGCCGCTTGTGGATGAGCGCGCTCTGCAGCATGGCCTGGCGCACGAGCGGACTGTTCGAGTGTACGTTCACCACTTGCGTGTAGTAGCTCAGCGCCTCGGTGTCGTTGCCCTGCACGATGTAGGTCTCGCCCAGTTGGAACTTGGCGTCGGCGGCGTAGCGCGAGTTGGGCAGTTCGGCGAGCAGAGCCTTCAGCGTCGTGATCTTCTCCGTGTGCAGGCGCAACAATCCCTGGCACACGCCCTTCTGATACATGGCGTAATCGCGGTCAGGCGATCCGGTGCGCATGGCATCGTCGTACCACTTCACCGCTTGCTCATTGTCCTTCAGCACGAAGAAGCAATCGCCTGCGCGGAGCATCGCATCGGCGCGCTGGCGGGCCTCGCCTTTGCGGCTCATCACGTAGCGGCGGAAAGCCGTGGCTGCTTCGGCGTAGTCCTTCTGCTTGAGATAGGCGTAGCCCATGCCGTAGCCCGCTTGCTCATACAGGTCGGTACTGTACGCGCCGGGCGAGTTGCGCAGGTCGTCGTACTTGCGCAGCGCGGCGGTGAGGTCGCCCTTGCCGTAGTAGCTCTCGGCCATCCAGAAATGCGCCTTGGCATTGGTGCCCTGATGCACCGGGTACTTCAGCGCACGCTCGAAGAAGAGCGCGGCATCGGCGTACTTGCGGCCTTCGTAGAGCTCAACGCCGCGGTTGTAGGCGAGCTTCTGATAGGCCTCCTTCAAGCGCAGGTCCTTGTTCTGGATCTCGTCGAGTGAAGCGAGCGCGTCCTCGTAGTTGCGCGTCTTCAAGTACACGTTCAGCAGGAACTCGTACGCTTCATCGCGGCGCGGCGTGTTCGGATAGGCCCGTAGGTAACTGCGCAGCGCGGTGATGGCCTCGTGGTACGGATCGAAGCTGAGTTCATAGGCCAACTTGGCATATTGGAAGAGCGCATCCTCGGTGACCTTAGGATCACCCTTCGTCTCTCCTTCGCCCGGCTTGCCGATCTCGTACGCCTTCTTGAATGCGTTGCGCGCGTAATTCTTCTCGTTCAGCTTCAAGTAGCAATCGGCCATGTGGTAGCTGGCGAGTTGCGCGAGGCTATCATCGGCATTGGCAACGATGTTCAGCTCGGTGAGTGCCTTTTGGCAATCGCCGGTCTTGTAGTAGGCGTAGCCCAGGATGTAGCGGTCGCTGCGATCGACGCCCACGCGCTGAGCGCTCTTCTGCAGGTAAGGGAGTGCTTCGGCATAATTGCCCCGGCGGTAATTCGCTTCACCGGCCAATCGGTTGATCTCTGCCTGACGCTTGATGCCTTGCGGATCGGCCATGAGCGGCTTCACGTATTCGGCCAACTCGTCGTACTTGCCCTGCACGAAGAGGATCTCGGCGATATACACGGGCACCAGCTTCGCGAAGTCGGGGTTGTTCTCCAGCCTGCGGAAGCCCTGCAAGGCGGTCTCGTACTGCCCGCGCTCGTAGTGGATGTGCGAGGAGTAGTAGAGCGATGGCGCGCCGAACAAACCATCGCTATTCTTCACCTGGCTGAATTCACCCAGCGCCTTCTCGCTATTGCCCAACTGGAAGTACGCATAACCGCGCTTGAAGTGGAACTCCTCGGCATCGGAGGGGCCCAGTTCCGAAGCCACCACCTGATCGCTCCAGGAGATCACGTCCTTCCAATCCTTCTGGTTGAAGCTGTGGCGGAAGAGCTCGAGCTTCACCAAGGGCACATGCAGATCTTCGGGATGCTCGCTCATGAAGCGCTTCAGGCGGTAGCCCGCGTCGTCGTTGAAGAGTCGCACGCTGCACAGGGCAACGTAGAACTCGGCTTCGGTGCGGCGCGGGTCGTGCAGGTCGGTGATCCGCTCCACCACGCGCTGGAACTCGAATTGGGCGGCGCCGTACTTCTCCATGCCGAAGAGCTCGATGGCGTTCAGCAGGTCGGCGTCCTGATGGTCGTAGTGGGCGGGGCGCTGGGCAACCAGGCCCAAGGCCAAGGTGAAAGCGGCCAGCAGCACAGGAAGGCGCGCCTGCCAGCCTCGACTGGGAATAGGGGTCATCATCTAAGGCTCAAAGGTCAAGGGGCGAGTTGGGGCGCATGGGCATCCAGCAGTTGAGATTTCCACCCGTTGTTGTTGGCGCTTCGCAAGCATTGGGCCGCTCAATCCAACGCGATCGGGGTGGCTGGTATTGGAGGCGTGCGCACCTTTGCCCGCACCCATGTCATCCACCGCCCTCGTCCAGCTCAACAATGCGCGCATCTTCCAGCGCGAGAATCTGGTGCTCAACAACGTGGACTTCGCCGTGTACAAGGGCGAGTTCGTGTACCTCATCGGCCGCACGGGCAGCGGCAAGAGCAGCCTGATGCGCGTGCTCTACGGCGATGTGCCGCTCACCGAGGGCGAGGGCTTCTGCTGCGGCTTCGATCTGCGCAAACTCAAACGCGCCCAAGTGCCCTTCCTCCGCCGGAAGATCGGCATCGTGTTCCAGGACTTCCAGCTCCTGAGCGACCGCACGGTGAACGAGAACCTCTTCTTCGTGATGCGCGCCACCGGCTGGACCGACCGCAAGGCGATGGATGCCCGCGCGCAAGAAGTGCTGGAGAAGGTGGGCCTGGCCACCAAGGGCTACAAGATGCCGCACGAGCTAAGCGGCGGCGAGCAGCAGCGCGTGAGCGTGGCCCGCGCGCTCGTGAACGATCCCGAGCTCATCCTCGCCGACGAGCCCACCGGCAACCTCGACCCCGAGACCACCGCCGAGATCGTTGACCTGCTCTTCGCCATCAGCACCACCGGCCGCAGCGTGATCATGGCCACGCACGATTACTCGCACATGAAGAAGGTGAACGCGCGGGTGGTGCGGTGCGAGGAGGGGAAGCTGTTGGACCTCAGCGCGGC
>JBATND010000415.1:0-6990 GCA_049290175.1 Flavobacteriales bacterium | reverse complement strand
CGCCATCGACCGTTGCCAAGCCGTAGAGCACGCGCAGCGGCGCCACCTCAGCGGCTTTTCCCATCACGGGCTGTCCATCGGCATAGATCACCAGCGGACGCGCCTCGAACCAGCGGTCGGGTGTGTAGAGGTCGCGGATGCGCAGCGCGGCGGCATGCACCGTGAAGCGGTCGCCTAGCATTGCCTTGGTCGCACTATCACGCATGATATAGACGCTGTCAATCACCACGAAGCTCGTGGGCGTCACGATGGTATCGCCCACTTGCTTCTCGTACTTCCGCTTCGGCATCCAGGCGTCGTCGGGCGTAATGGTTCCATTGGGCAGCGTGTCCGGATCCATCGCCATTTCGGCGTAGCGGATGTGCGTGTACAGGTCGCGCGTGAGCCAATGGCGCGTGCTCGGCTCGGGCACATTGCCGAACTTCTCGTTGAGCTGGATGATCGGCGACAGCGCGAAGAGTTGCTTGCCAGGTCGGGTAGCGCTCCACTCGCGCG
Organism: Flavobacteriales bacterium; assembly: GCA_049290175.1. Lineage (GTDB taxonomy): Bacteria > Bacteroidota > Bacteroidia > Flavobacteriales_F > PHOS-HE28 > PHOS-HE28. The sequence continues at coordinate 6,495 of JBATND010000415.1, read as the reverse complement.
CATGCCAGAGATCTCGCTTGCTGTAGCTCTCCAGTGCTTCCCAGAATTCGGGCTGCTGCTCCAGGAATTGCGGCCCCGCCGTATGCGATGCCCGCGCGCGGAAGAGCGTTCCGCCGATTCGCACCGTATCGCCCTTCGCATAGCTGCGCGGCTCCACGGCGAAGTAGTCCATGTCGTAGTGCAGGTTCACGCCGTCGAGGCGCTTCGACTTGTAGTGGACATAGAACTCATCCATGCGCACGGTGTCGCCGCGATAGAGCAGAATGTCCTTGTTGTTGCTGAAGCCTTCATTGAGGAAGCGCAGGTCCATGCTGCGCGTGTTCTGGCTCACTTCCACCTTGCGGCTCGTGCTCACCAGCGCGCCCAGCAGCACCAATGCGAAGCCGGTGTGCGCGATGCTCGGTCCGGCATTCTTCAAGCGGCCCTTGAGCGCCGAGCGGATGTAGTCGATGTTGGCGATGGCCGCGAAGGCCGTGGTGAAGAACATGAAGCCCAGTTGCAACTCGCGCAAGCTGTAGCCCAAAAGCGTGATGCCCACTGCCGCAATGATCACACTCAGCACGAAGGCGATGCTGATCTGCTTAACGAAGCGCGAGAACTCGTCCTTCTTCCAACGCAAGTATTGCGTGACCGCCACCAGCAGCGATACGATGATGGCGAAGGGCACCTGCCAGCGGTTGTAGTGCGCAATGGCCTCGCTCGGCGTTGATAATCCTTCGTTGCCAAGCTTCGAAAGGCCCTCCCATCCGAGGCTCTGGCCCATGCTGGTGAAGAAGCCTTTGAATGGCGTGAGCAGGATGTTGGTGACGGGGATGCTGGTGCTGAAGGTGATCTGCACGGCGCTGAGCAGCAAGACGAGCGCGCCGATGAAGAGCCAGAACTCGCGGCTCCACAAGGCCTCTTCGGGGTCGTTGGTGTTGAAGCCCTTGCGGTACGACTGGATGAGATGGATGAAGGTGAGCAGGCCGAATAGCAGGATGGCTTCCACCTCGATGGCGAAGGCCAGGCCGATGATGAGCAGCGCGATGGAGAGGATCACATAGGTCCAGCGTTGCCTCTTATCCGGGTGAAGAAGTGCCGCACTGATGCCGATGAAGATGAGCAGGAAGCGCACGAGCGCGGGCAGCATGCCATCGCCGGTGAAGCTGTGTACGCTGGTATCACCGAGCACGCCGCTGCGCGTGAGGAAGGTGCTGTAAAGGACAAGGATGAAGGTGATGAGCGTGAGGCTGAGCGCGCTGAAGAGCGAGGTCTCCTTGCGCTTGTTCACGAGCATCAGATGCCCTGCGCCTACGAGCGTGATCCACGGAACGAGCGAGGCGTTCTCCACGGGATCCCATGCCCAGAAGCCGCCGAAGCTGAGCGCCTCGTATGCCCATGCCCCTCCCATCAGGATACCCGTACCCAGCACCATCACGCCGAAGAAGGTCCACGGTAATGCAGGCGCCATCCAAGCACTGCGCTCGTTGCGCCAAAGGCCAGCGATGGCATAAGCGAAAGGCACCAAGGTGGCGGCGAAGCCCAGGAAGAGCGTGGGCGGATGGATCACCATCCAATAGTTCTGCAGCAAGGGGTTGAGGCCGCGACCATCCTTGAACTCGCTGATGACGGAGAGGTAGGAAGGCATCTGTGTCCAAGGCAGGCCGAGGTTCTCCGGCAGCTCGCGGATCAACAGGAAGGGACTGCTGCCCAGTTTCCAATCGCCCACATAGAGGCCGATGAGCATGAAGGCCAGGAATACCTGCACCAAGGCGAACACCGCCATGACATGCGGCTCCCATGAGCTTGTCATTCCGGGCTTGACCCGGAATCGCGAGATCAACACGTTGCCGAGCACCACGTGCCAGAAAGTCCACAGCAGGAAGCTGCCCTCTTGCCCTTCCCAGAAACAGCTGGCGATGTACTTCATCGGCATCTGCAGGTTGCTGTGCTTCCACACGTAGTCGAACTCGAACCAGTGGTTGAACAGCATGATGAAGAGCAGCGACACGATGCCGAGCACGGCAACGCTGTGCGCACGGAAGCCCAAGCGGCCGAGACGCGTCCACGCCGCATCCTTCCGCTCGGCTCCGAGGAAATAGGCGATGGTGCTGAGCGCGGCGGCAACCAGTGAGATCAGCGTGAGCGCGTGACCGAGTTGCCCTGCCCAGGCGTGCTCTCCGATGTATGCGATGGGGCTATTGTTCAATGTTCACTTGTGGTTAGCGGCCGATGGGACGTCGGCCGGACAACGCTCAACCCTCAACCTGCCCCATCTGCTGCATCTCGTTGTACTTGCTCGGGCACTTCATCAGCATGTCGTGCGCGACGAACTCGCCTGTTGCATTCACGTGCCCCGTGAGCACGATGCTCTCCGAGCGCTCGAAGTCATAGGGCTTCGCTTTCGCCAAGCGCACCCGGCATGTCTCGCCATTGTCATCAACCAGCGTGAAGGTGGTGAGGTTCGCGTCGATGATGGGTTCGTATTCCACCGGCGCGCTCTTGTCCAAGTAACCCTTCACCTTGAATTCCTTGCCGGGCTTCGCCTTCGCTTCCGCGAGGTCTACGAAGGTGCTGCTGTCGGCCAATGTGGCGATGAAGGCCGCCATGGCCACGGCGATGAGCACGAGTGCGATGATGTGCGAGCGTTTCATGGCTTGATGCGCTTCTCCATGCGCGCGATGCGGCGGTCCTGCTGGAAGAGCCAGCCCGCCAGTCCGAGGAGGATCACGGATACCACCGCGATCACCGTGTTGATCTTGCCGCTGCCGTAGAGCGTGTCCACGAGCCAATTGGGATTGCCCTGTGCCGAAGCGAGCACCGGTGCAAGCGATGCCGCAATGAGCGCCTTCAGCCTAACGAAGCGATGATTGCTCATGATGGAGTTGGATGCGCGCCATGCGGTAGCGCAGGTTCAGTAGCCATGCACCAATGCCCATCCAGCCGAGCACGGCTGCATAGAACACGGGGCGCAAGCTGCTATCGAGGTCGTATTGGCTGAACGCGGGATTGCCGCCGCTGCCGGGATGCAGCGTATCGTTCATGCGTGGCAGCGCCATGATGAAGAGCTGCATGAGCACATAGGCGAAGATGTTGTAGATGGCCGCGAGGCGCGCGCGCTTCGCGGGATCGTTCACGCTGCCGCGCAGCACTAGGTAAGCGAGGTAGATCAGCACTGTTACCGCCGCGCCGTTCAGTTTGGCATCGTTCGTCCACCAGCCGCCCCAAGTGGCGCGCGCCCAGATGCTGCCGGTGATAAGGCCCATGAAGGCGAAGAGCAGGCTCACGTTCACCGCTTGCACAGCACCGCGATCGTGCAGCTCGCGCCCTTTGCGCAGCACTAGGATGCTGAAGACCAGCGAAACGGTCTGCAGCATGATCATGGTGAACCACATGGGCACGTGGAAGTTGAGGTTGCGGATGCTCTCATAGAGCAGCGAGCGGTTGGGGAACACGTAACCGGTGCGTTCGGTTGGCGCTGGTGCATCAACAAGCCCTTCCACAGCGCCGGTGCCTTTCACCGGATTGTAGAATGCATCGAACAGGCGCATCTGACTGTTGTCCGTGGCCACGATCAGGTCGGTCATGTCTTCGCGCAGGCCTTCGGGAACTTGAATGGCGACCGAGAGGCGGAGGTCGTCCTTCACCTCAACGCGAGCCGCCTCCATGAACTGGCCACCATTCTCCAGATAGACGCGCGGCGTGCTTTGGGTGAATCGCGTAGCGTATCCGAGCACCTCAACCGCTTGCGAGCCAGCGCTCAGCGTAGCCGGACTGGCATTCGCGATGGCCGGTGCCAGTGGCGTCCGCAGGGCAACGATGGAAGCCGTGAGCACCAAGGCCACCGCTAGGAATTTCCACCACCACTGCTTCATTTTCCGGGGCGCCAAAGGTACAGGCTGGGCCACTTGGCCAAGGAGATGTTGAGCACATTGGTGGATAGGGCCGGGTCATTGCTGAGAACGCATCAGAAACCGCGCGGTTGAAGGAGTCCCCAGACGCTAAAGACTTCGGCAATTGTATGGGCAGTCTGTTGGTAATGATATTCCGATCGGAGCTGTGGCGGGGGCAAGGACACTCATGCGCCACAGAGGGAGAATCGAGTTGGGGCAAAAGCGGCGCACAACTCTTCTATGCCGGCGAGAACGAGCTTCCGGGGAGATTCCATTGCTAAGCGCTGCCCATCTGCCAATAATACGTTCACCTCTTCCGTTCCTTCGTGCCAAACCCATCACCCATGCATCGCGCACGACTGTTCGCAACGCTTTTCCTCTTCACGCTGCTCCTTGTGCCGACCCGCGCGCAGGACAACAAGATCCAACCGCGCATCGACGTGAACGGCATGGCCGAGATGCATGTGGTACCCGACGAGATCCACATCGCCATTGAGCTGCGCGAGCGCGGAAGCGGCAACAGCAAGGTGACGGTGGAGCAGCAGGAGGTGCAATTGCGCGATGCGGTGAAGGCTCTGGGCATCAACTTGGATAACCTCACGCTGAGCGATGCCGTGGCCGACTACGTGCCCAAGAAATTCCGCAAGGACGATGTGGTGGCGCGCAAGGGCTACACGCTGAAGGTGGGCGATGCCGAAGCGGTGCGCAAGGTGTTCTTGGAATTGGATCGCTTGCAGATCGAAGAGGCGCGCATCCAACGCGTATCGCACTCCAAGGAGCAGGAGTTCCGCAAGGACATGCGCATCAAGGCCATCACCGCCGCGAAGGAGAAGGCGGATTATCTGCTGGCAGCGATCGGGGAGAAAACGGGTTCGGCGCTTTCGGTGGCTGAGGTGACCGGGCAAATGCCAACGCCCCGTGCCGGTGTGAACCGACTGATGGCAATCGAAACCATTGGACATGCTTCATCTGTGAGCAGCTACGAGCCGCTGGGTGTGAACTTTTCGCGCATCCACATCCGTGCGGAGGTGGTGTGCGTGTTCGCGATTGCGGCGCGTTAGGTAAGGGGGCTATTGCGCGCATCCGTCGGCTGCGGTGCCGGATGGCCTACCTTCGACCGCGTTACGCGCCACGCAGGCACGTTCCGGACGCACACTGTAGTCGTGCGCCACCGGCCGCCGGAAGAGTCCGGCCCCGTCGTCCCATCTACCATCGCGGGAGCACCTCTGTTCGCCGCTACAACACCGGTCGGCGGGCCACGGAACAGCTATGGGAGTACCCATCCCTCGTTATATCGGCAACGATGCCAGCACGAAGCCCTTCGCCGCTGCGCTGCGCGCGCAGGTCCACGCGCACTTCCAGCAACAGGGCATCGGCTTCAAGGCCGATCGCCGAATCGCCGTGAAAGTGGTGCTCATGCTCGCGCTCTTCTTAGCGCCCTTGGTGGCCATAGTGACGCTCTCGCCACCGGCATGGCTTGCCGTGCTGCTGTATGTGGCCATGGGCGTGGGCATGGCCGGCGTAGGCATGGGCGTGATGCACGATGCGCTGCACGGCGCCACCAGCGCGCACGCTTGGGTGAACCAATGGCTCGGCGGCACCATGTACCTGCTGGGCAGCGATGCGCACACGTGGAAGCTGCAGCACAACGGCGCGCACCACACGCATACCAATGTCGATGAGGTGGATCAGGACATCGATCCGCCGGAACTGCTGCGCTTCAGCGAGCATGCGCCGCTGTGGCGCGTTCACCGCTGGCAGCATGTGTACGCCTTCTTCTTCTACGGCTTGCTCACCATTGTCAAGCTCGGCAACGACTTCTTCTCCTTGGCGAAGGCGCGCCGCACGCAGCATCTGCGGAAAGAGAGGTACAACTACACGCTCGCCTTCATGGCCATGGTGCTGGTAAAGGCGGCGCATGTGGCCCTCTTCATCGGGCTGCCGCTCTGGCTCACGCCGTTGCTGTGGTGGCAGGTGCTCATCGGCTTCATCCTCATGCACTTCACCTGCGGCGTGATCCTGGGCACGGTGTTCCAGCTGGCGCATGTGGTGGAAGGCGCAGAGCAGCCCTTGCCCGATGCCAATGGCGTGATCCCGACGGAATGGGTGGTGCATGAGCTGCGCACCACGGCTGACTTCGCGCCGGGCAACCGTTTCGTCACCTGGTTCACCGGAGGCCTCAACTACCAGATTGAGCACCACCTATTCCCGTACGTCTCGCACATCCACTATCCGGCCATCGCTCCCATTGTGGCACGTGTGGCCGAAGAGCATGGTCTGCCTTACAACGTGAAGAGGACCACGCGGCAGGCCATCCGCTCGCATGTGCGGCGCTTGCGGAAGTTGGGGCGCGGTTAGATGAGTGGTTCATGATGCGGCCGCGATCAGCAGCCAGCGTCAACGCGGAGGCGCAGCACAAGGCCGCGTTGGCCTTTACTCCCGCACGACCTTCAGCAGTGCGCGTTCACCTCCTGAATCACGCAGCTCCAAGAGCAGTATCCCGGTCGGCATCGTTGAGATATCAATCGGCCCATTGCTCAATCGTCCTTCTGCCAACAACGCACCCGTTACCGAATGCAGGCGCCACGTGCTGATGACATGCCCCGGCCATTCCACCCAGAGC
>JBATND010000414.1:0-21319 GCA_049290175.1 Flavobacteriales bacterium | reverse complement strand
GAATGGGCAGCTCGTTGTTCTTTGCTCGCAATCCGGTGTATTTCGCCAAATCATCGCCAACCACACCTCCTTGCGCGTTGATCGCATCATCTGATTCCGGTGCGCGATAGATGACCACGTCAGGCTTGATCAAGTAATCACTGCCTAATGCAGCAGCCAGCTCGGGCGATTGTGCGGCAAGGTTGGCGAGGGCTTCCAGATGCGAGTACTGCTCGAAGCGCGCGAGACCCATACGTCCACCGCCTACCCCTTTCGCAACCGTCCACTTGCCCGGTCGCATGTGCCCCAACGCATGGAAGGTCTCCTTTAAGAATGCCGTGCAGATTTCCTCGAATTGGTTGCCAGAGCTCTGTCCTGCTAATCGGTCCGCATTGCTGTGCTCTCCGATACGCTGAAGAATGCCTCTCGCCAATTCGACGCTCGCCTTGTTGGATTTGTCGGCGTTCGCTGGGATTCCCGCGCTGTCCATCTTGAGTACAGATGAAAGAAGCGCCGCGTGGAACTCGCTTCTTGCCTTTGCGATGAGTGGCTCTTGCTTCCCCATCACGCAACCATCAATGAACGCTTCGCCGCAGCCTCGAATACCTGCGCGATGCGCGCGCCCACAGCTTCGGCAACTGGTGGCGGGAACGCATTGCCCACTTGACGGTAGGCCGCTGTCTTTTTGCCGGTGAAGTGCCATTCGTCAGGGAATCCTTGAATGCGCGCGACCATGCGTACGGTCAACCGAGGCATGCCCTTGAAGTTCCGTTCAGGAGCTTCGTTGGCAATGGTTCCGCCTTCAACGCCCAATTGTGCCCATGCCTTGCGGGCTCGCGAAGGCCCTAGATCAGGGCCGCCGTGCTTCTTCGATCCGCCTACAATGGTTGGGGCAACCGCCTTTGCACCTTGCGCCCATTCCTCGGCGTAAGGCCAACCATTCTCGGCCATAAGGTCTCGTAGCACAACACCAACCGTAGGTGCTGTTGACAAGACCGGCTCTGGCCATGTGAAATGCTCGCTGTCCTCGGCACGCAACGCAACGATCACAACACGTGGCCGAAGCTGCGGCACACCGAAGGAGGAAGCATGCAGCAACTTGATGTCCGTCTTGTAACCGAGTTTCTTGAATTGGCCGAACAAGCGCTTCCTGTATCCCTCGAAGTCCGGGTCAAGGAAGCCACGGACGTTCTCTAGCATCACCGCACGCGGCCTGATCTCATCCGTGAGCCTGATCGCCTCGGGGAACAGATCGCGCTCGTCTTTCGCGCCGAGCTGTTTGCCTGCTACTGAGAACGGTGGGCAAGGCACACCACCGGCTAGCAGATCAATGCCTCGGAACTGCCTTCCATCGAAACGCGTCACGTCGCCGTGAAGCACGTTCCAGTTCGGGCGATTGAAGCGCAGCGTCGCGCAACAGGCATCATCAATCTCGACCAATGCTTCGTGCTCGAAGCCAGCACGCTCCAACCCCAGCGATTGCCCGCCAGCTCCTGCGCAGATCTCAACGCTTGTCATGGTCTTGGTTTGACGCCGTTCCCGTCAGGACAGCGCATCGCAACTTAACTGCGCATGGCCAGTAGCGGACGCAGGAAGCGGCAGAAATTATCGACAGGCTATTTCAAGCCTCTACACCGGCACCTCGTTCCCCTCGCTGTCCTGCACGCTGTACGCCAGGTATTGGAGCGCGCCTTCGGGCTTCACCTTCACGCTCTTCTTCCAGCGCCAGTACCACTTGCGCTGTATGCTCATGAAGCCTTTGGTGAGGTAGGCGTGGATGAAAGGGTGCACGCAAAGCGTGAGGCCGCTCATTCCTTTCTCGCCGTGTAGGTAGTTGAGGGTGTTCTCGATCTCGTCGATGATGAGGACGGGGGCTTGCACTTCGCCGGTGCCCTTGCAGGTGGGGCAGCTCTCGCTGGTGTCGATCTCCGTTTCGGGTCGCACGCGCTGGCGTGTCATCTCGATCACTCCGAAGCGCGAAGGCGGCAGCACATTGTGCTTGGCCTTGTCCTCCTCCATGGCATCTTTCAGCGCCTTGTGCAGGAGGCGGCGGTTCTCCGCTTCGTAGAGGTCGATGAAGTCAACGCAGATGATGCCGCCCATATCGCGCAGGCGCAGCAGTCGGGCGATCTCCTTGGCCGCTTCGATGTTGATGTCGAGCGCGTTCTTCTCCTGGGCCTGCGACCCGCCTTTGCGGCTGCCGCTGTTCACGTCGATGACGTGCATGGCCTCGGTCTTCTCGATGATCAGGTAGGCGCCGCTGCTCAGCATCACCTGCTTGCCGAAGGCCTGCTTGATCTGCTTGTTGATCCCGAAGTTGTCGAAGATGTCGATCTTCCCCTTGTAGTGCTTCACGATGCCCGCCTTCTCGGGGGCGATGTTCTGCAGGGTGGTGCGGATGTCGTCGGCGAGCAGCTCGTCATCGACATGAATGCCGGTGAAGGTCTTATTGAGCACATCGCGCAGCACAGCGTTGGTGCGGTCCACCTCGCCGAGCACCTTCTTCGGCGGTTGTGCATTGCGCAGGTTGTGGAACATCACGTCCCAGCGCTGCAACAAGGTCTTCAGGTCGTTCTCGAGGTCCTCGCTCTTCTTGTCGGCGGCATTGGTGCGGATGATCACGCCGAAGCCTTTCGGCTTGATGGCCATCATCAGCTCCTTCAAGCGCTTGCGCTCCACCTCATCGGTGAGGCGGCTGCTGATGCTGATCTTGTTGATGAAGGGCACCAGCACCATGTAGCGGCCCGCGAGCGTCACTTCGGCGGTGAGGCGCGGACCTTTCGTGCTGATGGGCTCTTTGGCGATCTGCACCAGGATGCTCTGACTGGCGCTCAACGCATCACCCAGCTTGCCTTCTTTCGGGATGTCGGTATCGAGCTTCCAATCCGCGAGCAAGCTGCTGGTTACGGCACCGCTCACGGCGCCCTTGGCGAACTTGTAGCTGTTCTTGAACTGCGGCCCTAGGTCGAAGTAGTGCAGGAAGGCGTCTTTCTCGTGCCCCACATCCACGAAGGCGGCATTGAGACCGGGGGCCACCTTGCGCACCTTGGCGAGATAGACATCGCCCACGGCGAAGCCACGCTCGGTCTTCTCGCGGTGGAGCTCGCTCAGCACCTTGTCCTTTAACAAGGCAATGGCGACCTCTCCCCCTTGGGAACGGATGACCAGATCGACGCTCACGCGATGATGCAGTTTGTAGGATGCATGGAAACAGGCACGCAGGCGCGCGCCGAACGGCAGCGACCGAAGGCCCAAGGGCCTTCAGTGCGCAGCGCCGCTACCGGTTCCTACCGGATCTTCTTCTTGTGGCGGTTCTTCCGCAGGCGCTTCTTGCGCTTGTGGGTAGCCATCTTGTGGCGCTTCCGCTTCTTTCCGCAGGGCATGTGCTCTTCAGTGTTCGTGTTCGTGACTTTCCAATTCCTTCAGGAAGCCATCAACCTGACGGGTGATGGCCGTATCCTCAACTACCAATGTCCTGTACCGCGTCAGGCAGCTGATCGCTTGATCGATGCTGTCCATGGTGGCATAGGTGCGCCCCAAGTAGTACCAGACATCGGGGAAACCCTCCGCGTCCAGTTCCTTCACCTTCTTGAAGCGTTCGAGCGCCTTATCCAACTGGCCGCTCTGCACCGAGAACAAACCCAGGTGCCAATGCGCCTCAACGTTCTCGGGCTCCTCCTCCACGATCTTCCGCAGCATCTGAATGCCGCGCATGGGCTCGGAGCCGTTCACGAGCGTCACCGCTTCCATCATGCGCGCTTTCGCGGGCGTGACCTCAGGCGTTTCGCTCTGCTTCCCCGAAGGTGTTCGGGGCACCATGAATAAAAGAACCACTACCGCCGCAGCTCCGGCCAAGGCCAGCATCTGCGGTTTCCCAAATCCTATCATTGGCCCTCAGGCTTCGCCGACCGGTTCTTCACCTGGTCCACGAACACATCGGCGGGCTTGAATGCCGGGATGTCGTGGGCCGGGATGATGATGGTGGTGTTCTGAGCAAGCAGGCGTCCGGTCTTCTGGGCGCGGTGCTTCACGATGAAGCTGCCAAAGCCGCGCAGGTGAACCGGTTCGCCGGCAGCGAGCTGGTTCTTCACCTCGTCCATGAAAGCCTCAACGGTGGCCAGCACGATCGTCCGCTCGATGCCCGTCTTCTTCGAGATGATGCCCACCAGTTCTGCCTTGGTCATAGCCCTGATTGATTTGGGGGCGCAAATATAGCCGGGCATCCCGTCCGCGCAACCCATCTTTGTGCCTGTATGTCAAGCCGTTCATGGTTCAGCCGGGCCTTGCTGCCGTGGTACCGCGAAAACCAGCGCCCGCTGCCTTGGCGCCGCACCCAAGAGCCTTATCACATCTGGCTCAGCGAGGTGATCCTTCAGCAGACCCGCGTTGACCAAGGCACCGCCTACTGGCACCGTTTCGTAGAGCGCTACCCCACCGTGGCGCATCTGGCCAAGGCCTCTGAGGACCAAGTGCTTCGCCTCTGGCAAGGGCTGGGCTATTACAGCCGGGCCCGCAACCTGCGCACCGCCGCACAACAAGTGGTAAAGGAGCACCGTGGCCAGTTCCCTGCCGACCATGCCACACTGTTGAAGCTCAAGGGTGTGGGCGATTACACGGCCTCGGCTATTGCCAGCATCTGCTTCGGAAAGGCAGAGCCGGTGGTTGATGGCAACGTGTACAGGGTGCTGGCCCGGGTCTTCGGTATCGCAACGCCGATTGACAGCACGGAAGGGAAGAAGGTGTTCCGGTCCTTGGCTGCTGAACTGATTGCAAAGGAGAACCCCGGCGACCACAACCAGGCGGTGATGGAACTGGGCGCCACGGTATGCACGCCGAAGAACCCGCGCTGCGGTGATTGCCCCCTTGCGCGCAAGTGCATCGCGAAGGCCGAAGGGCGCATCGCCGAGCTGCCGGTGAAGGCAGGCAAGACGAAGACGCGCACCCGGCATTTCAATTACCTGCTGATCGAGACGAAGGACGGCATCTACCTGCGCAAGCGAACCGGCAAGGACATCTGGCAGGGCCTGTGGGAGTTACCGATGGTGGAGACTGAAAAGGCCCTTGGCCCAAGGCAGACACCGGCCATTTCTGAATCGACAGAACCCAACAGTAGCGTCGACCCTCCGGGTCGACCTACTAGCATTTATAAAGGGTGGCGATTCCTGAAACGCACCAGCCCCGTGAAACACGTCCTGAGCCACCAAATCATCCACGCGGTGTTCTGGGAAGCGGTTCCACCAATTGGTTTCAAGCCGCCGAAGGATTGGAAACCGGTGCCGTGGAAGAAGATCGGTGCGCACGCACTGCCACGGCTGATCGAGCGACAGCTTGCGGAAAACCGCGACTGAGCGAACCGCTATCTTCGACCGCCCAAGCCCATCCCCCATGTCAGGCGTGAACAAAGTGATCCTGATCGGCAACCTCGGCGCCGATCCCGAAGTGCGACATCTTCAGAACGGCGCGGCCGTAGCCAACTTCCGCATCGCGACGAGCGAGACCTATAAAGACCGCCAGACCGGCGAGAAACGCGAGCAGACCGAATGGCACGCGATCGTTGCCTGGCGCGGTTTGGCCGAGATCGTAGAGAAGTACCTGCGCAAAGGCAGCAAGGTGTATGTGGAAGGAAAGCTCCGCACCCGCCAATGGCAGGATAAAGACGGCAACACGCGCTACACCACCGAGATCCACGCCGACGAGATGACGATGCTCGATCGCGCATCGGGCGGTGGCTCTCCGCAAGGCCAACCGCAAGCGCAGTCTGCTGCATCGACGCCAGCCAACACGCCCGCCGGCAACTTCGACGATGAAGTGGACGACCTGCCGTTCTAGGTTGTCCGCACGGTTGAACCGAAGCTCATCCGATTGGAGCCTCCCTCCTTCCCTCCGCTGATCGCCCTGTATTGGCTGCCGCTCGATGCGGCCACGGCGCTCATGCTGGTGGTGATCGCCCTGTTGCTGGTGTGCAGCGCTGCGTTCAGTGCAAGTGAAGTAGCGCTGTTCTCGCTCACGCCCACCCAACTGCGCGACCTGAAGGAGCGCGGCGGACAATGGGGCCAGCGCGTGCTCGACCTGCTGAGCAAGCCAAGGCGTTTGCTCGCCACCATCCTCATCGCGAACAACTTCGTGAATGTGGCCATCGTGATCCTCAGCACAGTGGCGGTATCGTCGATGCTCGATGTGGAGCGCATGCCGCACTACCTCGTCTTCGCCGTGCAGGTGCTGGCCGTTACCGCTGTTCTGCTGCTGCTTGGCGAGGTGCTGCCCAAGGTGTACGCCACAGCCAACGCCATGCGGGTTGCGCAATTGATGTCGGGCCCGCTCTTGGTGCTGCGATTGGCCTTCAAGCCAGTGAGCGAGGCGCTCGTGCGCAGCACCACCTTCATCGAGAAGCGTTACCAGAAGCGCGCTGCGCACAGCATCAGCATGGACGCACTGGGCCACGCACTGGAACTCACCAAGGATGCCAGCACCACCGCCGAAGAGCAGCGCATCCTGCGCGGCATCGTGAAGTTCGGCAACATCGAGGTGAAGCAAGTGATGCGCCCGCGCACCGAAGTGGTGGCCATCGACCGCGAACTCAGCTTCAAGCAATTGCTTGCCGCCATTGTTGACAGCGGGTTCTCGCGCATGCCGGTGTATGAGGAGACCGTGGACCGCGTGGTGGGCACGCTCTACATCAAGGACGTGCTGCCCCACATCAACGAGGCGGATTTCGACTGGCGAAGCTTGCTCCGTGAGCCCTATTTCGTACCGGAGAACAAGAAGCTCGACGACCTGCTGAAAGAGTTCCAGGTGGAAAAGGTCCACCTCGCCGTTGTGGTCGATGAGCATGGCGGCACCAGCGGCATCATCACCTTGGAGGATGTGATCGAGGAGATCGTCGGCGACATCACCGATGAATTCGATGAGGAAGAGCTGATCTACAGCAAGCTCGACGACCGCACCTGGGTGTTCGAGGGCCGAGCGCCACTGCCCGATGTGTATCGCGTGCTCGGCATCGATGGACAAGTGTTCGAGGATAACAAGGGCGAGAGCGGCACCTTAGGAGGCTTCGTGCTCGAGCTCACCGGTCGCATCCCGAAGAAAGGCGAGCAGGTATCGCTGCGCAACTTCACCTTCGCGGTGGAGGCCTCGGACAACAAACGCATCCGTCGCGTGAAGCTCACCATGAACGATGATGCGAAGAGCTAGCCTGTTCATCCTGGTCACCGTGCTGATCACCGGCTGCGATGACGATGCCGTTCCGCGTCCGAAAGGCTGGCCCAGGATCGACCTGCCCGCTGCTGCGCACGAAACTTGGCGAACGGAAGGAGCGCCCTTCGCCGCCGAACTGCCCACCTATGCCGTGATCCAAGAGCGCAAGGCCGAAGGCGCTGCACGTTGGTACGACCTGCGCTTCGCTGGGCAGCGTGCTACGGTACACCTCACCTACAGCGCCGTCGGGGACAACCTGCCTGAGCTGATCGAGGATGCGCACGAATTCAAGCGGAAGCATGAGGCCAAGGCCACCCGAATCGGCAGTGAGCGCGTGTTGCGCGACAGCAGCCGCGTATTCGGGACGCTCTTCGATGTGGAAGGCGATGTGGCCAGTCCCTGCGTGTTCTACCTCACCGACAGCACCCGCAACTTCCTCTACGGCGCGCTCTACTTCGATGCGCCCCCCAACGCCGATTCATTGGCGCCGGTGACCAATCGCCTGCGCGCCGACATGCGTCACTTCGCGGCTACGCTGGAGTGGGCGGCTAAGTGAAACCGTGAATGAACGTGCATGGACGGGAATACACACTGTCCGATTGCCATTCGCGAATGCCAAATGCCCGAACCCTTGCTATGCAGATTGCATTGCCTTGCGCCCAGTGGCGTGCATCGCCTTCAACAGCGCGGCCAATAGCGCCAGCGCGCCGAACTGATGCAGCACGCCAAGTGTGATGTGCACTTGCGTAAGTATCGTGAGCACGCCTAACGCGAACTGAACAACGATCGCAGCGGTCAGCAATCGCCAAGGCAAGGCAGGCGTTGTGCGGAATCGCCACGCGAATGCGATGAAAGCCGCAGCGACGAGCCATGCCAGGTTGCGGTGGATGAATTGCACGCCATCCTTGCGAGCCGTGAGGTCCTGCCACAGCGAATCGGAAGCCATCACCAACTCGGGAACGAAGGCTCCGCTCATCAGCGGCCACGTGTTGTGGATGCGCCCTGCATTCAGTCCGGCCGTGAATGCACCCCAAGCGATCTGCAGCGCGAGCAGCACAAGGAACATTCGAGACCATTTCCCTGCGGCAGTACCATCGCTCGCGAAACCGCGCTTGCCCGAGTTGATATCGAAGATGGTCCAGAGCACCATGCCGAACACGGCGAAGGCCGCGCATAGATGGATGGACAAGCGATAGTGGCTCACATCCACCAAGAGCTGCCCGTTGGCGTCGCGCAGATCAACCAGGCCGCTGAGCACCATGAACCAGCCGAGGCTGGCCACGATGCCGCCACCGAGCATGATCCAGAGCGCACGCTGCATGAGCCACCCCTTCAGCAGGCCCTTACGCCAGAAGATCGCAAAGGGCACGATGAACACGATGCCCATCAAGCGCCCCCAATTGCGGTGCAGCCATTCCCAGAAGAAGATCTCCTTGAAGTCGGCCAACTGCATGTGGCTGTTCACCAACTGGTACTCGGGTATCTGCTTGTACTTGTCGAAGGCCTCCACCCAAGCCGCCTCGCTCATCGGCGGCAGTGCGCCCATGATAGGCTTCCACTCCGTGATGCTCAGCCCGCTTCCCGTGAGCCGCGTGATGCCGCCGATCACCACCATGAGCGCGATCATGATGCAGCCGGTGAGCAGCCAACGCGTCACGGGCCTTAAGCGCTCTCGATCATTCATTGCGGCTTGCCGTAAAGTGGCGGCGAAAGTATCCAGGGCCTGCTAAAGCCTGCGAGCAACAATGCCACTTTGAATTCGGTTGAAACCGAGTTGAAAAGTAAATGTCAACAGACGGCTGAATCGACTAGATTCGTTCTGCCAAACCGCCACACTATGACCACCGCTCTACCGCTCTACCGCTCTACCGCTTCTAATAAGCTGAGAATTGCCTTCGCATTAGTTACAACTGCGCTCCTTGGAAAGCTCCCCGCCCAATACAATCAACAAGATCCTCTTGGGGGCGCTGGCATAGGCTCAAATTATTTGAGGGAATGCGCGGGTCAGGTACTCCGGACTGACGGCTCCTCCCTTTCAGACTGCAAGTACTACTATGAGAACGTTCCCGTGAACGTTTATCTGCGGACCAAGTCGACGGTGAGCTTCCTGAGGACAGTCACCCACAACGATAGCATCACCCCCGATACGACCTATCTCGTGGAGATGAAGCTCAGCAATAGCGACATAGACCCACATTCTACAGGAGCCAATGTTGGAGGCTTGTCGAACTACTACTTCGGGCCAATCGTCGCAGAGAACGTTAAGGCCTACAAGCGGGTGGTATATCCGGAGACCATTGACAGCACGGAAGTACACTTCTATTATGGCCCTACCGGCCCAAGAATGGCCATAATCATGCGCCCCGGCGCCATTCCATCAGATGTTAAGCTCACCTTCTCCGGGCAGGACAGCATCAACATCGACTGGCAAGGCGCGTTGCGCTTGTACATGCAAGACAAGTACGTGAAGCTTGATCAAGCAATCGCTTACCAAGTGAATGGCCTTGGAGACATCGTTCCTGTAAGCTGGCTCCCGCAATACGTGCATGAATCGGGCAATGTGACCGTAGGGTTTGAATACGACACCTACAACCCGGCGTGGCCCTTGATCTTTTTAGTGGGATACCCTGCCATGCCACCGCCACCGGGCCCAGGCACAATCGGGAACTTAGGTTGGTCAACTCACGCGCCGTCTCCTTTCGGCAATGAGTTGACTTCGGTGGAGGTTGATGCCCAAGGCAACTCATACACGTGCGGATACTCGACAAACTTCTTTTATCCTCTTGAACTTGGAACCACCGTTTTCCCTCCATGGGAACCAGAGCTCGCCTCTTCTAGCTGCGGGGTGACCATGAAATTCCTGAAAGATACCAAACTCATTCAATGGGGCACCTATATCGGTGGTCTCAATGAGGGGGTCACACGGGCTCATAAACTAGCCCTTTACCCGGGGGCAAATAACAATCTCAAATATGCTTTCATCACTGGCAGCACGACAAGTGATGATTTTGTGAGTTGGACAACTTCAAGCTCAGCTTTCGTAGATGCTTTCCGCGAGGATCATGTAGGTGGAGAAAGCCGCATGTGGATAGCCGCCTGCCGGATGTCGGATGGGATTCGACATTGGGCCACCACGCACGGCCAACCCGGACCGGAACGTACGTGGAGCACCCACGGGCTTGCCGTAGCCATTGATCAATATGGCCGTCTCACCGTCGGAGGGATGATTGAGAAAGGCTTCAACACCGATGTGCCCGACTTCCCATTGGTAACACCTTCAGGCGCATTCAGCCGCGCTTTGGGTGATGGTTTCCTGGTATCATTCGCAACGGACTTCACCATTGAATGGAGCACAGCGCTGCTCGAGTATTCAGAGGATGGCCGATATGGGCGCATCAATGACCTGCGCGCAACCATCACCGATGGGGATCAGAAGGGTGTCTAGGCGGTAGGTGCGAGCGTATATGGCACCAATGAGCCGCTTGACCTCGTGCCACCTCCAACCGGAGGCTACTACCAGGAAATCGCAGGTCAGTTAAGCGCGGTCATCATGCAGATCGACCTGAACAACCACCAGATCGTGTATTGCACGCGCTGGGGCAGCCCAGGCACTGGTGCGGGCTCTTCGGCACTGGCCGTGCATGAGACGCGTGATTTCGTTTACGTTGGTGGATTCACTCAAGCCTTCGACCTAACCACCACACAATGCCCTCCGGCCCCGTCGGGGACGCTTGTGCTGAACACCCACACGAATTCGACGAACTTCGATCAAATCTCCGATGGCTTCATCCTGCGCTTCAAGCGCTACAGCGGTTACCAGCTCGACTATGGCAGCCTTTATGGCGGCGACCGCGACGACATCATTCTGGACATCAATGGCGATGGAAACGGAAACATCTACCTGACCGGCGAGAGCCGCAGCAGCGGAGGGCTTTCTTTCAACACCCCAGGGAATTTATACCTGCAATGGCCATTAACCGAATGGAACAAGCGCGATGCATTCATCGTCGGCATCCGCGATGCTGAATACCCGGGTCTATTCTGGAATTCGGCGTTCGGCGGCACTAAGAGCGACCGAGGATGGGGCATTGCAGCCAGCATCGATGAAGTGTATTTGTGCGGCGCAACGGGGAGCAACTACTTCAACGACTTCCCTCTTCTTGAATGGAACACGGACCCGAATGACCCCAATTCGTTGGTTGATTGGTATTACGACGTGACGCCGGATGGGGTGACACAAGAACTCGTCCCTTGGATGACCTTTTTCCAAGCCATGGATTATGACGTCTTCGGGCTCGATGTGTTCATTGAGGGCTTGAACAGCTGGCATGTTGGATTCATTTCGTCTTTCAACATGAACAGCGCCGTGGCCTTGCCAGACCGCGTTCAACAATCCGCACAGTTGGTCGCATGGCCCCTAGCTGACCAAAGCGGATATTTAGTTCATCTTCCCAATGATGACGAGTGGAGCGTTGATCTGTATGACACGCGCGGCCGTGTTTTACAGCCAAGCGTGAAGGCGAGGCGTCTTCATCTGCTTCACCTTACCGGCTTCACACCAGGCCTCTACCTGCTCAAAGCGCATCGTAGCGGCGAGGTTCATACCATCAAACTTCTTCGGCCATGAAGCGTTTTGTCCTTGGGGCCATGGTCGCTTTCCCGATGTTCGGTCATGCGCAGCATTGGCGAGGACTCGGTGTTGGGCCAAAGCTAGCAGCAGTTACACGAATCATGGCCGACACACTTGAAGACCGACTGCTCGCATGCGGCAACTTCAATTTTTACATCAATGCTGCGGACACCGTGCGATGCGCCGGCATTGCGCAATGGCGTGGAACACGATGGGACAGCCTGGCTCATCGGATTCAAGATACGGAGAGCAATACTGTTGCACAGGCGTATTGGCCTTTGCGCTACGAGGGGGACCTCTACCTGTGCGGGGCGATGTACATGGAGGATCCCCAGTTCGGCATCCACCAAGGATACTTCCGATTGAACGAGCAAAGCCACCGATGGGAGGCCTTTGGGTGCCAAAATCCCACTGCCAGTTCAATCCTATTTGCGACACCCCGTGAAACAGCCAATCAGCCGTACTTGTACATCACAGGATTAGAGTGGCCTTTGTGCGACCTACCGCAATCCGCAGTTTATCGTTGGAATGGTGCATCAATGACACTGTGGATGCCTTGGAGCCAAATACCCAACACAAGTGAAAATGTGGTGAATTATGTCTTCGAGTACCGGGGCAAGGTGTATGTGTGCGGTTCCTTCAACAATCCACTCGGCCCAGGGATGAGGACATTCCTGCGCCACAATGGAACTAGTTGGGAGGAAGTGCCGGGCTACACTGGAGGTTTGGTTGCGGACGTCAGTATACATCGCGACACCCTCTATGTCGCAGGCCAATTCCAAGTACCTGGGGGCAACGGTGGTCATGGCGTGGCGGCCTTCGATGGGGAGCTATGGTATCCATTGGGTGAGGGTCTGCTCTTTCAACCCAGTCCATCCCTATCCTCAGGGCATTGCCTGCGATGGTTTCGCGACGAACTCTACGTCGGCGGCGGATTCAGCATGGCGGGAGGCATTCCGGCCAACGGCTTCGCGAAATGGAACCGAAGGCAATGGTGCTCCTTACCCGGCTTCGATAGCGAGTCATTCGCAAGTGGTGTAAGGGTTGTTCGCAGCATGGCCGTTTGGCGCGATAGCCTCTTCATCCAAGGCACATTCAGCACACTCGAAGGAGAGACCATACGTAGTGTTGCACAGTGGATTGGGGGCGCAACAGTAACAGATTGCAGCTCACCAGTGGGCATCGCTGAGCGCGAGCGAAATGAGAATTTGGCGGCATTTCCGAACCCAACCAGCGGCGAACTCTGCTTGGTTGACTTGCCCAATACCGCAAGCTGGATCGAGATGCGCGATGCATTAGGAAGGTCGGTGTTGAACGAACGGTCCTTGACACCAACCCATGATGTAAGCGCATTCCCGAATGGCCTCTACATCCTAACAGTACATGACAAGAATGGCAATCTAGTTGGGCGCACCAAGTTCATCAAACAATAAGGCCGCAGACAATGTTGGGGCTTTGCAGCCCCTTGGTTTCAGCTAATTCCTTTTGTTCACACCCGCAGCAAGCGCCCGATCAGCGCGAGTATGCTGGGCAGCACGATGTCCTTGGGCGCGATCACGCTCACGGCCTCATCGTCCGGCTTCGACTTGGTGCTCTCGGCGCTGCCGCTGCCGCCCTTCACCTGCTTGGTGATGCCGATGGCGACCACTTTGTACTGGCCATCGTAGAGTGCCTGAATGGCTTCCACCATTTGCGCATCGGAAACCTTGGCCTCGTTGTATGTGACGATGGCGTGGTTAGGCGCATCGGTCTCACTCATCTTGATCTCGGTGCCTTCGACGCCGAGCTTGGCCAAAGCCTTCTTGATGGAACCACCGCACATCATCTCGCAGCTCATGCCCTCGATGCTCAGGTCGGCGATCATCATCGGCTCACCGCTGGTGATGGCCACTTCTTGCACGGTGCGTGCAATGGTAGATGCCGCTTGCTCAGGTGCGCTGGCAGAACCGCTGCAACCCATGAGCAGGGCGATGGCGGAGGCGTAAAGAATGCCGTTTGCTTTCATGGTCTTTGGGCCTTGGTGAGCATGGGACGGGGTGGCCCCCGAATCGGTTACAAATGTATCCTCCTGCCCCACCGATACCTTGGCGCCCTGTTATGAAATCTGAACGCCCCGGCGGCACTTGGATCCTGCTCGCTGTGCTGGCGCTGATCTGGGGCAGCAGCTTCATCCTGATGAAGCGCGGCCTCTACCACGAAGGCGTCCCGGTACTAACTCCTTGGCAAATGGCCACGGCCCGGCTATCCATCGCTTGGTTGGCCCTTGCGCCCTTGCTGTTCAGGCATGCAGGCCAGTTGCTCCCGCATTGGAAACCCCTTCTCGGAAGCGGACTGTTAGGCAACGGCGTCCCAGCCATGCTCTTCGCCACGGCCCAGACCCGGATCGACAGCGCCCTGAGCGGCATGCTCAACAGCCTTACCCCGCTCATGACCCTGCTCACCGGCGTGCTCTTCTTCGCGACGCCCGTGCGGCTCATCCATATCCTCGGCATCGGGCTCGGGCTTCTGGGTGCTGCGGGGCTCGTGGCCTTCGCCAAACAGGATGGCATCACAAGCTGGTCGTGGTTCGCCTTGCTGCCCATCGCCGGCACTCTGGGCTATGGCTTCAGTGGGAACATCGTGAAGCGGCACCTGCAAAGCGTGCCCCCCATGGCCACAGCGGTGGGCGCGCTCACTTGGGTGGGACCCATCTCCATCGCCTTGGCCTGGAACAGCGGCCTGCCGGAGAAGCTGAGCACCGACCCCCATGCTTGGCGTGCCTTGAGCCATGTGGCCGTGCTCGCTGTAATGAGCTCGGCCTTCGCACTGATACTCTGGAACATGCTGCTACAGCGCACCACGGCCATCCGGGCCAGCATGGTCACTTACCTCATGCCCGTAGTGGCCATTGGCTGGGGCCTGCTCGATGGCGAATCCCTCACTCCTTTGCAGTTGGGCATGATCGCGCTGGTGCTGGCCGGCGTATGGCTGGTGACCTCCGGCGACCGCAATCGGTAGGCGTTATCAACCTGCTTGTGGGGACGACGCGCAACGAAGCACCATCGCGGCCCGTATGAGCCGCCTCAAATTCGCCGCATGTACCTCGGACAAAAAGTCGTGATCGTGCTGCCCGCCTACCGGGCCGCCCTCACTTTGGAGCAGACCTACAAGGAGATCCCCTTCGACATTGTTGACGAGGTGGTGCTTGTGGACGATAAGAGCCCGGACAACACCGTGGAGGTGGCCAAGAAGCTCGGCATCAAGCACGTGGTGCAGCACCAGGTGAACCGCGGTTACGGCGGCAACCAGAAGACCTGCTACGACACCGCCAAGCAATTGAGCGCCGATATCGTGGTGATGCTGCACCCCGATTACCAGTACACGCCCAAGCTGCTCACGAGCATGATCGCGCTCATCGGCAACGATGTGTATCCCGTGGTCTTCGGCTCGCGCATCCTTGGCAAGGGCGCGCTGAAGGGCGGCATGCCCATGTACAAGTACATCGCCAATCGCGCGCTCACGTTCACGCAGAACGTGCTTTGCGGGCAGAAGCTCAGCGAGTACCACACCGGCTACCGCGCCTTTCATCGCAAGGTGCTTGATGCCTGCCCTTACGAGCTCTGCTCCGATGACTTCGTGTTCGACAACCAGATGATCGGCCAGATCTTCTGGCACGGCTTCGATGTGGCCGAGATTACCTGCCCCACCAAGTATTTCGACGAAGCGAGCTCGATCAACTTCAGTCGCAGCATGACCTACGGCTTCGGCGTGTTGAATGTGAGCTGGCGCTATTTCCTGGCGCGCACCGGCATCATGGGCTGGAAGCTGCTGGGCGAGCGCAAGTAGTCGTCCTGCCGACGTCCCGTCGGCAGTTGCTCACCTAGCGCCACCGTCTCTAGCTTGTTGTTGTCCTGACAGTAGCTCACTTACTGCACCCCGGCTCTAGTTTCGCGGACCGCCCAGCTTAGAGTCCATAGGCGGCGAAGCGACACATGCCCACGCACGGCCGCCTGCAACTGCTGATCATCGCGATAGCGGCGCTGCTCTTCATCCCCGGTCTCGGCGCTGTTCATCTCTTCGATTGGGACGAGATCAACTTCGCGGAGATCGCCCGCGAGATGGTGGTGAGCGGCGATTGGCTGCGGCCACAGATGCACTTCGAGGCTTTCCACGAGAAACCGCCGCTGTTCATGTGGCTGCAGGCACTCAGCATGAAAGCCTTCGGTGTGGGCGAGTTCGCGGCGCGCTTCCCGAATGCGATCTGCGGCATCCTCACGCTCCTGGTGCTCTACCGCATCGGCGAGCAAACACGCGGGCGCGCGTTCGGCATGCTGTGGGCGCTGGCCTACATCGGCTCCATACTTCCGCACCTCTACTTCCGCAGCGGCATCATTGATCCGTGGTTCAACCTCTTCATCTTCCTCGGCTTGCATGCCATCATCACCCTGGTGCAACGCGACCCCTCGCGTCATTCCAAGGCCATCAATGCGCGCCGCGATTCGCATGCATGGCTCGCGGGCATCTTCCTCGGCTTGGCTGTGCTCACCAAAGGGCCAGTGGGATTGCTGGTGCCGGGCTTGGTCATGGCCGTGTATTGGGCATGGGGCCGATGCAAGCCATATCTGCGCTGGCGAAGGCTCGGCATCATCGCGCTGGCCACCGCGCTCACCGTTTCGTCGTGGGCGCTGATCGACCTGATCCGCAACGGACCGGAGTTCATGATCGCCTTCTTCTGGCGACAGGTGGCCATGCTCACCACAGAAGATGCGGGCCACGGCGGATTCTTCGGCTACCATTTCGTGGTGCTGTTGCTCGGCTGCTTCCCGGCGTCGGTGTTCGCGTTGCAGGAGTTGCTGAAGCCTACGCGAACCACAGACAAAGCGGAGAACGACTACCGCCGATGGATGGTGATCCTCTTCTGGGTGGTGCTCATCCTCTTCAGCATCGTGAAGACCAAGATCGTCCATTACAGCAGCTTGTGCTACTTCCCGCTCACCTACCTGGCAGCATTGCAACTGGAGCGCATCTGGATGAAGCGCGAGGGCTTCGGATGGAGCCGCTTCGTGCTCGGTGCGTTGGGCACCATAATCGCGTTGATCGTGATCGCTGTTCCCTTCATCGGCATGAACATCGATGCCATCAAGCCGCTCTTCGCGCAGGACCCCTTCGCGCTGGCGAACCTCGATGCGGATGTGAAGCGGACGGGCCTTGAAGTGTTGGCGGGGCTGGTGCTATTCGGCGCGCTCATCGCCGGGCATGTGCTGCATGGCAGGCAACGGTTCCGCGCTAGCATACTGGCGGTGTTCGGTGGCGGGGCGCTTTTCGTAACCACCACGCTCTTCTTCTTCATCAATAACATCGAAGGCTACTCGCAGCGCGCAGCCGTGGAGTTCTTCGAGAGCAAAGCCGATGAGGATTGCTGGCTGCTCACCAGCAGCTACAAGAGCTACGTACCGGAGTTCTATGGCAGGGTGAAGGAGGCGCAGCCCGATGAAGCGTTTCTGTTGCGCGGGCCTATCGACAAGCCGGTGTACCTCTCGTGCAAGGTGACGAGCGCTGAAGAGGTTGAGGAACTCGGCACCTTCCGTGAATTGTACCGCAAGAATGGGTTCGTTTTCTGGGAACGCATGCCATGACGGACGACCTCTCCCACATCCTCACCCACCTCGGTGAAGACCGCGAGCGCGGTTTCGATGCCGTGGTGCCGCCCATTGTGCAAAGCGGCAATTTCACCTACCCCACCGTAGCTGCTATGCGCGCCGTGGTGCAGCAGGAGTTCGATAGGCCCTTGTACACGCGCGGCTTCAACCCCACCGTGGCCATGCTGCGCGAGAAGGTGGCAGCGCTCGAAGGCGCGGAGGATGCACTCGTCTTCAGCAGCGGAAGCGCAGCCATTTCAGCGGCAGTGATCGCGCATGTGAAGGCCGGTGATCACATCGTGTGCGTGCAGAAACCCTATAGCTGGACGAAGAAGCTCTTGGCTGAACTGCTGCCGCGCTTCGGCGTGGAGCACACTTTCGTTGATGGCACCGACGCGGAGAACTACCGCCGTGCGATCAAACCGAACACGACCTTCTTCATCCTCGAAAGCCCCAACTCACTCACCTTCGAGCTGCAGGAAATCGCCGCTGTTTGCGCCATCGCCAAAGAACAAGGCATCGTAACGCTCTGCGATAACAGCTTCAGCTGTCCGCTCTTCCAGAACCCGATCACATTGGGCGCCGACATGGTGGCGCATAGCGCGACCAAATACCTCAATGGCCACAGCGATGTGGTGTCGGGCGTGCTCGCCGGATCGAAGGAGCGCATGCGCCAGGTGATGAGCAAGGAGTTCATGACATTGGGCGCCGCGCCATCACCGCACGACGCGTGGCTGCTGATGCGCGGCCTGCGGACACTGGAGCTGCGCGTACACCGGAGCGCTGATAGTGCCGAGAAGGTAGCTCGCTTCCTTGAAGCGCATCCAAAGGTGAAGCGCGTGCATTGGCCGGGCCTGCCTTCGCATCCGCAGTATGCGCTCGCCACGAAGCAGATGAAGCGCGTAGCCGGCCTGATGACGATCGAGCTCGATGCGCCCGACGTGGTTGCCGTGGAGCGCTTCTGCGACAACCTGAAACGCTTCCTGATCGCCGTGAGCTGGGGCGGTTACGAGAGCCTGCAATGGCCTGTTTGCGCGCTGCAAGGACCAAGCGGTTACTACACCGATCTGCCTTTCACCATGGTGCGGCTGTATATCGGCTTGGAAGATGCCGATGTACTGATCGCGGATCTGGAGCAGGCGCTGAAGAACGTATAGTGGACCAGTGATTCAGTGCAGCAGTTGACCAGAGGCGCGTTGCTCGAAGGCAGCATCCAAAGTGCCTACGCAGCGCCTCTGGCCAACTGGTCAACTGGTCCAATGCCAGAGCGCATTCGCTTCCGAACTCAGAAGCTCGCGCGCAAGGCTACCATCACATTCCGCCCCGGCGCAGTGATGCCCGAAGAGTAAGGCCGGTAACGTTGATCGGTGATGTTCTCAACGCCAAGTGTGGCCAGCAATGCCTTCGTGATCTGGTAGCTGCCACGCACGTTCAGTGTATGCCACGCAGGTGCATGCGGCCTGCCTTGCGCATCGAGCGCGTAGATCGGCAGCTTGGCTTGCTCGCTCGGTGGCAAGTCGTCGAAACCGAAGCCGCCGCTGAACTGCATGAAGGCCTGCACGCGCAGCTTCTTCCGCTCGAAGGTGAGCCCGGCTTGTCCAAAGGGCGGAGGCGCATGGCGCAAGGGCACATCGGCAGTGCTCGCATCGTCCTGCTCCACGCCATCCTGCCAGTTGTAGCGGACAAAGGTGCTCGTGTACTTGAAGAGCTTGGCATCAACACCGAGCGTGAAGCCGACCACACGGGCTTGCGCCGCATTCTGAATGGCATCCACACGGCTGGGTTCGCCTTCGTAATCGATGCTGTCCGCGCCGTTGATGGTGAATGGTCTGCGAACCATCGCATCATCCAGAAGCACATGGTAGGCGTTCACACGCACGCGCACCTTCTCCTTGAACGTCTTCTCGACGCCCGCCTCCATCGAGTACGCGTACTCCGGCTTCAACTGCGGATTCGGCACGATCACCGCCCCAGGCTCGCTATCGAAGACCTTTCCGATATCATCGATGTTCGGTGCGCGGAAGCCGGTGCTCAAGTCGAGCGAGAGTTTCCAGCCAGTGCCGGGGCGCCAGGCCAAGCCAGCGTTTCCGGTGAGCGCGCTGTTGCTCAAGGTGGTGCTCGTTACCGGGTAAGCGAACAAGCTGGTATCGAAACGCGCTTCGAGACCTGACCAGTTGTAACGCGCACCCGCAGAAATGGTGAGGCGCTCAGTGGCATCGTGCATCGCGCCAGCATACACCGAAGCCGCGCTCCATTCCGATCCATCGGGATAGCGAGAGTTGATGATGGTCTCCGCGCCGGTGCTCTGATTCACGCGCTTGCCCTTCGACTCCACGGCATTGCTCGCGTACTCGGTGCCGTAGAGCACTTGTGTTCGCGCGCTCAACTCCTTCTCCAAGTCGAGGTTGAGCCAAAGGCCGTTCACGCGTTCGGTTTGGGTGCGCAGGTTCACGTTGCGGAAGTTGCGGTCGTTGCGGCTCTCGCCATAGTCCTGCCATGCAGCAACCAGGCGTGCCTTGCTCCATGGGCCTTGCTCTGCTGTATGCTTCGCGGTGAAGCTGGCCATGCGCCATTCCTGCGGGCCATAGTACCACTCGGCGCTGCGCGGAAGACCGTTGGGGCGCACTTCAATCAAGCGGTCATAGCGCGGCACATCGCTCGTGGTGCTGAAATAGTAGTTGAAGCCGAGCTCCAACTGCTCAACCGGCTTGTAGGCCAGCTTGCCCATGAGGTTGATGTTATCGTAGCCGCTGCCCACTTGCAGGTCCGGATCGCTGTTCATCACCATGGAATCCACGCCATTGAAGGTTTGTGCATACCACGGTCGCTGATAGTCCTTCGGCCCGTTGCTGCCCATGCGCAAATCGCCGAAGCGCGTGAACGATGCGCTGCCAAGCACGGCCACCTTGCGTAAGCCCAGGCCCAGATGCACATGGCCGCCGTACTCGTTCGCCGCCGTGCCGTATCGCACAGCAGCGCCACCGCTCACGTCCAGGTCGTCCTCGCTGCTGAAGCGCGGACGCAGCAGATGGAAATCCATGATGCCGCCGATGGCATCGCTGCCGTAGGTCATGGCGCCGGGGCCATGCACCACTTCTGCACGCTCAAGAGCTTGCGCATCAACACTGATCACGTTCTGCAAGTTGCCCGCGCGGTAGATCGCGTTGTTCATGCGCACGCCGTCCACCACGATGAGCACACGGTTGGCGCCGAAGCCGCGCAGCATGGGGCTTCCGCCGCCGAGTTGACTGCGCTGCATGAAGACCTCTCCGCTCTGTTGCAAGAGATCAGCAGCAGTTCCAGGATTGGCGAATGCTGCATCGCGCTTCGAGATCAAGGTGATCTGATCGGGCACGCGCGCGGGATCCTGCTCCCAACGGTTGGCGCTCACCACGAACTCGCCCAAGGAGAGCGGTATCGCTTCGAGGCCTACGCGGTGATCCGCAGCCTTGATCTCTGCGAGGCTCCGCACGATGGCTCGGTAGCCAAGCCGCCGGAAGGTGATGGAGTCCGCTGCCGCCAAAGCCGTGATATCTGCGCGGCCCCGCGCATCGGTAATGGCGTTGGCTCCGGAAGCTGCATGCGACAAGGCTACACCCTCTATGGGCCACAGCGTGACTTGGTCGAAGACTTGAACGAATTGCGCATGCGCCGTGGCAGCACCAACGGCTGCCAGCCATGCGATGGCGAATGTCCTGAATGACATGTGTGAAGTTTGAGATGCAGGATGCGTGACACTGCAGAGCAGCGCGCAACTCCCCATCCATGGAAGGAGCCGCGACCGAATAGAGCCCTCAGCTCATTCGGTCCGGCGGCGGCGCCCAGCCCAGCGAATGGCCATCGCGCGCGCTGCACTCCAAGCAACCCAATGCAACGACACGAACAACCGCAGGCTCCA
>JBATND010000413.1:0-8648 GCA_049290175.1 Flavobacteriales bacterium | reverse complement strand
GGGTTTGGCCGAGGCATCCCCTTCCAGCGCAATACACCACGCCCAAACGTAGTTCTCAGCACCGCAAGCCATCTTTGCCCGCCTTGAAGCCCGCCCTCCTCCTCCCCTTCCTCGCCCTTGCGCTGGTGCTCGCCAGTTGCCGCAAGGACAGGCTCTTCACCGATTCGCCGGTTACCTTGGAATTCAGCCAGGCCGAGGTGCTCTTCGACACTGTTTTCGCCCTAACGCCGCCCATCGGCACCATCACCAAGCGCTTCCGGGTGAAGAACCCCAACTCACAAGGCGTAAAGGTGGACATCGCACTCGAGGGCGGCACCCCATCACCTTTCCGGATCAATGTCGATGGCGCTGCTGGTACGAGCTTCCGGGATGTGGAGATCCTGGGTGGCGACAGCATTTACGTGTTCGTGGAAGCGAGCCTTGATCAGTCCGGACAGAACACTCCGCTGATCCACGAAGACCACATCGTGTTCCAGAACAACGGCAGCGAGCAGAAGGTGAAGCTGGTGGCCTGGGGACAGGATGCGCACTACTTCCGCCCGACCAACTTCCCGGCCGGCTTGCCCGCATACAGCATCATTGCAGGGCTCGATGACAATGGCAACAGCACCTGCGAGACCGTGACTTGGCCGAACGACAAGCCATACGTGATCTACGGCTATGCAGTGGTGGACTCCTGCAGCAAGCTCATCATCGACCCTGGGGTGCGCGTTTACGTGCATGGCGGCGGAGGATTGTGGATCTACCGTTGGGGGCAGATCGAAGCCAACGGTGAACTGAACAGCCCCATCACGTTCCAGAGTGACCGGCTGGAATCGCTCTACGCCGAGCTGCCCGGCCAATGGGACCGCATCTGGATCAACGATGGCCCTGCAGGTGCCGACAACAAATTGGAGAACGTCGTGATCAAGAACGCCTTGGTTGGCGTGCAGTGCGAGACCTGGCCCGGCCTGCCCGATGCCGCCACGAGCCAAGCGAAGCTCCTGCTCAACAACGTGAAGATCCGCAACTGCAGCGCAGCGGGCATCCTGAGCCGCAACTACCGCATCGATGCCGCCAACCTGCTCGTAAGCGATTGCGGGCAATACTGCGTGGCGCTCACCGGCGGCGGACAGTACGACTTCCGCCACTCCACCATCGCCAACTATTGGAGCTACGGCATCCGCAACACGCCGGCCTTCATCATGACTAACACCTACCCCGACATCACCGGGACCTTGCAGGTACGGGACATCTTCACGAGTTCATTCAAGAACAGCATCATCCATGGGGCCAACAACAACGAGTTCAAGCTCGAATTCAATGAGCTGGCCACGCCCGCGCTCAGCTTCGAGCGCATGATGCTGCGGACCGACCAGAGCACTTCTGACCCCAACTTCTTCGACCCAGCCACGATCTACCGCAACCAGAATCACGGCTTCGTGAGCGTGCCCGACCGCAACTTCCACCTGACATCAACGGCTTTCGCGCGGAACAAGGCTGATGGAAGCGGGCCCTTCTTCGATATGGATGGCGTGGCGCGCGGGCAATTCGGCCAACCCGATCTGGGCTGCTACGAATACGTGCCCTGATCAGCGCAGGCCGATCAGGAACTCCAAGGTGTCAACGCCATCGGCGTAATCGCTGAGGGCCGGGTGCTGGGCCTCCCCGAATGCGATGCCATCGCGCGCCACCACGCATTGGATCCGCTGCTTGTTCGCTTCGATGTAGGCGGCGACATCGTCCTTGGTGTCGTAGCGCTGGTAGAAGAGTGATGCCACGGGACTGGCGATTGCTTCATCCTCCTTCAGCAACAAGAAGCCGTTCTCGATGAAGGGCACGCGATCGAGCATCCACAGCGCACGCGTGTAGTCGTAGTTGTTGCCGTACTTCTTGTGATGCACGATGTCCTTCCAAGGGAAGATGGCGCCGAAGAGCCGGTCCAGGTCGAAGGCACGGGGCACAAGCAATTTGCTCACGTTGCGGCAACCAAGGCCGAAGTAGCGGAACACGTCTTCGCCCAGCGCGGCCAGTTGCTCATCGGTCTCGGAACCATCGAGCACCGCGATGCTCACACGGTTCTTGCGCACGATGCGCGGCAGATGCCCGAAGTAGTGCTCGAAGTAACGGGCGGTGTTATCGCTGCCGGTGGCCACCAGCGCATCCACCTCGCCCAGCTTCTCCCGAACTACCGTCAAGCGCCCTGATGTGCCGAGGACGAAATGGTCGAGCACACCGATCAGCGCAGGAATGAGCTCCGGCTCCTGCGACGAACATTTGATGCGCGCGCGATGGCCGGTGATGAAGACCGAGAGCACATCGTGGAGGCCGACCAAAGGCACGTTGCCGGCGAGTATCAGGCCGATGCTCTTCACCGATTCAGGCTCGTCCTGAAGCCCTGGGTAGGCATGCAGCCATTCGGCGATGGAAGCTGTGGTGAGTGAATCGCCCCAAGCCCCGAAGGCGAAGCACACCTGCTCTTCCGTGGCCCAGCCATTGAATTGATGCGCCCTACGGATGCAGGCTTCCAATTCGTCGTATTCCGCCTCGGCCAAACCGATCGAATGCCCGGGCCAAGGCGATCCGGATCCGAGGGCGCGCATTACCCCGCCCAATTGCCCGAGGGCCGATGATCGCTGCTGAATTGCCGTCATGCTCGTCTTTTCCATTGCGCGCCGGATGCCCGGTTATCTTCGCCGCGCAAAAGTATCCCGCTCCGCCATGGCCATCATGATCACCGACGAATGCATCAATTGCGGTGCATGCGAACCCGAATGCCCCAACAATGCCATCTACGAGGGTGGCGCTGAGTGGCGCTTGGCCGACGGCACGGCGCTGCATGGCCCGCAGACCACTCCGACCGGCAACAGCT
The DNA here is from genome assembly GCA_049290175.1 of Flavobacteriales bacterium. Lineage (GTDB taxonomy): Bacteria > Bacteroidota > Bacteroidia > Flavobacteriales_F > PHOS-HE28 > PHOS-HE28. The sequence continues at coordinate 5,797 of JBATND010000413.1, read as the reverse complement.
ACGACGCCGATGCGGCCAACGCGCCCAAGACCATGGATGTGTACTTCATCGTGGCCGACAAATGCACCGAATGCACGGGCTTCCACGATGAGCCGCAGTGCGCCGCCGTTTGCCCGGTTGATTGCTGCGTTGACGACCCCGACCATCGGGAGAGCAAGGAGCAGTTGATGGCGAAGAAGGAGTTCATGCACCTGTAGCAGCTCCATGCTGAAGCCCCCGTTCCAGCTGCGCGAACGCCGCGATTTCGGGCAGCTGATCAGTGGCTCATTCGCATTGTTGCGGCAGCACGGCAGGCCCTTGTACCGCGCCATCGGCATCAGCTGCCTGCCGCCCTTGCTCTTCGCGGCATACCTCATCGGTGGCGGCTTCAGCGAGATCACGAGCAACGTGGGCAAAGGGATCGTCGGTGGCGAGGACCGTGCAGTGTATGGCGGTTTCATGATCGCCGCGGCATACGGCCTCTTCGCATTGCTCTTCGTGTATCTGCATGCTTTGGTGCATGAGTTCCTCCGGGCACTTGATCGCCGAGAGACGCAAGCCATCACCACCGCGATCCTGGTCACGTGCGCCGTCACGCGCATCTTCCACTACGCTGGCATCCTCATCATCACGGGTTTGATGGTGGCGGCTTCGACCATCGTCTTCATCCTGCTCTTCACGCTCAACGAGCCGGTGATCACCGTTGTATCGGCAATTGCCATGATGGCGGCCGTGTTCGCCGTGTTCACGTACGCCTCATTGGCATCGGCATCGCAGGCCATGGAGCGCAACGGGGTCACCACATCGCTTCAGCGATCCTTCAAACTGGTGAGCGGCGACTTCTGGCCCACGCTCGGCGTCTCGATGGTGATGGGCCTGATCGTGGGCGCTATGGGCTACATCGTGCAGCTCTTGGGCATGCTGGTGATGATGCTCCTGATGTTCGTTGGCGCCTCGGGCGATAACGAAGCCATGAATACTCTAATGCCAATCATCATGGCGCTCTTCTTCGGCCTGCAGTTCGCGGTGATGCTTGGCACCTACCCCTTGCCATGCACCTGCCTCACGCTCAAGCTCTGCAGCCGCATCGAGGAGCAGGAAGGGCATGGACTCCGCTCGCGCATCGAGTCCTTCGAGACCATGTGAGCTCAGCGCAGCCACTCGAGTTCCACGCGCCGCTCACCGGGATCCCGGCCCAGGCTGCGGCTATCGCCATAGTAGTTCACCAGCAGCCGATCCGCATTGATCCCCCGCGCGAGCAGGTAACCACGCACGCTCTTGGCGCGCTGCTCGCTGAGCCACAGGTTACGGGCCGGGTCGCCGCTCCGATCGGTGTAGCCAGTGATCAGGATCTTATCCTGCGGTGAGCGCGCCAATTGCTCAAAGACCTCGTTGAGCAGCACGCGCTGATCGGGTTCGAGCGCGATGCTGTTCCGCTCGAAACGCACGGTGATGTTGCGCCCGGTGAGCGTGGCCAGGTTCGCCGATGGATTGTCGCTGTTGTTGCGCTCGCTCATGTCCTTCACCTCGATCTCCAAGCCGGTGAGCCTGTCCTGGATGTCGTCCATGCGGTCGCGCAATTCCCAGAGCTCTCGCCTCTGATCCATCCGATCGATCCGCTCATTGATGGCATTGAGCTCGTCCTTGAGCCAACGGTCGCGCTTGCGGATGCGCTGCGATGGAACAGGTGCGGCCTCACTGGTGGAGCTTGGCGCAGCTGGCGGTGCAACACCTTGGAACATGCTCTTGGCAAGAACCGGATCGGCGCCCAAGCCACCGCCATTGTCGGCCAATCGCAGGTCGAGCGCGCACAGGTAGTTCTCCTGATCGAAGACGGTGCCGCAGGTGCTGTTGATCCTTACGGCTTGCCCTGGAGCTGGTTGTTCCGAGGCCAGCACATTCACATCGCTCAGGGGAAGGAGATCGGCGCGCACCTGGCGTTCCAGCTCTTGCCTTTGGCTGCGCACGTAGTAGTACACCGCGAGGTACTTGTCCTGCTCAGCGCCGCCATCAACGCCGAATCGCGCTTTGCTCCAATCGATCTTCGTGAGCCGGTCGATCTGATCGCGCGTGCTGGGGCTCAGCGCGATGGAACCGGCTCCGGCATGCAGCTCGGCCATCGCAGCGGCGATCATGGCATCGATGTCAGCAGCCAATGCGTTCGCCGGAAGATCGCTGGTGACGCCCTGCCGAGTGAAATGGATGCGCGCGTCGAGGTAAGCACCTATCGCCGATTCAAGCAGCCGGTCGAGCATGATGCGTTCGTCGGTGAACTGCTCGCTTGTGCGCATCATGCCGAATTGAGCCGAACCATTCTTCACCGAGCGCCAAATGGCCCGTAGCTCGGGGCCGTCAGCGGCTTCGGACCCGGCTAACTCCACGATCACATCGTTGCCTTGGCTCGCTGCCAACAATCCAACAGACTGCGGCATCGCTGGAAGCGCGGCAAGGAGAGCCACAACGGCCAGCAACAAGCGGAAGCAAGCCAAGCGCATCATAGCCTTGCCTTCACGGCACTGCGCACGGCCTCGATCTGCAGCCGTTCACGCGCCCAGCGCCATGCCTCATTGCGCGAATCGAAAACACGGAAAGGGAAGCGAGGCCGATGCACCTGGCGGAAGAACTCCAACTGGCTGCGGCATTGCTGGCTAGTGGTGTAAACCGCTACGGGGTGGCCCTGCGCGCGGCATACACGCACGAGCAACTGCCTGGCCGACTCATCGACCGCAACGCCCGGAGCATGGTCAATCAGCACCGGTACGCTGCCCGTGGAATCCAAGGCCGCTACCAACCGGATCATCTCCTTCATGACCTTGGCCTTCAACTGGGCGCCCTCAACGAGCACCAAGTGCAGCACACCATCGTCGCGCCACAATTCGAAGGGCTGCTCAAAGGCGGGAGGCTCCCATTGAAGCATGCCGCAAGCTAGACGCCGAAAAAGCGTTCGATGAGCGCTGCCGCAACGCGATGTCAACAGCGCATGTGGAAAAGGTGCATCCAGTGGGAGCCGCTACATTGGTGGCATGAACGCTCGACCTGCTGACTCGGAGTACGCTCCCTATTACGCGGGCTACATCGCCCGCTGCGACGGAGAAGACCTCATCGCGGCATTGCAAGATGCCGCCGCGCGATTCGTCGCCGTGATCGATCCGGTGCCCGAAACCAAGGGCGATCACCGTTACGCCCCGGGCAAATGGTCGATCAAGGAAGTGCTGCAGCATCTGATCGATTGCGAGCGCGTGTTCGCATACCGTGCTCTTCGTTTCGCGCGCAACGATTCCACGGACCTGCACGGTTTCGACGAGGATGCCTATGCGCCAGCCGCAGAAGCCGACCGCCGCACGCTTGAGGATCTGCGCCAAGAGCATGCTGCTCTCAGGGCAGCGACGATCGCCTTGTTCAGCAGTTTCACCCCGGCCATGCTCACCCGGCAGGGAAGAGCGAATGGCAATCCCTTCAGCGTGCGCGCTTTGGGCTGGGCCATTGCCGGTCACGAATTGCACCACTTGGACGTGATCCAACAACGCTACCTCTCCCATGGTTAGAAGCCATCTCAAAATAATCCTTTGGGCTGCGCCGGGGCCTTTCCCGGCCATCCGTCGTTGCTCAACCCTTACAGAGCATCCGGCTATGCGCGGGTTTCGCGCCTTAGCTGGCCGGGAAACTCCTCCGGCTCGCTTCCAAAAACTACTTTGAGATGGCTTCTAGAAGCATCCAACATTGGTTCGACCGCTATGGCGAGAGCCATCAGCATGGCACCAACAAACTGATCCATTGGATCTGCGTGCCGACCATCTTCTTCTGCGTGATCGCCTTGCTCGCCGAGATTCCGCCGAGCGAGATGCCGTACATCGGCCGGATCCCTTGGGCCAAGCTGGTCATTGGGGTTGGGCTGTTAGGCTTCTATCTGCCGCGTTCATTCACGCTCACCTTGGGCATGTCGGCTTGGTGCTACTTCTGCCTATGGCTCGCCAAGTACCTGCAGGACAACCAGCCTTATCCGCTCTGGGCCATCAGCCTCATCGCTTTTGCCGCAGCATGGATCGGCCAGTTCATCGGCCATCACATCGAGGGCAAGAAGCCGAGCTTCCTCGATGACCTGCAATTCCTGCTCATTGGCCCAGCATGGCTCATGGGATTCATCTATCGAAGACTGGGGATACCGTACTGAGCGCTTTCAGGCAGGATTCCTGGCTAGCGTGAGCGCGATGCAATGAATCACTGACATCGTTCGGCCCCATTGTTAGGTCACATCTAATGAAGATGAATGCTAGTGCAATTCGCGCAGCAACCGTAGCAGCGCGCTGCGCACCTCATCGCGGCCCGTGACCAGCGCTCCCGGCGATTGCGCAACGCTGTGCTTGGGCTGTTCGCCGCGATCGATCGCCGCGGCGCTCACACCTTCGGGGATGTATCGGAGCAACGGAATCTCGAGATGCAGGCCCGAATTCGGTGCTGTGACCACGGCATTGCGCCCTCCTGTGAAGCTGTGCGCATTCGTAGCAGGCTCCTCCCCTACCAGCCTTGCCCGTCCCGAACGATGGGCCACCATGGCCAACATCGCTGCGGCATCGCGGGTGCCTCCGTCGCAGACCACATACACCTTGCCCGCGAATGCGTGTCGGCTTGGAGTCACCAAGGCCAGTCGGGGATCATCGGGCCGTAACGAGGCGCTGCCGTTCTGTGATGGCAGGTAGCTGCGATCAACACTGGCCGTGAACTCATCCGGAACGGCAACGGCCCCTGGCAAAGCGTGCGGCTGCGTTGCACGTACCGTGATATCCTGCACCAATCGGAAAGGCTCTTTCGCGATGGCGGCGAAGACCCACTCTGCCATGCCCAGTTCCTTACCACCGGCTCCGCGCAGGTCGAGCACGATGACCTTGGCCTTTTCAGCCCTCGCCTGCGCCAATACCGCATCCAGGAAGACCTTCGGTTTCTGCCCGCTGCGCTTCAGGGCTTCAGGTTCAAGGGTCGTTAGTTCTATCCACAAGGCCCCTACCTCAGCATCCCACGTGGAGCGCAATGGATGCAGCATCACACCATTCGGTTTTCGGCTGCGCTCGATATCCTCTTGCATCAGGCCAGCCACCACATCCTCGCGGCGCATGCCATCGACCCCTTCCGTCTCCACCACGAACACTTTGGATGGACCGTAGGTGAGCAGGAAGAGCAGCGCGAAACGCTCCTGAACCTGATATCGCCGCCATGTCTCATTCGTGCCGTCGGTTGCCACCCATTGTCCAAGGTCGCGGATGATCCGATCAGCATTGATGCCGTTGATGGATACGATGCGCGCACCCGGCGCGAAGCTGCGGAACCCCTTCAGTTCTTCGCCGACATACAAACGCTGCTCAATGACACGGACATTGAAAGGCAGCAAGGTGGATTCACGCAGGATCCTCGCCCATGCGGAAGGGTCAAGATCAACGCGCAGATTCGAGTCGCCGATGCGTGCGATAACCGGCATCAATCGCGCTAGGAAACGGTCCGAAGTCAGCGGCTCGCGCAACTCTTCGATTAGAAGATCGAAGGCTGAATCGAGCTCGCCGCGCGTGATGTAGCGATATGGGTCGGGGTGCGCTTGATGAATGGCTTGCCGAAGAAGATCGGCATCGGTCCGGAGCTTCTCGGGATAGATGAGCGAGCCGAAGCCCGGATGCTGCGCCCAAAGAGGCGTCCACATCAACACAACCAACAACAGCACCACCATCCCGCGCATGGCGCCAAAGCTATGGAGGTGCATGTCGCGACCCACTGGCTTGAATGAAAGAAGCCCCCCACCAAAAGGCGGAAGGGCTTCTCCTCTATTCCTTGT
>JBATND010000412.1:0-2425 GCA_049290175.1 Flavobacteriales bacterium | reverse complement strand
GTGACCTTTTGGCCGTTTACAAGCAGACCATCCTGGGGCCGGCCTGGCAGGTGGTGCAGCCCTTGCTCACCTCCATCGTGTTCGCCGTGGTCTTCGGCCTCATGGCGCGCCTCTCGCTGCCCGGCATACCCGCCTTGCTCTTCTATATGAGTGCCTTGGTGCCGTGGGCGCTGTTCAACGGTGTGGTCACGCGCATCTCGCAGACCTTGGTGTGGAATGCGGCACTCATGACCAAGGTGTACTTCCCGCGTTTGGTGCCGCCGGTGGCCACCACGTTGAGCACCAGCTTCAACTTCCTCGTGCAACTCGTGTCGCTCTTCCTCTTCGCCGTTTTCTATTCCGCTACCGGCCGATTCGATTGGGGAATAGGTGCCGGAGCGGCCATGCTGCCCGTGCTCGTGTTGCTGCTGCTGGCCATCGCCTTTGGCTTGGGTCTGATCGTGGCTTCCCTCTCGGTGCGTTATCGCGACCTCTCCTTCCTGATCGGCTTCGCCCTGCAACTGCTCATGTACAGCAGCCCGGTCATCTTCCCGCTGTCACGCGTGGAAGAGGGTTCAATCCTGCGCCGCATGCTCGAGGTGAATCCGCTCACGCCCATCATCGAGGGCTTCCGCGCTGCATTCTTCGGACTGCCGATGGATTGGGGCACCTTGTGGTACAGCGCTGGGGTCGGCGCCGCGCTTTTGGTGCTCGGCTTGATCATGTTCCAGCGCGTGCAGCGCTCATTCGCAGACGTGGTATGAAGAGCGCACCCGTTGTCATACGCGCCGATGAGGTATGCAAGCGCTACCGCTTGGGCATGATCGGTCGCGATGCGCTGGTGCGCGATGCAACAGCGGTTTGGAGCCGATTACGAGGGAACTCGCCTCAATCACTTCCTGATCCGGAGAGCGGGAACCAGCGCATAGGCGATTGGTTCTGGAGCCTGCGCGGGGTAACCTTCGATGTGCGCCAAGGCGATGTGCTCGGCATCCTGGGGCGCAATGGCGCAGGCAAGAGCACCCTGCTGAAGCTGCTCTCGCGCATCTCGGTGCCCACCTCGGGCACCATCCGCATGCGCGGCCGCGTGAGCAGCTTGCTTGAAGTGGGCACGGGCTTCCATCCCGAGCTCTCGGGCCGGGAGAACATCTACCTCAACGGCGCCATCCTGGGCATGCGCAAGGCCGAGATCGACCGCAAGCTCGACGAGATCATCGACTTCAGCGGCATCGAGCACCACCTCGATTCGCCTATCAAGCGGTACAGCAGCGGCATGAAGGTGCGCTTGGGCTTCAGCGTAGCGGCCCATCTCGACCCCGAGATCCTCATCGTTGATGAGGTGCTCGCCGTGGGCGATGCGGAATTCCAGCGCAAGTGCGTTGGCAGCATGCGCCAAGTGGCCGATGGCGGCCGAACCATCCTGTTCGTGAGCCACAACATGGTGAGCGTGCAGAGCCTGTGCTCCAGGGTAATCTGGCTCGAGAAGGGAATGGTGCGCCAGCAGGGAGCCACCGAAGAGACCGTGCGCGATTACCTCAGCCTCTATATCCACCGCCATGCTGAGCAAGAATGGGCACCGGGAGAAGGGCCGGGCAGCGAGGAACTGCGCCTGATCTCCGTGAAAGCCGTGAGCAGCGATCCCGCTGGCGCCTTCACCACGCAAGCCTCCATCCGCATCGATATCGAATTGGACAATTACCTCATCCGCGATGCGGATCTGGACATTCGCCTGCAGGTGCGAACCGCCAACGATGCAGTGGCCTTCAGTAGCGACCTCTCCGCAGGACAGCCAGCAACACTGTGGAATATCGGCCGCAACAAGATCTCCTGCACCATCCCCGGCGACCTGCTCAATGCGCATACCTACCGCATCAGTCTGGTCTGCTTCCGCCAAGGGCACGAGTTCATCAAGGTACACGACGTGCTCAGCTTCCACCTGCTCGAAGGCGCGCGCACCGGCAGCAGCTTCCGCAAGCTGCCCGGCATTGTGCGCCCAACGCTTAATTGGCAGCGTTGATGGCTGAATCGGGACCCCCTCCGGCGCGGATGGTCTATATCATCGGGGCTCCGCGCAGCGGCACCACGTGGCTGCATCGCATGCTGGAGCAGCATCACGCGATCGTTAGCGCACCGCGCGAGCTGACATTGCTATCGAGGTATCTGGCCCCGGCGCGCGATGCCTTCTTGCGCGAGAAAGGCCATATCGACCGCGGCGATTGGAAGCAGGGACTTCCGATGATCATGACCGAGGCGGAGTTCGATGATGGCCTGCGCACCATCGCTCAGCAGACATACGGCCGCATCCATGCCACCAAGCCGGGCGCATCGTGGCTGCTGGAGAAGCACCCCGGCTATACCTATCACCTGCCGCTGATCGAGCACCTGGTGCCCGGTGGGCGGTTCATCCATTTGGTTCGCGATGGCCGCGATACGGCCCTGAGCATGC
>JBATND010000411.1:0-2525 GCA_049290175.1 Flavobacteriales bacterium | reverse complement strand
GGCATGATCGTGGCCATGAGCCGCCGCATCGCCGCCGAACTGTACGCCGCCATCGTAGCCCTGCGTCCGGATTGGCACGACAACGACCTGAGCAAAGGCAAGATCAAGGTGGTGATGACCGCCGCCTCATCGGATGGCCCGCAAATGTCCAAGCACCACAGCACCAAGGATCAGCGCCGCGTCTTGGCCGAGCGCATGAAAGACCCCAACGATCCCCTGCAATTGGTGCTCGTGCGGGACATGTGGCTCACCGGTTTCGATGCCCCCAGCATGCACACGCTGTACATCGACAAGCCGATGAAGGGCCACAACCTGATGCAAGCCATCGCCCGCGTGAACCGCGTGTTCCACGACAAGCCCGGTGGCTTGGTGGTGGATTACCTCGGCATTGCCGCCGACCTGAAGAAGGCGCTCAGCTTCTATTCCGATGCCGGTGGCAAGGGCGACCCCACCATCGCGCAGGAACAAGCCGTAGGCCTGATGCTGGAGAAGTTGGAAGTAGTCGCAGGTATGTACAGCGGCTTCCCTGGAGTTTACCCCGGCCTCCGAGCCGGGGAGGAGTACTTCCAAGCGGACACCGCGAAGAAGCTCTCCCTGATCCTCGCCGCCGAGGAACACATCCTCGGTCTGGAAGACGGCAAGCGGCGCTACATCAATGAGGTCACTGCGCTGAGCAAGACCTTCGCCATCGCCATCCCGCACGACCAGGCGATGGATGTGAAGGACGAGGTCGGCTTCTTCCAAGCCGTGAAAGCCCGCCTCGTGAAGTTCGACGGCACTGGCAGCGGTCGCACGGACGAGGAGTTGGAGACCACCATCCGGCAGGTCATCGACCAGGCGCTGGTGAGCGAAAAGGTGATCGACGTCTACGACGCAGCGGGCATCAAGAAGCCGGACATCAGCGTGCTCAGCGAAGAGTTCCTTCTGGAGCTGAAAGGCATGGCGCACAAGAACGTGGCCATCGAAGTGCTCAAGAAGCTCCTGAACGACGAGATCAAGGCCCGCGCCCGCACGAACATCGTGCAGAGCCGCAGCTTGATGGACATGCTGGAGGACAGCATCAAGCGCTACCACAACAAGATCCTCAGCGCCGCCGAAGTGATCGAAGAGCTGATCAAGGTGAGCAAGGAGATCATCGCCGGCGACAAGCAGGCCGCAGACATGGGCCTCACCGAATACGAGTACGCCTTCTACACCGCCGTGGCCAACAATGACAGCGCCAAGGAGCTGATGCAACAGGAGAAGCTCCGCGAACTGGCCGTCGTCCTCACCGAGCGCGTGCGCCAGAACGCCAGCATCGACTGGACGATCAAGGAGAGCGTGAAGGCCAAGCTGAAGGTGATCGTGAAGCGGACGTTACGGCACTTCGGCTACCCGCCGGATATGCAGAAGCTGGCGACCGATCTGGTGCTGAGGCAGGCGGAGATGTTGGCGAATGAATTCGCGAATTGAACCAATACAAAACAAGATGCCCGACAAGGAGATCTACAGCACCCGGCTTCGAGCCGGCCGCAAAACCTACTTCGTGGATGTGCAGGTCGGTGACAACGGCGAGCCCTATTTGAAGCTTTCCGAGAGCATTCAGACCGGCGAGCGTTTCGAGCACAGCCGCATCCTGGTGGATAAGCAACACGCCGAGGACCTGGTAGAGGCGATGGCTGATGCTGTGCGCCGTCTGAAGGCGCATGCGCTCAAGAAGAAGACGGTCGTCAAGGAGGACGACAAGGCGTACAGTGTGGAAGAGATCCGCGAGAAGCATCCACAGGCCTATGCGCGCTGGACGGAAGAGGATGATGCCCGGCTCGAGCAGCTCTATTGTGAAGGCAGGAAGCGCAAGGAGCTGGCGGTGATCTTCGGCAGGGAACCCGGAGCGATCACCTCGCGCATCAAGAAGCTTGAACTGAAAGAGAAATACGGCAAATAGCCATGCCCGACTGCACCACCTGCGGAGCCTACACCAAGTACGAAGGAGGGCTCTGCCTTGATTGCTACAACGCGAAGAAGAACGGGAAGAAGGAGACCGGCCCTGAGCCCGCGAAGAAGGCGGAGAAGGAAGGCGGCCTCACGGACAAGGAACGCAGCTTCCGCTACGGCATGATCAAAGGCCGTATAGCGGAGACCTTGATCCAGGAACTCTTCCTCAGCCTGGGCTACACCGTGTTCCGCTACGGCATGGAGAACACCATACCCGGCATCATGGACTTGCTGAAGGGCGTTCGCAGCGATGTGGCCTTGCACATCCGCCGGATGCCTGACTTCGTGGTGCAGAATCCCAAGACCGGTGACGTGCATTTCGTAGAGGTGAAGTTCCGCGCGGGCGAATCGTTCGCCGAGAAGGACCTCAAGGAGGACTATCCCTACGAGAATGCCTTCATCGTGGTAGTGAGCAAGAAGCACATCAAGTGCATCAGCGTGGCCGAACTGCGCGAGGGCAAGGAGATCACGCCCACCTCGAAGAACTACCTCGGTAGCCGAAAGGAGTTCGAACTGGACAAGGACGTGATCATCGAGTTCTGCGATTTCGC
>JBATND010000410.1:0-2546 GCA_049290175.1 Flavobacteriales bacterium | reverse complement strand
GCGGCCGCTGAAGAAATCGCCGAGCCATAGCGCGAAGTTGGGATGCAGCCGTGCGAAGAGCCACTGGCAAAGCGGATTGCGGAAAACACCCTTGATGAACTTGTAGCCGTGGTCTCCGGGGCCAAGGCCGTCGCCGTGACCGATGTAGAAGCGCTTGCCGCCGATCTCGCGCACGATGGGCTCGCGATGCACGATCACGCCTGTCTCCTTCGGCACGTAATCGAAGATCCACATGTCGTGGTTGCCGATGAAGAGATGCACCGGAATACCGCGATCGGTGAGCTCAGCCAGCTTGCCCAATAAGCGCACATGCCCGCGCGGCACAGCGCGTTTCCACTCGAACCAGAAATCGAAGAGGTCGCCGAGCAGGAAGATCTCAGCTGCATCCTTCGCCGCTTCATCCAAGAAGGCGCAGATGCGTTTCTCCCGCGCCAAGCTGCTTTCCGGATCGGGCACGCCGAGGTGGAAATCGCTGAGGAAATGGACCCTCCCACCGGAGGACAAGTTGCGCTGACCGGGCTGCACGGCGGCGAAGGTCGCGCTCAGGGCTTGATTCCGCGCACAAGCTTCGTGGGATCGAGCTTCTCCAGTGCGAGCACGAAGCGGATGCGATCGCCGATGCCGCGCCCTGCGAAGTCCTCCTCCTCGAAGATGCGGTCCGATACATAGAGCGGCAGCCACACCTCAATCATGTCCTTCACCAGGGTGAGGCCGATGCCTGCTTCGGCATACGCCGCGGTGAGTTTGGAGCGCGTGCCATCGGCGTTCACTTGGGTATAGGGCGCCCAGCCCACGCTGCCGAAGAGCGCGAGGGGCAGCTTGAAAGGCACATCGAGCTCCATGTTCACCGCTGCGATCCACGAGTCGCTGCCGCCGCTGCGGAAGGGTGTCTTGAAAGCGCCTTGCTGCACATTGTATTGGCGACTGAAGAAGCGGTCGCGCGCGCCGCGCTCGAAATAGGCGTGGTCGAAGAGCATGTCCTCCGCGCCCCAGCTCAGGCGCCAGGCTTCCAGCGGAGCAATGGTGTTCTGCACGAGGAAGCTGCCTGCGAAGCCCCGCAACCGGAGCTGCTTGCCGCGCGCGTTGTAGGCGAAGGCCTGCTTCAACTCGATTGCCCCGCGCAGCCAATCCTCTCCGGCCGTGAGCGTGGTGCTGATGTTCGATGGACGCAATTTGCGCGCGTCGGCAGCGGTGTGCGTGAGCTCCAGGTAGTCGTTGAACCTGCGGAAGCGGTACAGGACGGCATCGTTGCCGGTGAGCTCACTGGTGGTGTAGATCCGCACGCCGCGCAGATTGATGCTGTGTACCCACGGCTTCGCGAGCGGACGTTTCACATCGAAGCGCAAGCTGGGCGAATACTTCTCGTACCATGCTTCGGCCTTGTGATCGTGCAGCAATCCGGAAGAGCGCGCCGCGAAGCCGAGGTGGATGTTGCGGAACCACGAACTGCGGATGCGGTCGAAGTGGTGCTCGATGCGCGCTGCCCCCACCAAGCGCTCGCTGCCCAAGGCCCAAAGCGGCGCCACAACCCATTCCGTGCGTTTGCTCGGAAACGTGGTGTTGCGTAGGCTCAGGCCCACTTGCCAGCCATCGTGGCCATTCCAAAGTGGCAGGACGGAGTAGTACACGCTGCGTGCATCGTTGCGCTCGATGCCGAACATCGACTCGAATTTCAGCGGCGCGCGCCGCTTGAAGATGCCACGCGATCGCACCGTGTTATTGCGGCGGTCGATGTCGAGCGTGCGGTTGCCAGCATCGATGCGGACACGATCGACGTTGGGCCAGGGCAGCCCTGCGTACTCGGTGCGGCCTTGGTGGCCGAAGCCGTGGTTCCATGCCCATATCGTTCCCAAGCTGTCGTTGCCAGCATATCCAGTGATGGGGAAGGGCACAGCCGTTGGTCCCTTGGCGCGGTGTCCGAGGTTCCAGCGCTCTTCGGTGCCTGCCCAAGTCCGGCGGTCCAACGAGACCGCCTTCACACGGTACTTCACATCGGTGCCGATGAAGCCATTGAACACCCAGCCCAGGTTCTTGTCGCTCTCCCGCTCGAACACCTTGCGCATATCCTCCGGACGCGGGTGCTTGAAGCTCCACTCGTCGTAGTAAGCGCGCAGGCACTTGTCCATCACCTCTTCGCCGAGGTAGGCCATCAAGTGGTCCATGATGAGCGCGCTCTTCATGTACACGCAGGTGCCGTAGTTGGTACTGGTGAAATCGTCGCTGCTGAGGCTGAGCGACTGGTCCAGGTTGCGACGTGCATTCAGGCGATAGGCGAGTTCGCTCTGCGCGCGGTGCGGGTCGCTCAGGTGCGATGCGGCTTTCTTCAAGCCCGGTATGCCGATGCTGAAGCCGCTGCCCGGATAACGCATGCGCATGTAGCGCAGCTCCAAGAAGCTGTTCATGCCCTCGTCCATCCACGCGTGGTCGCGCTCGTTGCTGCCTAGGATGCCGTAGAACCAATTGTGCCCCACCTCGTGCGCGATCACGTTGTCGAGGCTCTGCTTGTCGCCCATGTTGCCGATCACGGTGATCATGGGGTACTCCAT
>JBATND010000409.1:0-1863 GCA_049290175.1 Flavobacteriales bacterium | reverse complement strand
GGTCCTGGCCTTCGATACCAGTCACCGGCTTAAGCTCAAGCACCGAGGGTCCGACCGCTTGAGCCATACTGCTCTGAACGGCGATCGTCGCGAACAAGAGCAATAATCCACAGGTCATGGAACGGTTCATCGTTTACAGGTGTTGGTTCTCTTTCGCGCAGGGTTGGCCTGCACGTTCACTGCGATTCGAAGCAGGGATGAGCGCAGCAGCATGAGTCGGCGTCGTTGCCCTCAACCACGAACCATCGCCGCTCATGCTCTTCTCGTGTTTCATTTCCCGAACAGGTACCTATCCGTATTCGCCCCGGCGATGCGGTTGAAGCGATCCATGCCCAGGCTCTGGATGCATTGGCCCAGCAGGTCGGCCTCGGGCTTCTCGCGCAGGGTCATGAAGAAGTCGGTGCCGAAGAGGATGCGGTCCTGGCAGGGGCCGTCGATCTCCTGCTTCAGCAGCTGGTACACCTTCTCGCGGAAGAGCGTGTAGGAGATGTCGGTAAAGACCGAAGGGTAGTCGTTCATCATGGCTACCACCTTCGTATAGAAGTTGTCGGGGTCGATGCCCTTCGTGGCCAGCTCGTGCTTCTCGTTGAGCATCTGGTCATCGCCGCCGAAGTGGGCGAAGCAGACCTTGAGACCGGGGTGCGCGTTGAGCACCGGCCTGAAGTTGTCGGGATGCAGGAACACATTGCAGGCGTGCTTGTTGGTCTTCATGAGCCATTCGTTGGCGCGGTACTTCGCCACCCGCTTGTGGATGTCGATCATGGCGCCGTCGTTGGGGCGCAGGCTCGGCAGCGTATCGCTGGTGAGCACGTTGGCCATGTTGCCCGTGTAGAAGGTGCCAGCGCGCGTGCAGTGCGTCATCACGGGAACACCGGCTTGGGCGGCCCAGCGGTAGAGCTCGTCCAGCGCGGGGTCGAAGGGGAAGAAGCCCAGGCTGGGATAGAGCTTGATGCCGAAGAACATGCCCCGCTCCACCTTCTCCTTCACCCAATCGCGCAGCGCGACGCCCTGTAGGTGGCGCGGATCCACGCCCACGAAGGGGAAGAAATTGTCGGGATAGTGCAGGCGCACGCGCTCCACCTCGGCCAGTTGCGTGTCGATGCGGGCATGGCGGCTGGGCGCGGTATCCATGTGGTCCATGTTGAGCGTGAGGCCGATGAAGCGCACACCGGGACCTAAGGGCGAATAGGCCTTCTTCATGCTGAGGAAGACCTCTTCCTGCGTGTTCTGCGTGCCCACCTCGATGAATTGCAGGTAGCGCATGAAGGTGCCGTCGCCCCGGCGGCCGGCCAGTCGCTTGATGATGCCGCGCATCCAGGGCTTCTCCAGGAACCACTTGATCTCGTCGGCCCAACGGTGCAGCACCGCAGGCAGGGCGATCTTGAAGAAGTAATCGGGCGCGCACCCTCCGGTGAAGATGTGGCTATGGGCATTGGTGATGCGGCTCATGGCTCAGGCGGCTTTGCGTTCGTCGGTGGTCTTGGGCTTGGCGCCGCTGCGGCGGATGTTCACCAGCTTCACCAGCAGCTCGAACCAGAAGGGCGCACCGCGGCTCAGGGCGATGCCGCTGATGCAGATGCCCACGATCCACTTCAGCAAGTTCCAAGGGTGCCAAGTGTTGCGCCGCTTGAAATGCTCGAGCACCGCGCGCTGTGAGGGCTTGAACTCTCTGGGCACGACCTTCAGGTGTCGGCCATCGATCCAGCTCAGCGGCGCTTCGCCGGGGTTCCAGCCCATGGGCAGCTGCCAGTTTCGCACCAGCATGAGCACCTCTTCGGCTTGTTGCTCATACACCGAATCGGCGAAGGCCAGGTTGCTCACGCGCTGCTGCCACTTGCTCGTTGCGCGGTGCCCCTGCATCAC
>JBATND010000408.1:0-9152 GCA_049290175.1 Flavobacteriales bacterium | reverse complement strand
ATCACGATCACCTTCCTACCCTGCTGCTGGTCCAGCTCATTGAGGAATCGGCCGGCTGTGATCTGCTGATGCTCCATGTGGCGCCACTCGGGCATCACGCCGCGCACGCCGTAGCTACCGTACTGCTTGCCGTATTGCAACTGCGTTTGCCCACGCCACACTCGGTACTGCCCACTGATGTGCTCAATGCCGGGAATGGCGTGGCGCAGCGCCTCAACATCACCTTCTTCGAGTATGATCTCGCGATTGGGCGGCAACCCGTTCCATGGCTTGCTGGTCTCGTTGCCCCAGATGTGGATGCTGTTGGTGGCACTGTTGCGGAAGTTGTACGAGAAGCCTTTGGCCAAGCCGCCACTGAGGCCCAGCAGCACAATGAGCATGAGGATGCCCCAGAGCACGGCGAAACCCGTGAGCACCGCCCTCAGCTTGTTCTTGCCGATGCTCTCGAAGATCTCGCCCCAGGCTTCCCTATCGAACATCGGTGAGCAAGCTTGCGGGATCCATGTATGCGTTCTCGATCAGGCCATCGCGCAGGTAGATCACGCGCTGCGTGGCTGCGGCCACTTCGCGTTCGTGCGTCACGATCACCACGGTGAGGCCCAAGTCCTTGTTAACGCTAGTGAGCAGACCCATCACTTCTTCACTGGTCTTGCTGTCGAGCGCGCCGGTGGGCTCGTCGGCTAGGATGATCTTCGGGCTGCTGATCAGAGCGCGCGCAATGGCCACGCGCTGCTTCTGCCCGCCGCTCATCTCGTTGGGCATGTGCTTGGCCCAATCCTTCAGGCCCACTTTCTCGAGCATGGCCAGCGCCAGATCGTTCCGCTTGCGGCGCGCCACGCCTTGGTAGTACAGCGGCAGCGCCACATTCTCCATGGCGTTCTTGAAGCTGATCAGGTTGAAGCTCTGGAACACGAAGCCGATGTACTTCGAGCGGAGCAGTGCGTTCTCAGTTTCACTCTGCCCTTTGATGAGCATGCCGTCGAGGAGGTACTCGCCCGAATCATAGTTGTCGAGGATGCCGATGATATTGAGCAGGGTGCTCTTACCACTGCCGCTGGCGCCCATGATGCTCACCAACTCGCCGCTGCCCACCTTGAGGTCGATGCCCTTGAGCACTGGAAGGATGTTGGCCCCCATGCGGTAGGCCTTGCGGATGCCTTTGAGCTCGATCATCGGATGCGTGAATGCGCGAAGGCCCCGAAAGTACCGGGGCCAACCGACGGTCACTGGTGCGATACACGAGCGGCGCATGATCGACGAGAGCGGCAACTGGCCCACTCCACAGTCAATCGTTCATTACGTGGACCGCCAAGCGCCCTAGATGCCTTGCCGGTCCGGGTAGTTTCGCCGCATGCTCCGCATCGCCTCCTCATTGCTCTGCTGCGCCTTGGTGGGCGCGGCTTCCGCGCAGAACGCCTTCCAGCGCGCCGTGCTCAACGACACCATGCCCAACCTGGTGCCCAATCCGGGCTTCGAGGAGATCACCAAGGCCACCTGCGTGTGGACCACCGACCCTGCCAAGTTCGCGGCCAACGTCATCGGCTGGAGCTCGCCCACGCAGACCACGCCCGACCATTTCAGCACCACCCTCGATCCCGAATGCTGGGCGCACCCCAAGCAGCACAGCGGCGGCAAGCAGAGCACGCACAGCGGCCAAGGCATGGTGGGCCTGAAGACTTATGGCAAGGGCAACACGCCCACCTTTTGGCATGAGTACGTGCAGGCCGAATTGACCGAGCCGCTGCAGACCGGCGTTCGCTACATCGCCGAATGCTGGGCCTTGCGCGCCGTGAAGAGCAACGACGCCAGCAACAACGTGGGCCTGCTCTTCACCGATGCGCCCATCAGCACGCGCGACCGGCTGCCGCTCCACATCACCCCCACGGTGAATGAAGAGAAGCTCATCAAAGGCGGTTGGCACAAGGTGCGTGGCGTCTTCGATGCCACGGGCACCGAGCGCTTCGTGATCATCGGCAATTTCTATGGTGACGATGCCACTTTGCATGAGCGGCAGCCGCAGGGCGAGCGCGGCGCCTACTACTTCATCGACGATGTGAGCGTGCGCGTGGCACCGCCGGGAACCGCGCTCACCGCGAAGCCGAAGCAGAGCTTGCCCCCGCCGCCGCGTCCCGTGGTGCCCGACCATGTGAGCAGCACTGTGGTTGATATCCACCAAGTAGAGCCTGCGGTTGGCACGCGCGTTCGGCTGGACAATGTGCAGTTCGAGTTCGACAAGGCCGAACTGCTGCCCGGCTACGAGAAGGAATTGGAGAAGCTCGTGGATCTGATGACCGACTTCCCCTACCTGCGCGTGGAGATCGAGGGCCATACCGACGATCAGGGCAGCGACGAATACAACCTGAAGCTGAGCGATGCGCGCGCCAAGGCCGTGGTGGATTACCTGCTGAAGAAGAAGGTGGAGAAAGAACGCCTCACCTGGAAGGGCTACGGCGAAAGCAAGCCCTTGCAGCCGAATACCAACGAGGCCAACCGCGCCATCAATCGTCGGGTGGAGTTTCGGGTGATCGAGCGTTGATTAACGCCCGCTGTGCGCCTTGAGCAAGGCCGCCTGCCGCTCGCGCATCTTCTCCGTGTAGGCCAGGTCCCACTCGAAGTTGCCCGTTTCGGGGTTATAGCTGCAGATGCCGAAGGGCTCTTCGAGCAAGGAGTAATCAACGCCCCGCTTCGGCTTCAGCATCGTCATGTCCACATTCATCCCGAAGCCGCCCACCCAATCCTCTTCAGTGGGCCCGGCGAGCACGAGCAGGATCCGCTTGCTCACATAGCCCGTGGCGGAGAAGGTGACCAGCCACTCACCGTTGCGCGAGAGGTTCATCTCGTACTTCCCGCTATCGCCCACATATGCTTCCACATAGCGGCCCCACTTGCGGTCGCTGGCCTCTACCATGATATCGTTGACGAACTCGCGCGTGGTCAAATCCTTCACCACACCATAAACCACTGCATCGGTTTGGGCGACTGCCGCACTGAGTGACAAAGTGAATAGGAAAACCGTGGCGGTTCTTGCAACAAGCATGGCAGCAGGGGTTTGGTTGGTGAATATAGACGCGACCTTCGCAGTCCCGCTAGCGCGGGATGAAACACATGGAAGCCCTCGACTTTCTCGACAGCGCGCGCAAGGAGTTCCGCTACTACCGCAGCCTGGGCGAACGAGCCATGGCCCAATTGCCCGATGCTGACCTCTTCAAGGAACCCGCTCCCGGCAACAATTCCATCGCAGTGATCGTGCAGCACCTGCATGGCAACATGCTGAGCCGCTGGACCGAATTCCTCACCAGCGATGGCGAGAAGGCCTGGCGCGACCGCGAGGGTGAATTCGATCCGAAGCTCACCGCACGCGATGAGTTGATGGCGCGCTGGAACAAAGGATGGGACTGCCTGCTCGCCGCCATCGACCCGCTCACGCCTGCTGACCTGGAACGCACCGTGCGCATCCGCACCGAGCCGCACAGCGTGGCGCAGGCCATCGCTCGTCAACTGGCGCACGTGCCCTACCACGTCGGGCAGATCGTCCTGCTCGCCAAGCTCATCAAAGGCGAGTCCTTCCAGAGCCTTTCCATCCCGCGCGGCGGAACGGCGGCATTCAACCGGAATAAAGGGATGTGATCGGCTTCGCACCTTCGCGCCATGGACCCACGTGCCGAAGCCTTCCTCCGCCTGCTGCAGATCATGGACGAATTGCGCGAGCAATGCCCATGGGACAAGAAGCAGACCCTGGAGACCTTGCGTCCGCTCACAATCGAGGAGACCTACGAGCTGGGCGATGCCATCCTCGAAGGCGACCTTGATGGCGTGAAGAAGGAATTGGGTGACCTGATCCTGCACATCGCCTTCTATGCGCGCATCGGAAAAGAGAAGGAAGCCTTCGACATCACCGACGTGCTCAACAGCATCTGCGAGAAGCTGATCCGCCGCCACCCGCATATCTACGGCGATGTGAAGGTGAAGGACGAAGAAGAGGTGAAAGCGAATTGGGAGCGCATCAAATTGCAGGAGAAGGCGAAGGAACCCATCCGTAGCGTCGACCCATTGGGTCGACCTACGGATCCGCAACCCAGTGTGCTCGAAGGCGTGCCCAAAGGCTTGCCCAGCCTGGTGAAGGCCATTCGCATACAGGACAAGGCGCGCGGCGTGGGCTTCGATTGGGAACGCAAGGAGCAGGTGTGGGACAAGGTGCATGAGGAGCTGCGCGAGTTGAAGGCCGAAGTGGATGCGAGCAGCAGCAAGCAAGCAGACGAGGTGGGCGACGTGCTCTTCAGCGTGGTGAACTATGCGCGTTTCCTCGGCGTGGATCCTGATGAGGCGCTGGAGCGCACCAACCGCAAATTCATCAAGCGCTTCCAATACCTGGAGCGCGAAAGCCGGAAGGATGGCAAGCAGATGGGCGAAATGAGCCTCGCGGAGATGGATGCGTATTGGGAGAAAGCGAAAGCGCTTTGAAAATGGGCACCGTGCTTCGACCGCTCTTGTTGAGCATAATGCTGGGCCTCTTGGAGGCCATCCGTCAAGTGGATCGCCAAGATGCGGTCCGGCCTGCTGTCCGGTGGGTGATGCGCGTTCCGGTCGATTCCGCTTTGGCGCATCCGGAGCGCTGCTGGTATTGGGGCGAAAGCTCATTGGCGAACTGATCCTGCGCAAGCGGGATCGCCGCCTATATTGGCGGGGCCATCACCAAACCCCACCGACATGAAGCACTTCTCCGCGCTCCTCTTCTCGGCACTTTTCGGCGCATCGCTCTTCGCAGCGCAAGGCGGCCCCGATGCCTACGGCTACATCTGGAAGGACAGCAATGAGCCCGACGGCCCGGTGTTCAGCTGGATCGACATCACCACCACCGGACAAATGGTATTGGGCCTCGGCGACGACAATGTGGTTGGCCCCTTCGTGATGGACACCGACATGCCATTCTACTGGTACGCCCGCAAGAATATCTGGATCGGCAGCAATGGCTACATCGCCTTCAATGGCGGCAACATCGCATCGCCCTTCCCGTTGATCCCCACCAGCGGCGGCGTGAACGACTACGTCGCCGGCATGGCCAGCGACTTGAATTTCCTCGGCGCGGGCAATCCCGGCCGCTGCTACTACCTCGACCTCGGCGATCAGACCATCGTCTCGTGGATCGATGTGCCCTTCTGGTCGCCGCTCGCCCCCACCTACACGGGCAGCAACTCCTTCCAGATCATCCTCGACAAGCTCGATAGCTCCATCACGGTGCAATACCTCACGCAGCAGGGCCTCACGCAGAACAACGACCTCAAGCTCGGCATCGAGAGCGTGGCCGGCTCCATCGGCCTGCAGCACAGCTCGAACATCTATCCCGTAACGGGCATCGCCATCCGCTACTACATGCCGCCCAACAGCACCTTGTCCATCGTCGATGCCACACCCGGCTGGAACGGCAACCCCACTACCGGCGGCACCTTCCGCTCGCGCAATGGCGCCCAGTACCAGATGCTGGCCAACGTGCTCAACATCGGCAACACGCCAACAGGCGCATTCAACTTCAGTGGTTCACTGCTCAACGCCGGCGGCGCAACGATCATCACCGCCACGCAAGCCATCGCCAACCTCAATCCCGGACTGGACCAGACCGTGCCCTTCGCACCCACATGGACACCGAACCCTGCTGGCACCTACCGCTTCCAGACCTCCATCACGGGAATCGCAGGCGAACTGGTCACCACCAACAACCAGAATGTGCAGGAGATCGTCGTTGTGGATACCACAACGGCCACGCACGATCTGCGCTTCCATGGCACCACCGACAACGGCGTGGGCATCTCGTGGAATGGCGGCAACGGCGGGGTGGGCATGCACTTCATCCCGCCCTACTACCCGGCGTATGCCACGCACACCACCGTGCGCATCGTGAGCAATACCGGCATAGTGGGCTACACGATGAAGGTGTATGATGATGACGGCGTGGGCGGATTGCCCGGCACCTTGCTCGATTCGGTGTACATCAGCCCCGCGCAAGCCGTTGCAGGTGATCAAGTGATCCCGCTCAGCGCGCCCATCACCATCACCAGCGGTGGCGTCTATGTCGAATGGTACATGCTCGGCGCCAACATCAACATCGGCGTTGACATCACGCCACCCTTCTCCTTGCGCAGCTTCGAGGTGATCGATGGCGTGTGGGCCGAATACCGCGACCGCACCATCCAGGATTTCTTCATCGGCCTGCGACTCGCGCAAGTGCCCATCTTCGATGTGGGCTGCAACGGCTTCTTCAACTTGGTCGATGGGCAGGCCATTGGCACGCAAACCGCGATACGCCCGTTTGTGCGCAACTACGGCAACCAGCCGGTGAGCAGCCTCAACGTCCACTACCGCTTCGGCAATGGCAGCGTGGTCACGCAAGCCTACACCGGCCCAGTGATCAATCCGGGCCAGCAGCAGCTCTTCACCTTCAGCACCGGCTTCGTGCCTACCGCCGATGAAGCCGGCAGCCTTTGCGCATGGACTTCATTGAGCAACGACGCGCAAGTCGGCAACGACACCTCGTGCGTGTTCCTGAACACCTATGTGGGCATCGAGGAGAGCGCACTCGCTGCCATCAGCCTCGCGCCTGTGCCCGCCAACGATGTCTTACGCGTGGATGGCTTGCCCAGCGGCATGCTCGAACTGCGCATCGTGGACGCCACGGGACGCACCGTGCGCAACATGAATGCACAAGGGGGCACCACACTTTCCGTGGGCACGCTTGACTTGCAGCCCGGCGCCTATCACTTGCTCATCGGTCACAACGGCGCGCAACGATCCTTCGCCTTCATGGTGCAGCATTGATGGCTTGTTGACCCGAACGCATTCCAGCACCTCGCCGGACGCTTCGTCATGATCATCACCGAGCGCTTCGTGATGCTGAACTTCCCCAAGACCGGGAGCAGCTTCGCGCGGCAAGTGGTGAAACAGGCGCATTTCCACCATCCCCCATCGTTGCGGCAACGCATCGGCTGGCGGTTGGGAGCGCCCCAGCGCATGCTGAAGGACGTGTTGGTGAAGCCGAATCTCTTCAACGCCGAACAGGCCGCACGAGCGAAGGAGGTGGCGCATGGCGCGTACTCCCAGATCCCGGTGGAGCATCGCAACAAGACCATCGTGACCGTGGTGCGCGAGCCGATGGCGCGGCTTGTCTCGCTGTACGAGTTCAAGGCGTGGGCGAAGGCGCTGTCGGGGATCGATGCGGTGCATGCGGCCTTTCCGCAATTTCCGGAACTCAGCTTCGCGGAATACTTCGACCTGCAAATGGGCGCGGCCTATCAAGCTTCGATCCCGCCGGGCATGCGCACCGAAGTGGGGCCGCTCACCTTGCAGTTCATCCGCATGTTCGCCCACGACCCGCTGCGCACCGCATTGGCCCTGCACGATGGCCTGGACCTGCGACGCGAATGGCGCGCGCATTTTCCCCGGATCCATTTCCTGCGCAACGAGCATCTCAACGCACAGCTGCGCAGCTTCCTGCTCGGCCAAGGCTACACGCGGGAGAGCCTGCGCTTCATCGATCAGAAAGAGCGCGTGAACCGCACCGATCGCTCGCAAGCGCGTTACTTCACACCCGCAATGATGCAGGAGGTGCGCCACCGCGAGCGGTTCTTCTACCAGCTCTTCCCCGATTACCTGCGCGCCTTCGACTCCCCCACCACCGCATAACCACTGCAACACATGGAACGCGACCAAATCGTATTCGACCTGATTGAGAAGGAGCGCTGGCGCCAGACCATGGGCCTGGAGCTGATCGCGAGCGAGAACTACGTGAGCGATCAGGTGCTCGAAGCCCAAGGCAGCGTGCTCACGAACAAATACGCCGAGGGCCTGCCCGGCAAGCGCTACTACGGCGGCTGCGAATTCGTTGACGAGGTGGAGAACCTCGCCATCGAGCGCGTGAAGAAGCTCTTCGGCGCAGCATGGGCCAATGTGCAGCCCCACAGCGGCGCACAGGCCAATGCGGCCGTGATGCTCGCTTGCCTGAAGCCCGGCGATACCATCCTCGGCTTCGACCTGAGCCACGGCGGCCACCTCACCCACGGCAGCCCGGTGAACTTCAGCGGCAAACTTTACCGTGCCACCTTCTATGGCGTGGACAAGGCCACCGGCCGTGTTGACATGAACACGGTGCGCGAGACCGCGCTGCGCGAGCAGCCGAAGCTCATCATCTGCGGTGCCAGCGCATACAGCCGCGATTGGGACTACGCCGCCTTCAGGGCCATCGCCGATGAAGTGGGCGCCATCCTCTTGGCCGATGTGAGCCATCCCGCCGGCCTGATCGCCGCCAAATTGCTCAACGATCCCTTGCCCCATTGCCACGTGGTGACCACCACCACGCACAAGACCCTGCGCGGTCCGCGCGGCGGCCTGATCATGATGGGCCGTGACTTCGAGAACCCCTGGGGACTCACCACACCCAAAGGCGAGCCGCGCATGATGAGCGCCGTGCTCGATGGAGCGGTCTTCCCCGGCACGCAGGGCGGTCCGCTGGAGCATGTGATCGCGGCCAAGGCCGTGGCCTTCGGCGAAGCACTCAGCCCCGATTTCGCCGTTTACGGCAAGCAAGTGATCGCCAATGCGGCGGCCATGGCGCAGGCCTTCGTGGATAAGGGCTACCACATCGTGAGCGGCGGCACCGACAACCACTGCATGCTGATCGACCTGCGCAACAAGGAACTCACGGGCAAAGAAGCCGAGCGGCTGCTGGGCCTGGCGCACATCACCGTGAACAAGAACATGGTGCCCTTCGACGATAAGAGCCCCTTCGTGACCAGCGGCATCCGCATCGGCACGGCCGCCATCACCACGCGCGGCCTCGTTGAAGTGGATTGCAAGAAGATCGTGGAGATGATCGACACCGCCCTGCGCAGCAACGGCGACGCGGGCGAGTTGGAGCGCGTGAAATTCTACGTGGGCGGCATGATGCGCCTGAAGCCGCTCTACGGCTGGGCTGTGGAGAGCTGATCGATGCTCGACCCGATCAAGCGGGCGTGGCGCGAATGGCAGCGGCGCACAGGAGCTGCCAAGAGCACGCGCAGGCGAAGCGCGATCCTTGCTGCGAAGGATTTCCGCGCCGAGGATGCCCCGATCGTGACCGGCGACCCGCGCGGCGGCACCACATGGCTGGCCGAGGTCCTGTGCGC
>JBATND010000407.1:0-3279 GCA_049290175.1 Flavobacteriales bacterium | reverse complement strand
GCGATACCATGGCCGTGGCCAGCTCGGCACCCGGCGGCTACACCTTGTTCCAGCATTCCACTTACGCGCCCACGCTCGCGGCGATACAATCGCAGCCATGGGATTATGTGGTGCTGCAGGAGCAGAGCCAATTGGGTGCGCTGCCTTTAGCGGTGACCACCACGGAACTCGGTGCCGCTGCTTTGGTGGAAGCGATCGAGGAGAATTGGGAGTGCACCTATCCTGTTTTCTACATGACCTGGGGCCGGCAGAACGGCGATGCGCAGAACTGCGCCAATTTCCCCTTCATGTGTACTTACAATGGCATGCAGCAGGGCTTGCGCAGCAACTACATCGCGCTGGCTGAACAGAGCGATGGCTACGCCGCGCCAGTTGGTGCTGCATGGAAAGTGGTGCGCGACACGCAGCCGGGCATCAACCTCTACGATGCCGATGGAAGCCATCCTTCGCCAGCAGGCACTTACCTCGCGGCTTGCGTGTTCTACTGCACGCTCTACCAAGAGAGCTGCGTGGGCGCCACCTTCAATGGAGCGATCGATGCGACCACGGCGGCACTGCTCCGCGGCATCGCGAGCGCCACGGTGCTTGATGAGCCGCTGACCTGGAACCTCGATGCGCCCAACGGCACCAGCGCCTTGCTCGACGGCGCGGAGGTTGGCCCAGACTGGATCACGCTCATCCACAACGGCCAAGGCACGCACTTATGGACCTGCACCAACGGGCAATCCTTCACCACGGGAACCGTCACCTTCACCTTCGAGACCTCCGACACCTATTACGTCACGCACACCTACAACGACCCTTGCGGCAACAGCGACACCGTGACGCTCACCTTCAACATCACCCTCGGCGTCGGTGAACTTGAAGCAGCTAAGCAGTACAAGGTGTTCTCCGGAACGCCCGGCTTCTTGGAGATCCACGGAGCAAGGGGAGGGGAGATGCTCACGCTGCACGATGCGCAAGGTCGCGTGGTGCAACAAGAGCGCTTGAACGGCACAACGCATCGCATCGCCTGTGGCGCGGGCTTGCACCTCTGGCGCATCAGCGATGAGCGCGGGAATCTGCGCAGTGGCTCGGTGGTCGTGGAGTAGGCTTTCGAAGCACGGCACTTGCGCTCACGCATCGCCCCACTTCGCCACCACTTCCTGCGTTCGTTTATCGAGCTCCGCGAAGAGCGCTTCCTCCAAGCCTTCGGTATGCCCGCGCTCGAACACGCGCGTGAAGCGGCCGTGCTGCAAGAGGTGGATGCGGTCGCACACGGCGATGAGCGGCCCCAGCACATGAGAGGTGATGAGCACCGTGCGGCCTTGCTCGCCCAAGCGCTTGATGATGGCCTCGAGCACGCGCACCGAAGCGAGGTCCAATCCGTTCATCGGCTCATCGAGCATCACCACGGGGCGGTCGAGGTGCAGCGCGCCGAGGATGGCCAGCTTGCGCCGCATACCGGTGGAGTAGGAGGTGATGAGCGCGTCGAGCGGCACTTCGAGCAATTCGTTCAGCCCGTGCATGGTGCTGTGCTGCGCGCCGCCCGCGAAGAGCTCGAGGTATTCGCGACCCGTGATGCCCGGATGGAAATAACTCTCCGCTTCCTGGAAGGCGGTGTTGCGCTGGTTCATCGATGCGCCGCTGAAGAGCACTTGTGCTTCGGCATTGCGACCGAAGCCGTAGAGCGCGTTGAGCAGCGTGGTCTTGCCGGCGCCGTTGAGGCCCACGATGCCATGCACGCCGGGCGCCATTTCGTAGCGCGCGATGTCGAGCACGGGCTTGTCGCCGTATGCGCAGCGGAGGTCAGTGATGCGGATCATGGAAGTAGGAGCGGAGGTTGGCGCGGGCCTTGGGCCATTCGGTGAGCAGCATGATGAGCGGCACCACATTCAATCCGGGCAGGATGGCGAAGACTGCTGCCACAGCCACGTTGGCGCCGTTGGCGCTCATGCGCTCGTTGGGGATGTAGTTCGAATACTTCAGCACAACGGCATAAGCCACCAGCACCACCAGCCCAGCGCCGAAGAGCAGGTGGATCCACCACCAATCCGGCATGAACCAGGTAGCGCCGATGAGCACCGGCAGCGCGAGCACGGCCATGATGCGCATGGCACCGAAAGCCTTGGCGCGCAGCAGCGAACGGGCATCGCGCGAAGTGGCAAGCAGCATGGCGCGCGGCTCGCAGTGCTCTTGCGCGCCGCATGCGATCATCGCGATGAAGCCGAGCAGGAAGAGCGGCAGCACCGGCAGCCAGCAGAAGGCCAACGCGGCCAGCCACAGCAGCGCTACCCATGGCCATGCGCCTTGCACCGCGCCGCGCCACTCGAACAACCGCACGGGAATCATCCTTCGCAACCAACGACCACGCACGCTGGAAGACCTCACCACTGGCAGCCATGGCAACGCACAGGCGAAGGGTAGGAGAGCGGCGTAGCTCCACGAATGGGCGAGCAGAAGAGCGATCATCACGGGCAACAAGAGCGCAGCATATTCCACGGTGATGGCCAAGCGCGCTTGCGGCACATGCCGATGCAGGAAATGCAGATCAGGTCGGCGCTGGTGCATGCCCCAAACGGTGAGCAAAGCGCCACCCGCGATGTAAGGCGTATAAGAAGCATCGCTCACAAGCACCGCGTGCAGCATCCACAGCGCAGCGCAGACCGCGAGTGCCAGGAGCGCAATGCCATACGCAGGCAGCGCGCGCTTCAGTTGCAGCCAACGGAGGCGCAGCAGAATTGTGGCGGGGTAACGCACGGCGGGCAAGTTGGGTAATCGGCTCATTAGGGAATGCGACCTTTCCATGAGTGGTGGCTTGGCTTCATCTCGGTGGTTGCAGTTGTATAAGGACATTTATGGACGCGAATAGAGCTCTCGCGCCCATTCGTGTCCAGAGGAATGAAGAGAAGCTACTTGTGCTCGGCATCGGAGGTCGTGTCCGGTCGAAGCCTACTTTGGCACAACCCCTTTTCCTCTCAGCCGTCTGCACCTCTGATGAAGAAGCTCTACACCATTCTCCTGAGCATAGCGCTCTTGCCCATAAGCGTCGCGGCGCAATTGATCAATGCCAACTTCGAGCAGGGTCTCTTGGGTTGGGTATCACCGTGCGCGGAGCAGGCGGTTCTGAGCTCCGATGCGCCGCCCAATGGGGGGCAGTACAGCTTGCAGATTCGCGCGCGCACCGGCGGCGAAGGCTCGTGCATCGAACCTGATGGTGGCCCCAGCTTCCTCACCAACTTCGCGTACCAGCTGCTGCCCATGGCCGTTGCTGGCGACCAGATCACCTTCACGGCCACC
>JBATND010000406.1:0-1508 GCA_049290175.1 Flavobacteriales bacterium | reverse complement strand
AACTGATGCGATTTCGTCCTGCGTTGACAGCTACTGGCCTTTGTTGTATAGTCGAGGCTGTTCAACGAAATTGACTTCCCTGCTCCGTGCATCTGACCCGACACTCATAAGCGTGAATGGCGATCGCGGCACCCCAGACTCTTCATATTGAATGTAGGTAGTACGGATTGCCCGACCGTGCCGTGTTGTCCTGTCTTGAATTCACCGTTTTATTGAAAGGGAGACTCCCATATGTTTGGAAAGCGCATTTGGATCGTGCTCAGTGTGTTGGTATTGGTCGCGCTGTCGTTTGCCGGCTGCGTGGCCAGCCAACCGGCCGCGCCGGCTGCAGCTCCTGCCGAGCAAGCGGCAGGGGAAGCGGCTGCGGCGCCGGAAAGTGGCGGCAGCGTCCAGATCCCTGACATCGTGGATGGCAAGTACAATGTTGCCTTCGTCTATGTCGGTCCGCACGACGACGGCGGCTGGTCGCAGGCACATGATGTTGGGCGCGAGTACGTCGAGGCGAATGTGGAGAATGTCCACACCGCCTACATCGAGAATGTGGCCGAAGGCGCCGATGCCGAGCAGGTGATTCGCTCGCTCGCGCGCAAAGGATTCGACGTCATCTTCACGACCTCCTTCGGCTTCATGGATGCCTCGGAGATGGTTGCCGAGGAGTTCCCGGATGTGGACATCATTCACATCAGCGGCTTCAAGTCCAACGGCGCCAACTTTGGCAACCTCATGGGCGCCATGGAAGACATGAAGTATCTGGCCGGTATGCTGGCCGGCAGCCGTGCCAAGGTCGACGGCAACCCGCGCCTGGGCTACATTGCCACCTTCCCGATTCCGGAAGAACTGCGCCTGGGCAATGCATTTGCCCTCGGCGCGCAGGAGACCTGCCCGGAGTGCACGGTTGACGTGCGCTGGATCTTCACCTGGCACGATCCGATCATCGAGAAGGAAGCCGCCGCGTCGCTCTTCGATTCCGGCGTACAGATTGTCATGACCGGCGCCGATACCCCTGCTCCGGCGGAAGCCGCCCCCGAAGGCAAGTGGGGCATTACCTATGACTATGTCGGCAACTGCAAGATTGACGCCTGCCTCACCTCCATGTACTGGAACTGGGGCCCGGTCTATGCCGATATTGTCGAGCGTTCGCGCAATGGTGAGTATGTCGGCGGCTCGGAATACTTCGATGCCGACAGCGGCGCGCTCGGCCTGTTTGGCTTCATGGAGGGCGAGACCCCTCAGCCCGGCGTTGAGGGCCTGCCCGAAGAGGACTTGCAGTTGATCCGCGACACCCTGGCCCAGATGCTGGCCGGCGAATTCACTCGCTTCGATGTCTTCAAGGGCCCCATCACCGACAACCAGGGCAACCTGGTGTTGGCCGAGGGCGTGAGTTTGGAGCAGGCCGACCTGGACGGGTTCGCCCAATTTGGCAGCCCATGCACCACCTGCATGTATTGGTGGAACGAGAACATCACTGCCGAACTGCCTTCGCTCGAGTAATCCGGTTTCACCGTATT
>JBATND010000405.1:0-5373 GCA_049290175.1 Flavobacteriales bacterium | reverse complement strand
CATGACTACATCACGCACCGCCCCTACTTTCGGCGCGATGCGCAACGCACTCCTCTTTGTCGCCTTTCTCCTTGGTTCACCCTGCCTTGCTGGCGGCGACCCGCTGCCGGTGGGCGCGCGCTTCCTGGGCATGGGCGGAAGCGGCCTCACCATGGCCGATCCTTGGAGCGTGCGGATGAACCCTGCGGGCATCGCGGGGCTCGAGGCTCCGGTTGCCGGACTCTTCTACCAGCGGCACTTCCTGAGCGAGGACCTCGCGCACCAAGGGCTGGCCGTTGCGCTGCCCGTGGGCAAGGGCGCCTTCGGTGTGGGCGCCGACCGTTTCGGCTACGACCTGTACAACGAGACGCGCGCCAGCTTGGCCTATGCCATGCGTTTCGGCGAGGGGCTGCGCGCCGCCGTGCAGATGAACTACTTGGGGGTGCGCTTGGGCGGCAACTACGGGAGTACGGCAGCCTTCGCCGCTGAACTGGGCGTGCAGGCGAAGATCAGCGAGCAATTCTGGCTGGGTGCGCACCTGTTCAATCCCACACGGGCCAAGCTGGGCGCCGTCACCGAAAGCAATGTGACGCTCGATGAGCGCCTGCCCACCCTGCTGCGCGCCGGGCTGGGCTGGGTAGCCAACAGCAAACTCACCATCACCGGTGAAGTGGAGAAGGACATCGACCGCGCTGAACGCTTCCGCTTCGGGCTGGAATACAATCCGAGCAAGGTGCTCTTCATCCGCACGGGCATCAGCACCGCGCCGGTTCAGGCTCATTTCGGCGTGGGCCTTCGCGCTGGCAAGCTCGATGTGGATCTGGCCGTGTCCTTCCGATCGCAATTGGGTCCCACGCCCATGATCAACCTGAACTACCGATTCAAGTGATGCGCTTCGCGGCAGCGGTGATCGGCGCTCTGCTAATGGGTGTGGCGCAGGCCCAGGTTGACGGCGTGCCGCGCGATGTGATCGAGCAGCGCATCGAAGCCGCCGTGGAGCAATTGGGCGGCGACAACGATGTGGACCTCACCAACCTCTTCGAGCTGCTGGCCGACCGCTACAACGACCCTATCGACCTGAACCACACCAACGCGCAGGAACTCAACTCCCTGCTGCTGCTGAATGATGTGCAGGTGAGTTCACTGCTTCAGCACATCCGCCGCAACGGCAAACTGCTCAGCCTCTATGAACTGCAGACCATCAACGGCTGGGATGCAGCCACGATCCAGTTGGTGCGACCATTCGTGACCGTGCGCGAGAGCCAGATGGGCGCGCGTGCCTCGCTGAAGGAAATCCTGAAGCAAGGCGGCCATGAATGGACCACGCGCAGCACCATGAACATCGAATCGCGGCGCGGCTTCATGGACCGGCGCAACTTCTTCGGCAAGGACTACAGCTACCCCAACGGCAATGCCCTGCCCGATTTCGACGACCCTGCGGTGCGCGATTCGCTGCGCACGAACAACCGCGTGTACCTGGGCAGTCCGTACAGGGTCTATACGCGGTACCGCTTCCGCTACCGGCAGAACATCAGCATCGGCTTCACCGCCGAGAAGGACGAAGGCGAGGAGTTCTTCCGCGGCTCGCAGCGTGGCTTCGATTTCTTCAGCGCCCACCTCTTCGTGCGCGACCTAGGTCGATTGAAATCCGTGGCCATCGGCGACTACAGCGCGCAGTTCGGACAGGGCCTCACCTTCTGGAACGGCTTGGCATTCGCTGCCAAGAGCAGCTTCACCTTGAACGTGAAGCGCAATGCCGTCGGCCTCGCGCCCTACACCAGCGTGAACGAGAACCTCTTCCTGCGCGGCGCGGCGGCCACCTTCGCGCTCACCCGCAAATTGGAATTCACCGGCTTCGTCTCGAAGAAGCGCATCGACGCCAACGTGACCGCGCAGCCCACCGGCAACGACACGCTGGACACCAACATCCAGGAAGTGATCTTCAGCAGTTTCCAGGAAGATGGCTTCCACCGCACGGAGAATGAGCTCCGGAAAAAGGGCGCCATCGGTGAACGCATCCTCGGCGGTCACCTCCGGTGGAAGGAGCGCAGCTGGAGCGTGGGCGCCACCGTGGCGAACATCGAATACGACGCCACCCTGACGCGCATCGTCCGCCCCTACAACCAATTCGACTTCCAAGGCCGCAGCAACACCACCATGGGGCTCGACTGGAACGTGCTCTGGCGCAACATCACCTGGTTCGGCGAAGCGGCGCGCAGCGCGAATGGCGGCACAGCGATGAACACGGGCCTGCTCGCTGCTTTGGATCAGCGCGTGAGCATGAGCGTGCTGTACCGTGACTACGGTCGCGACTACCATGGCTTGCAGAGCGTGGCCTTCGCCGAGGGCACCAACCCATGGAACGAGCGTGGCCTGTACACGGGCATCGAGATCCGCCCAAACCGGCGCTGGCAGATGAACGCCTACTTCGACCAGTTCCGCTTCCCGTGGCTGCGCTTCATCACCGACGGGCCCAGCAGCGGATTCGATTGGATGGCACAAGTGAACTGGCGACCCAGCCGGAAAGTGGAGCTGTACGCGCGCGTCAGGCATCAGGACCGCGCCCGCAACACCTCGGCCGATGTGGGCGGCATCAATCCGTTGGTGCGCGTGGAGCAGACCAACTACCGCGTGAACGTGAGCGCCAAGGTGAGCAACAGCATCACGCTCCGCACGCGCGTGGAGACCATCGATTTCCAACGCGGGTCATCGCCTTTGCAGCATGGCTTCCTGTTGTATCAGGATATCGTGCATCGGCCCTTGAGCAGCCCGCTGGAACTCACAGCGCGTTTCGCAGTGTTCGAGAGCGATGGCTACGACGCCCGCGTTTACGCCTATGAGAACGACCTTATCGGCGTGTTCTCCATCCCCGCCTACTACGGCCGTGGCATCCGCTGGTACGGCATGGCGCGCCTCACCCCCCTTCGCCGGGTTGACGTTTGGCTGCGCTACGGCGCTTGGATCTACCGCGACCAGACCAGCATCAGCAGCGGCCTGCAAGAGATCAACGGCAATGTGCGCAGCGACCTGAAAGCGCAAGTGCGCTGGCTGTTTTAAGAAAGCTGAAAGAGGAAGGCTGAAAGCTGTTCCTTCGCTCCGCTCAGAATGACACGAGAAAAAGGAAAGCAGATCCACGCAGCGGCCATTTCATATTTCCTCTTTCGTCTTTCATATTTCAACAATGGCTTTGCATCACCTGCGCATCACACGCGAGCAACCCGTGGCCGCATTCGCGGGCGAGAGCATGCCGCGCTTGGAATTCAGGCAGGCGCTCTTCCGCACACCGGATCCCCGCTGGCAGCAGCGGCTCTATCGCACCGCGCTCATTGTGACCACCACCGCCCTTGGCCTCGATGGCCGCAAGCTGGTGGTTGACCATCAGGCCCTGCGATTCGCGCTGCTCTACAATGCCTCGTGGCCCGAGCCGGTGTTCCGCAGCATCCGCAATTGGCCCTACAAGCCCGTGGAGCTGATCGAAGGCGCACCCGTGGTCTCGTGGACCGTGGAACTGCGCCTGCGCGAGCTGCGCCTCATGGCCGATGAATGGGTGGAAGTGGTCTTCGTGGGCTAAACCTACTTTCGCACGCCATGCGCGCGCTCCTCTTCGCACTGCTCCTCCCGCTCAGCGGATTCGCCCAGATCAACAATTGGGACCCGCGCTGGTACGCCACGGACAGTGCGCTCATCTTCCACGACGACCTCGACTACTACCTGAACGCCTATTCGGAGAAGGAGATCAAGGTCATGCGCAAACAGGTGAACATCTGGCGCATGAATTTCGACAAGCTCATGCGGCAGACCATCAAGGAGCTGCGCGCCTACAGCGAGGGCCATGGCATGGTGCCGAAGACGCACGATTTCGAGCTGCCGATCGCGCAGACCGAGGGCTCCTACCGGCTGAGCGCGAATCACGGGAAGATCCGGGCCTTCATGTTCGGCAGCATCAGCAATCCGCCGGCCCGCATGCAGATGGAGCGCTGGACCAGTTTGGCGAAGAAGTACGCGAAGGAGGCCGATGTGCAGCTCTTCGTGATCTACGGCCGCGAGCTGCATCCCGGCGACCGCAAGAAATTCAAGCTGTACCCGCAGCCCAAGAGCGAGACGGAGAAGGCCGCCTACGCCAAGGAGTTCGCACAACTGGGCACCATGCCGGTGCTGATCGATGGGCTGAATGATGAGGTGTACACGCAGTACGGCCGTGTTCCCAATGGCGCTTACCTCGTTGATGCGGATGGCAATCTGGTATTCCGCTCCACCTGGGCCGATGCGCGGAAGATGGAGCACATGATCGATACCCTGCTGAAGTGGTACAAGGCAGGCCGGCCCAAAGGCTACGAGGCGCGCTAGCGCCCTAAGCGCCGTGAGCGATGGCACTCAGGCTCTTCCTCCGCAGGACATGGATGCTGATGATGCGGATGGCGCGCATCGCTGTTCGGTGCGCTGGTGCGATGCTTCTCGTGCTTGTTGCATTGGCGTTCACACGCATACCCTTCGATGCGCATCGTTGGTTGGGCGAGGCAGGTGAATGCGGCAAGGGTTCCCCTGCGCTGATCGTGGTGCTCGGCGGCAGCGGTATGCCCTCTGGGCCGGAACTGCTGCGACTGAATCGGGCCGCTGAAGCCGCTGAAGCCTGGCCACGATCGGCCGTGGCCATCATTCATCCGGGCGATACCGCCGTGCTCAACGCCATGCGCCATGAGCTCGTGCTGCGCGGTGTCGATCCATCGCGCATCGGCTTGCTCAACAAAGGTGACAACACGCGGGCTCAAGCATTGGCACTGGCAGAACTGATGCCTTCAGCACGCATGGGCATCGCGATCGTGACGGCGCCGGAGAACACCTATCGCTCGGTGCTGACCTTCCGCAAGGCGGGCTTCATTGATGCATGCGGGCTGCCTGCTTGGGACCATGCCATGTTCCACGAGTTCGACTACGATCATGGCGGCGTAGGCGGCAAGGCATGGGCGCCCGATGTTTCGGACAAGCCGCAATTGCGCTACACCTTCTGGAATTACCTGAAGCTGGAGGTGACCTGCCTGCGCGAGTACATGGCCATTGCCTACTACAAGCTCAACGGCTGGATCTGACCATCGGCGAGCCATTGCAACTCATTGGGGCGCGCGCCAGTAGCGCCATGATCATCGGGTCATTCGTGGTTGATATGTCCGTCTATCTTCGCCGCCCCGATTCGGAGAGGTGCCGGAGTGGTCGAACGGGTCTGTCTCGAAAACAGAAGTACCCTCACGGGTACCGGGGGTTCGAATCCCTCCCTCTCCGCCAGTGGAACAGCCGCCTGAGAAGGCGGCTCGTTCGTTCCAGACCGAGCCGAGCACAGCTCGAGCGAGGACTGTAACGAACGAGCCGAACGCGCAAGGCGCGTGGCGGCTGTTCCAC
>JBATND010000404.1:0-5026 GCA_049290175.1 Flavobacteriales bacterium | reverse complement strand
GTGCTCGAGATACAAGGCCCCACACCGAAAGCCTACCTGGAGCCGGAGCCTGAACTGAGCCTCGCCGCCGATCCCGTGATGCGCTACATGAGCGTGGAGCAGCTGGAGAAGAACGCCGAACTGCTGGAAACGCAGATGCGCAAAGCCGCGAAGGAGCTCGACTTCATCGCGGCGGCGCAGTTGCGCGATGAGCTCTTCGCCATGCGCAAGCTGATTGAGCAGCGCGAGCACGAGAAGACCTGATCATCGACTTTCTGCAACGGATCATCGAGCCTTGTTCTTGCTTGGGCGAATAGCCTATGCGGTAGCGCACAATGAGCTTCCGAGAGTGGCTCGTGTTGGAACGTTGGGTACCGGGCCGAGGCGTTTACATTGGGCCGCGAACCAACGCACAGAACCAGAACGCAACGATGAACAGACTCCTACTTCCAGCATTCGCCTTCGCAGCCCCGATTTGGCTCAGCGCGCAGGTTAGCTTCGGTGGTCAACCCCTGGGACTCGGCCAAGTCCATATGCCCCAGCCCCAGCTCTTCGTGATGCCCGAGGTCGATGCCGCAACGCTCATGGCCGAGGACGAGCAGCGCATCGCCGATGGCATCAAAGGACCCTACCGCTTCGGCTTCAACCATGCCACCGATATCAGCACCACCAACAGCGGCACATGGACCACCCTGCCCAATGGCGATGCCGTGTGGCGCGTGGCCATCGAATGCCCGAGCGCCTTCAGCATCAACTTCGAGTTCAATGATTACGTGGTGCCCGAAGGCGCGCAGGTCTTCGTGTACAACGACATGGACGAAGTGCTCGGCGCCTTCACGGCGGAAAGCAATCCAGGCCATCAGGAACTCGGTGTGACGCAGTTGCAAGGCGACCGCATCACCATTGAGTACATCGAACCGTTCGCTGTGCGCGGCGAAGGCTTCCTGCGCATCGGTCAGGTAACGCATGCCTACCGCGACCTCTTCCGAACGCTCAAGGGCTTCGGCACCAGCGGCTCTTGCAATAACAATGTGATCTGCCCAGAGGGCGACCCCTGGCGCGACCAGATCCGCAGCGTGGCCATGATCACCGTTGGCGGCAGCGGCATCTGCACCGGTCAGCTCATCAACAACTGCAACAACGACGGCACGCCCTACTTCCTCACCGCCAATCACTGCTTGGGCGGCAACAACAGCTGGGTCTTCCGCTTCAACTGGAACAGCCCGGTGTGCACGCCAACCACCAAAGCGCCCACCAACCAAACGGTATCAGGCTCTCAGCTCCGCGCGAACAGCGCAGGATCGGACGTGGCCCTGCTCCAGCTCAACAGCACCCCGCCTGCCAGCTACAATGTGTTCTACACGGGTTGGGACCGCAGCACTACGCCCCCTACTTCAAGCACCTGCATCCATCATCCCGATGGCGACATCAAGAAGATCAGCTTCGACACCAACCCCGCCACTTCGGTGAGCTGGGGAGGCGCGGCCTGCTGGCGCATCGCCAACTGGGAGGATGGCACCACCGAGCCGGGCAGCAGCGGCAGCGGGCTCTGGAACCAGAACGGCCTGCTCATCGGCCAACTCTTTGGCGGAACGGCTTCGTGCAGCAATAACATCAATGACTATTTCGGCCGCTTCAGCACCAGCTATTCCGTGCTGCAGACCTGGTTGGGCAATTGCGGCAACACCCTGCAGGGCTACCCGCTAACCACCTCGGTGAATGACCTGGAGGATGAGTCCGCCCTCACCATTGCCCCTAACCCCACCAATGGCCAAGTGACCGTGGGCCTGCCCGCCACCATGCGCCAAGGCGGAAGCCTGGCCGTGTTCGACGCCGTGGGCAAGCAGGTGGCGCGCCGCACCATCGCCCAAGGCATGGAGCGCATCACCTTCGACCTGGCTGCCCAGCCCGAAGGACTCTACTTCGTGGAAGCCACCTCTGCCGGCGCGCATCTAGTGCAGCGCCTGGTGATCGCGCGATAGTGCATCACCGCATCGCTTCTGAAGGACCGTCGGGCATCCCGGCGGTCCTTCGTGCTTCCAAGCTCGTCTATCTTCACGCGGCCAAAACAGTGCGCATGGCAACAACGCTACGATCCCTCGCCTTCCCGCTCACGCTCCTCTTCATCGCTCCGGCCTTAGGGCAGATCTCGCATGGCGGAACGCCCATCGGCCTCATGCCCAAAGGGCCATCGCTGCCATCGCCTGCGCAGATCACGCTGCCAACGGTTGATGCCGCAGCGCTCATCGCTGAGGATGAAGCGCGTTATGCCGATGGCGTTGTAGGCCCGTGGCGCTTCGGCTTCAACCACGACGTCGCCTTCAGCAACGAGGCGCATGGCACCTGGAGCACCTTGCGCAACGGCGATCGCTTGTGGCGCTTGGCCATCGAATGCCCCGGAGCCTACGCCATCAACTTCCGCTTCTCGCGCTATGAGCTTCCGGAGCGTGCGCGCGTGTTCGTTTACAATGATCAAGGCGAGCACCTCGGCGCCTTCACCCGCGCGAATGCCAGCACCCGCAACAGCTTGGGCGTGGGCCAACTGCCGGGCGAGCGCATCACCATTGAGTACCACGAGCCCGCGAGCGCTGCTGGCCAAGGCCGATTGGAGATCGATCGCGTGACGCACGCCTACCGCGACCCGCTCGGCTACTCGCGCGGCTTGGGCGATAGCGGCGATTGCAACATCAACGTGATCTGCCCCGAGGGCGACGATTGGCGCGACCAGATCCGCAGCGTGGCCATCATCACCACCGGTGGCAACGGTTTCTGCACCGGCACCATCCTGAACAATTGCGCGGAGGATAGCATCCCCTACTTCCTCACCGCCTCGCACTGCCTCAGCCCCGATGTGGAAGAATGGGTCTTCCGCTTCAATTGGGACAGTCCCGACTGCGACCCCACCGCCGATTGGCCCACCCTGCAGACCGTGAGCGGCTGCGTGCTCCTGGCCAGCAGCACCAATACCGACATGGCCTTCCTCGAGCTCAACGACATCCCGCCCGCTGATTACAACGTGTTCTATGCCGGTTGGGACAAGAGCGGCGCCACACCCACCAGCGTATGCGGCATCCATCACCCCAGCGGCGACATCAAGAAGATCAGCCTCTCCGAGAGCCCCATCCTGCAAGCCAACATCGACCTAGGCACCGGCGCCGCCGATTGCTGGCATGTGACCGTGTGGGACGCCGGCACCACCGAGCCGGGCAGCAGCGGCAGCGCGCTCTTCGACCAGAACAAGCGCGTGGTGGGCCAGCTCTACGGCGGCGCAGCCGATTGCGGCAACAGCGTTGACGACTACTACGGCCGCTTGGATGTGAGCTGGCCTTTGCTCGAAGCTTACCTCGGCGGTTGCGGCGATACGCTCAATGGCCTTGGCGAGAACGTGGTGCCTATCGTGTACGATGCCGCCATCACAAGCATCGTCAACATTCCCGCGCTCATGTGCGGCGACAGCATCATCAGCCCTATCGTCACGCTGAAGAACAACGGCCTGGTGGTGATGACCAGCTGCGAGATCACCTATGGCCTCGTTGGTGGCACGCCGTACACCTACAATTGGACCGGCTCTTTGCAAGTGCTGCAGACCTTCAACCAGCCCTTGCCGCCCATTGTGGCCAGTACGGGATCGAACACCCTGTATGTCACCGTAGCGTGGCCCAACGCCAACGCCGACCAAGTGCCCGAGAACGATACGTGGTACTTCTCCTTCAATGTGAGCAACCCCGGCGGCACCGTGGAATTGCAGCTCACCCTCGACAATTGGGGCAGCGACATCACTTGGCAATTGGCCACGCAAATCGGCGCTGTGCTCTACACCGGCGGCCCCTATGCCGATCTGCAAGCCGGGCAGGTGATCACCGCATCGTTCTGCCTCACCAACGATTGTTACGTGTTCACCATCGACGATGCATTCGGCGATGGCATCTGCTGCGACGAGGGCGAAGGCAGCTACGTGATCATGAATGCCGATTCGACCATGCTGGTGGAGAGCGATGGCCAGTACGGCGAACAGGATGTGCAGACCTTCTGCGTGGAAGTGGTGGGCGTTGATGAACTCGCCGCGCAGCCCGATGCCAGCGTATTCCCCAACCCGGCACGCGACCAGGTGATCGTGCGCGCTACCATGGCCATGAACCGCCTGCGCGTGCATGACGCCACTGGCCGCGTGATGCTCGATGTGCAACCCGCATCAACGCAGCACGCCTTCGATACCGGCGGTTTTGCGGAAGGCACCTACCTCGTGATCTCCGAGATGCCTGAGGGCCGCAGTGTGAAGCGCTTGGTGGTGCAGTAGCGTCGTAGGTCTAATTGATGTTCGGCACGTTCCCACTCGCAGGGACAATTCATCTTTAGCGCTGGCGTTCCGGATGCCGTGCAACACCATCC
This sequence comes from Flavobacteriales bacterium, assembly GCA_049290175.1. Lineage (GTDB taxonomy): Bacteria > Bacteroidota > Bacteroidia > Flavobacteriales_F > PHOS-HE28 > PHOS-HE28. The sequence goes on along the minus strand of JBATND010000404.1, from coordinate 658 downwards.
GTCCCATAGGGACGATATATGGGTAGCATTCGCGTTCCGCATGCCGTGTGTCTCATCTCGTCCCGTAGGGACGATATATGGGTGCCATTCACATCCCAAATGCCGGGCGTTGCATCCCGTCCCGTAGGGACGATACATGGGTGCCATTCACATCCCAAATGCCGGGCGTTGCATCCCGTCCCGTAGGGACGATATATGGGTGCCATTCACATCCCAAATGCCGGGCGTTGCATCCCGTCCCGTAGGGACGACATATGGGTAGCATTCACGTTCCGCATGCCGTGCGTCTCATCCCGTCCCGTAGGGACGACATATGGGTAGCATTCACGTTCCGCATGCCGTGCGTCTCATCCCGTCCCGTAGTGACGATATATGGGTAGCATTCGCGTTCCGTATGCCGTGCGTCTCATCCCGTCCCGTAGGGACGATATATGGGTAGCATTCACGTTGCGCATGCCGTGCGTCTCATCCCGTCCCGTAGGGACGACATATGGGTAGCATTCACGTTCCGCATGCCGTGCGTTGCATCCCGTCCCGTCCCGTAGGGACGACATATGGGTAGCATTCACGTTCCGCATGCCGTGCGTTGCATCCCGTCCCGTCCCGTAGGGACGACATATGGGTAGCATTCGCGTTGCGCATGCCGTGCGTTGCATCC
>JBATND010000403.1:0-2171 GCA_049290175.1 Flavobacteriales bacterium | reverse complement strand
GCCAGGATCGCTGCGAAAGGCACCTCGCTCATACCGGGAAGGCAGAAGAAGCCGATCTGGAACATGCCCAAGTAGCAGCCCCAGATCAGCAAGGTGTGCAGGATGAAAAGGCCTTTCTTCTTTGTGCGCAATACAGTTTGCAGGCCTTGGAAGAAGCCGCGCAATCCATCCATGAGCCGTGCTTTCAGTGCGGGGCGCGTGAGCACGATATAGATGCCAACCAGTCCCACTAAAAGCACCAACCCTACAATGACCCAGAACCAGGGGAATCCGGAAGTGCCTTCATCGGGGCCTTGCTCAGAACGGAAACGATCAATCTGCGCGCGGAAGAGGTCGAGCTTATCCAGTTGCAGCAGAACGGTGAGCCCTGCAATGCCCAAGAGCACGGCTGTATCCACCACGCGTTCAGCCATCACGGTGCCGAAGCCTTTCTCGAAGGGCACCTTCTCGGCACGATAGAGCACAGCTGCGCGGCTTGCTTCACCAGCTCGCGGGATGAACATGTTGATGAAGTAGCCCACCATCACGCCGTGGTAGCAGTTCCAGAAGCCGGGCCGGTAGCCGATCGGCTCCAAGAGGTAGCGCCACCGCCAGCCCCGGCTCACATGCGCCACCCAACCCACCACCATCGAAAGGCTGAGCCAGAGCAGGTCGGCTTGCCCGAATGCGGTGAACAGTTCGTCGCGCTGTGCAGGCGAGAGGTCCGCGTATTGCTTGTGGATGAGCCAGAAGCCAATGGCCAAGGGAAGGCCCAGCTTCAAGGCGCTCACCAATGCGCGTTTCACGGCTTCAATCGATTCGTCAGTTCGTCGGGGAACACGACAGTGGGTCTGTACGCGCGAGCCTCGTCCAAGGTCATGCGGGCATAGGCCACAACGATCACCACATCGCCCACGCTGGCCCGCAAGGCTGCAGGCCCGTTGAGGCAAACATCGCCGCTTCCGCGAACGCCTTTGATCACGTAGGTCTCAAGGCGCTCACCGTTGTTCACGTTCAGCACTTGCACCTTCTCGCCCTCGATGAAGCCCACGGCGTCAATCAGGTCCTCGTCGATGGTGATGCTGCCGATGTAGTTCACATCGGCTTCGGTGATGCGCACGCGGTGCAGCTTGGCACGGAGCACTTCAATGGTCATGATTCTTCTTGGGGTGTGGGTGTGCCTGTGGCCAAGGGGCGGCAAAGCTACCTGCACGGCCCCGAATGGCTCAATGGCGCTCAAGCCGCAAGTTGTCGATGAGGCGGATTGCACCGAGCCGCGCTGCTACCAGAGCGATTGCGGTTCCACCATTTGGCCAATGCTCCAACGGCTCAAGGGTTTCGGGATCGGCGATGCCGAGGTATTCAAGTTCGAGGCTCGGTTCGGTGGCGATTACACGGCGACCAACCTCCAAAGAGTCAGCAAGTGACAGGTCGAAGGCCGTTTGGGCCAGCTCCGTCAGTGCCCTGTGGAGCACTGGAGCCTTGCTCCTTTCTTCCGGAGAAAGACGCAAGTTCCTGGAACTCAGGGCTAAGCCATCTGATTCGCGCACGGTTGGGCAGGGCATGATCTCCACCGGCCAGCGCATATGCTTCGTAACCCATTGAATAATAGCCAGTTGTTGCCAATCCTTTTGGCCGAAGCAGGCGAAATCGGGCCGTGTGAAATGAAACAGTCGCTCAACCACGTTCACCATCCCTTGAAAATGTCCGGGCCGATTGGGACCCTCCCAATGCGTATCGAGACTACCTAGGTCGTAATGCTTGGGGGTGAACCCGGAGAACAGTTCGTCTCGCAGAGGAAGAAAGAGGGCATCGCAACCGGTTCTCTCCAAGGCTTCGCGGTCTTCCTCAGGGCGCGAAGGATAGGCCTTGAAGTCGTTTGGGTCGTTGAATTGCAGCGGGTTAACAAAGATGCTGGCGACCACGGAATCGGCATTCCGCCGTGCCTGATTCACGAGTTCGAGGTGGCCTTCGTGAAGAGCGCCCATGGTGGGTACGAAGCCAATTCGGTGGCCCTTACGTCGGCGTTCTGCAGACCACTCGGCCATGCGAAAAGGGCTTGTGATTACCTCCATGGCATGGCCTCACTTCTGGCGCCCAAGCTACTTCGGCGTTGAAGACCGCCCCGAAAGTCTATATTTTTGCGGTCCCGATTCCCTTCCCACGCATGAGCTTGAAGAACACGAAGGTCC
>JBATND010000402.1:0-15285 GCA_049290175.1 Flavobacteriales bacterium | reverse complement strand
GCCTACTTGTACACCGTGCTCGAAGGCAAGGTGGTGGGCAATCAGCCGCTGAAGCCCGAGTCGTTCATCCTGCAAGCCACCGGCCTTCTCGAGAGCCCGGCGAATCTCGAAGCGATCGACCTGTTCGAGCGATACGGCATTGCCGGCTGCAGCCCGATTGAATACGGCGTGCGCACCGGACTCGATTGCTCGGTACTCCGCAACCTCTGGAAGCTGCGTTTCCACAGAGAACCCATCGGCGGAAACGAAACGGGCTGGGCGGGCGAGCCCTTCGCGCCATCGGCCCGACAGCAGGTGCTCCTGCAGATGTACCGCGCGCCGGACCAGCCACATTGGCAAGGCCCTTACGTGGGCGACAACGCATTCCGCCTGCTGCGCGACATTCAGGATCCACAATGGGTCCTGCTTTACCGCGACGGAGGCTAGTGCATTCGGCGCCCTACTTTCGTCCGCGCGCCGAGCAGCGCTGCAGCCTCCGATCCGCTGAGGCCAACCCGATCACTACCGCGATGAATCCTGTGACCTTCGACTACAATACCCAGCGCCCGCGCCTCATCATCCCCGAATACGGCCGCAACGTGCAGCGCATGGTGGAGATGTGCATGGAGATGGAGGACCGGGAGCGCCGCACGCGTTCGGCCAAGGCCATCATCCAAGTGATCGCGCGCCTGAATCCGCAACTGCGCAACAGCGACAACTTCGAGCGCACGCTGTGGGACCACCTGCACATCATGAGCGAGTTCAAGCTCGATGTGGATGCGCCCTTCCCGAAGCCCACGCCCGAGAGCCTGGAGAGCAAGCCCGAGCGCGTGGCCTATCCGCAAGGCGACATCAAGAACGGCCACTACGGCAAACTGGTGGAGCGCATGATCGCGCAATGCGCTGCGATGGAAGCCGGTGAGAAGCGTGATGCCTATTCGCTGCTGATCGCCAACCTGATGAAGCGCCAGTTCCTTGCGTGGAACCGCGACACCGTGCCCGATGGTTTGATCCTGAAGGACCTCGCCGAGATGAGCGGCGGCAAGGTGCGCTTGGCTGCTGACACCCAACTGGCCAGCACCGAAGCCTTGCTGAGCACCCAGCGCAACGGCCCGCGCAGCGAGGTCGATCCGCGCAAAGCGCGCTACGCCAATCAAGAAGGCGGCGGTGGCGGCAAGAAGCGGCACCGCAAGCGGAAGAAGAACCGGTACTAGCCCATCGGCACCGCGCCGGTTCGCCTGCAACGTTCTAATCATCGCACTTGCAGCATCGACCCTCCGGGTCGACCGCGATGCAACATGGCCAACATGCAACGTTGCGAACCACACCCCTTTGTTAGTAGCGCAACGGCGATGCACGGACCGCAAGGCCGCAAGCGTTATTGCTTCGCGCCAACGCGAACACCATGCACAGTTTCCGAATCGAGGGCGGCCGCAGGCTGAAGGGTGAATTGGTTCCGCAAGGAGCCAAGAACGAGGCGCTGCAGATCCTCTGCGCCGTGCTGCTCACGAGCGAGCCGGTCACCATCCACAACATCCCCGACATCGTGGATGTGAACAAGCTCATCGACCTGTTGAAGGCGATGGGCGTAGCGGTGGAGAAGCTGGCTACCGGCAGCTACCGCTTCCAAGCGAAGGAGGTGAATCTGGAGTTTTTCCTCGACCCGGAGTACAAGCGCATGGGCAGCAGCTTGCGCGGCAGCGTGATGGTGTGCGGTCCGGCACTAGCGCGTTTCGGTCGCGGCTACATCCCCAGCCCCGGTGGCGATAAGATCGGCCGCCGCCGCATGGACACGCACTTCACGGGCTTCGAGCGCTTGGGTGCTACCATCAAGTACGACGAGGCCGATGGCTTCTATCGTGCCGAGGCCAAGCAACTGAAAGGCTGCTACATGCTGCTCGACGAGGCCAGCGTGACCGGCACCGCCAACATCATCATGGCCGCCGTGCTTGCCGAAGGGCGCACCACCATCTTCAATGCGGCGTGCGAGCCCTACCTGCAGCAGCTCTGCAACATGCTCGTGCGCATGGGCGCGCGCATCAGCGGCATCGGCAGCAACCTGGTGCACATCGATGGCGTGAAGGAACTCGGCGGCACCGAGCACACCATGCTGCCCGACATGATCGAGATCGGCTCATTCATCGGCTTGGCCGCCATGACGCGCAGTGAGATCACCATCAAGAACGTCGGCTACGAGCACCTCGGCGTAATACCGAATGTGTTCCGCACGCTCGGCATCACCGTGGAGCGGCGCGGCGACGATATCCATGTGCCCACCCACGAGCACTACGAGATCGAGCCCTTCCTCGACGGCAGCAACCGCATCATCAGCGACCATCCATGGCCCGGCTTCACGCCCGACCTGTTGAGCATCGTGCTCGTCACCGCCACGCAAGCCCGGGGGCATGTGCTCATCCATCAGAAGATGTTCGAGAGCCGCCTGTTCTTCACCGATAAACTCATCGAGATGGGCGCCCAGATCACGCTCTGCGACCCCCACCGCGCCCTGGTCATCGGCAAGGACTTCGACAAGCCGTTGCGCGCCATCCGCATGACCAGTCCCGACATCCGCGCGGGTGTCTCATTGCTCATTGCTGCCCTCAGCGCTGAAGGCACCAGCACCATCGACAACATCGAGCAGATCCGCCGCGGCTACCAGGACATCGAGGGCCGTTTGAATGCGATCGGGGCGAAGATCGAGGTGGTGTGAAGGCAGTAGACAGTAGACAGTAGACAGTCGGCAGTCGGCAGTTCCGTTACCTGAAAGGGCATCTGAAAGACTGCGAGGGTTCTACTGCCGACTGCCAACTGCCTACTTGAGCCTGCACTGGCATTCCCACCCGGCACGATCTTGGCTGAGCGGCGCGCCTCTCACCCACCTACTTTCGCCCCATGAATCTCCGCTCCCTCATGTCGAAGACCCAGATCCTCTCCATCGCCGCCGTGGTCCTGCTGGCCGCGTACGGCTTCACCTCGCGCAGCACTTCTGGCGATCAGCAGCCCAAAGCCAAAGTGGGCACCGCCATTGGCGACAAAGCCCCCGAGCTCGCCTTCATGAACCCCGATAGCACCAAGGTCCTGAAGCTCTCCGAATTGAAAGGCAAGTTCGTTCTTATCGACTTCTGGGCCAGTTGGTGCCGCCCCTGCCGCATGGAGAACCCCAACGTGGTGGCGGCCTACCAGAAATACAGCAAGGCCAAGTTCAAGAATGGCAAGGGCTTCGAGGTTTACAGCTTGAGCCTCGATCGCAGCCGCGAGCAATGGAAACAAGCCATCGCTCAGGACAACCTCATCTGGAAGTACCACGTGAGCGACCTCAAGTTCTGGCAATCCGCTGGCTCACAGCTTTACGGCGTCAGCTCCATCCCCATGAGCTTCCTGGTTGACCCCGATGGCATCATCATCGCCAAGAACCTGCGCGGCATGGCATTGCATCAGGAATTGGATAAGCATGTGAAGAGCCTCTGATTCCTTACCGCCCCCAATTCGAAGGGCTTCCCAACCGGAGGCCCTTCTTCATTCCCGCCCGCCCTGCCAAAAAGTCCCCGACATTCGCGCCCCCGTCAGGTAAAGGGCCGCTGGCACCGTGCTTGACCACCCCGCGATGATCTTCAAAAAGCGACGAAAGACCATGACCGAGCGACCCGATGTCAGCCCGGCCGAAGCAGCTGCTGACAAGGCTGCCGAACAGGCCCATGCGAACCACATGAGTGAAGACCAAGCGCGCGACCCGCTCTCCATCGCCAGCGAAGCAGCCGCGGAGCACGTGATGCACGACGCCGATGACGATGGCCGCGAGGACATCGCCGATCTGAGCGGCCAACTCGCCGCCGCCAAGGCCGACGCCGCCGACCTCAAGGACAAGTGGCTGCGCCTGAACGCCGAGTTCGACAACTTCCGCAAGCGCACCGCGAAGGAGCGCTTGGAGCTCATGCAGTTCGCCGGCGAGAACGTGATCAAGAACCTGCTGCCCGTGCTCGACGACATGGAGCGCGCCATCGGCAACAACGCGAAGACCGAAGACATCAACGTGGTGCGCGAGGGCTTCCACCTGATCCAGAGCAAACTGCTGCACATCATGGGCAGCCAGGGCGTGAAACCCATGACCGATGTGAAAGGTCAGCCTTTCGACACCGATAAGCACGAAGCCATCACCAAGGCACCCGCCCCCAGCGCTGACCTGAAAGGCAAGGTGATCGACGTGGTGGAGAACGGCTACACGCTGCACGACAAGGTGGTGCGATATGCCAAGGTGGTTGTAGGCGATTGATTCATTCGGTATGCAACCACGCATCTATACCAATACGATGGCAGCGTCGACCCTCCGGGTCGACACGACGACACCATTGACGGCATGAGCAAGCGCGACCCATACGAAGTCCTAGGCGTTGACCGCAACGCGAGCGCCGACGACATCAAGAAGGCCTACCGCAAGCTGGCCATCAAGTTCCACCCGGACAAGAATCCCGGTGACAAGGCCGCAGAGGAGAAATTCAAGGAGGCTGCATCGGCCTACGAGATCCTGAGCGACGCCGAGAAAAAGGCCAAGTACGACCGCTTCGGGCACGCCGGTCCGCAAATGGGAGGCGGTGGTGGCTTCCGTGGCGGCAGCATGAACATGGAGGACATCTTCTCCCAGTTCGGCGACATCTTCGGCGATGCCTTCGGCGGCGGCGCGTTCGGCGGATTCGGTGGTGGCGGGCATCGCGGGCGCACCATCAAGGGCAGCAACCTGCGCGTGCGCATCAAGCTCACGCTCGAAGAGATCGCCCACGGCGCCGAGAAGAAGATCAAGGTGACCAAGCTCGTGCGCGGCAAGGGCAGCGAATACGGCAACTGCCACACCTGCGGCGGCAGCGGTCAAGTGCGGCGCGTGCAGAGCACCTTCATCGGGCAGATGCAGACCGTGAGCACCTGCCCCGCATGCGGCGGCATCGGGCAGACCGTGAGCAAACGCGCGCCCGGCAGCGATGAGCATGGCCTGGTGCGCGAGGAAGTGGTGGTGCCTATCAAAATTCCTGCGGGCGTTGAGGAAGGCATGCAGCTCAACATCAGCGGTATGGGCAACGACGCCCCTGCTGGCGGCATCCCCGGCGACCTGCTCGTGGTGATCGAAGAAGAGCAGCACCCCGAGTTGAAGCGCGATGGCATGCACCTGCACTACGAAGCCTTCATCAGCATGGTGGATGCCGCTCTAGGCGCCAGCATCGAAGTTCCTTTGGTTGACGGCAAGGCCAAGGTGAAGATCGAGCCGGGCACGCAGAGCAATCACATGCTTCGCCTCAAAGGCAAAGGCCTGCCCAGCGTGCAGCATCACGGTCAAGGCGACCTGCTGGTGCATGTAGCCGTGTGGACACCCACGAACCTGAGCAAGGACGAGAAAGCCGCGCTTGAGAAGCTGCGCGACAGCCCCGGCTTCAGCCCGAAGCCCGCCGCGAGCGACAAGGGTTTCTTCGGCCGCGTGAAGGAGATGTTCGGGCACTGAGGCTTATCTACCGTCAAATGATCTCAACATGGATATCACCCTGAACTTCGAGACCGTGCAGCGGGTCATTAATTGCTTCGCAAAGGAGAAAGCTACCTTGCTGGATTGCGTGACCATAACGAACCCCAATCCTAGAGCTGCGCTCTCCCCAGTGGATGGTGCAACTTGGATAGCGTGCTATTCAGGCAGTGTTGGATTCACTCATCTTGTTTGCGAAAGCAGCGCCCGTAAGGAGGTCCTTCATCTGGATGGGCACGAAGAATCCATCGCGTCCCGGACCGTGATACTAAGCCACGCACGACCGGACAGGGTTGAGGCTGTTACACACGGCCTTTCCGCAGTTCCTGCACCTTATTGGCCGATAATCCTCCAATCTGTTCTGTCAAGAATGGATAAGGATGAGCAGTGCAGTATCTACTTGATTGAGTTGGATGAACGCAGGGCCTCCTTCAAGATTCATTTCTCACAGGGGGAATCACCTAACATTGAAGTAGTATCAGCACTTTTTCCAATACTGAGCTGACCTTAGGGCTTCTTCGGCCGCGTGAAGGAGATGTTCGGGCACTGAGCGCGACTCAGTCCTTCCCCTGTATCAGGAACGGCGTACTGCCATCGGTAACGATGACCTTGGCATTCGTTGAACGCGCGAGCTGCTCGAATGCCTCGATGCTGCGGAAACGCAGGATGTTCTCGTTCAGCCCTTCGCTCAGCACCTTCTGCGCATCGCGCGTGCCTTCGGCGGCGATCACCTTTCGCTCTGCCTCCAAGCGCTCGCGCTGGAGCTCGAATTCCATCTGCTGTGCGCGCTGCTCGGCCTCCAGCTTGTCCTCAATGGCTTTCGCGAGGCCCGGCGGCAGTTTGATGCTCTTCATCAGCACCGCCTCGATCACGAATCCGCGCGGATCGAGCAGCTCGTTCATGTGATCGCGGATCTCCCGTTCGATGGATGCCCGCTGCGCGCTGTGCATGTCCTTCGCGTAGTGCCGTGAGCAGATGTCGGCCGCAGCAGAGCGGAACACGCTCACGATGATGGCCTGCTCGTATTCGCGGCCCACGTTCTCAATGATGTGCGGCACCATCTCCGGCTTCAAGCGGTAAAGGATGCTGATCTCGCTGCGCACGTTCACGCCCTCGCGGCTCGGCAGGTCGAGCTCCAACTCGCGGTTCACCGTGCGCACCGGCAGCTTGATCACCCGCGTGGTGAAGGGATTCCGCACGACGAGACCGGGAGTGATGGTGCGCGAGGACAATTTGCCGAAGCGCTGCTTCACGCCCACATTGCCTTGGCGCACGGTGGTGCAGGACTGAAGCAGCATGATGGTGCATGCCGCAGCGAGCATGATCAGGAATCGGGTATTCATGGTGGATCGGATTTGCGCGGCCGCCACAAGCCATGTGCCGCCGTTGCACGTGTAGAACCACCGACCAAGCCTTTCGATCGCTTCCTTAGCCGCATGCGCATCGCCGAACGAATCCTCTGGGCATTGATCGCCCTCTCTTTAGCCCTGAAAGTCCTGCACTTACCGCTCTCAAGCCTGCTGCTCATCCTCGCCACCTCCCTAGTGAGCATGCTGTATTGGACTTTGGGGTGGATGCTCTTCCCAACACCAACTCGAAAGCACCAGATTCTCGGCTTGAGCATTCTCGCGGGATTCGCGTTCACCGCGCTCATCACCGGCATGCTCTTCCGCATACAGGTCTGGCCAGGCGCAGATACACAGATCCTGTTCGGCCTTGCGCTCGGAGCCGCAACCGTCATTGTCGTTCTGGTAAATCGCAACAAGCTACCAGACTTAGCGAGCTACTACAAGGGCCTGCTATGGCGCACAGCTCCATTGATGACGGCGGCTGCTTTGCTGTATCCGGTCACGCCAGCCGATATGGCTCGCTTCTACTATCGCGGCCAATCCGAGGCGAAAATCAAACTCATGCAACGCCTCTACTCCGGCTTGGATGAAGATGAACGCACCAAGGTGCTTCAATCGCTCGACAGCTTGGATATCGCAGAATCAGAAGAGAGGAACAACTGACCCCTTGCCCAATGCGCCACTTGACACTGCTTTCCGCTCTCTGCCTTTCGACCCTTTGCTTCTGTCAGGGACCACCACAGTTCGACGAAGCCCCCCTCGACATCGACTCGCTCATCGCGAGCTTCCAGTGGGAGACCGGCACCATTGAGCTCTCCTACGGCGCCGTCACCCTCGATGTCCCATCAACGCACAAGTTCCTCGAGGCGGAACAGGCCTACCACCTGCTCGTTGATGTATGGGAGAATCCGCCGGGCATAACTGAAGCATTGCTTGGCGTGGTGCTGCATGCCGAAGCGGACCCCTACAGCGATTCGCCCGCGTATGTGGTGTACTACGAAGAGAGCGGCTATGTACACGACCGCGACGCTGGCCGCATCGATTACGACGCCAAGCTTCGCGACATGATCAGTGAGGACAGCCTTTCCAACAACCGCAGGCGCGAACTGGGCTATGGCGGGCTCCAACTCATCGGCTGGGCCTCGCCCCAGCACTACGATCGTAGGCGCAAGGCACTGCACTGGGCCAAGGAGATGGTGAGCGAGAACAGCGAGCGCAACGTGCTCAACTACAACATCCGCGTGCTTGGTCGCTTCGGTGTGGTCGTGATCAACGCCATCAGCACCATGGACCACCTCGACGAAGTGAAGTCCGAATTGCCCGCAGTACTGGACATGGCCGCCTTCAACGAGGGTTACCGTCACGCCGACTACGACCCTAGCATCGACGGCACTGCGCAGAAAGGCCTCGGCAGCTTGATCGATGGCAAGGACGAGGAGATCAAGGGCACCATCAAGCGACTGCTGCTCCTTGGCGCCGGAGCCTTCGTGGGCATGCTGCTCGTATTGGTCGCGCTCTGGCACTTCTTCGCTCGTAAGCGCTGAACCCGATGAGTTCATTCACGATCACAGGCCAGCTTGTGCGCATCGAGGAGCGGCGCATCACAGGGGCGCGCATCGTGGTAGTCGATGGGCGAATCGCAAGCATCGAGGAAATTGCTGATGCCCATGAAGGCTTTCTTCTCCCCGGCTTCATCGATGCCCATGTGCATGTGGAGAGCTCGATGCTGGTGCCGAGCGAATTCGCGCGCTTGGCCGTGCTGCATGGCACCGTGGCCACCATCAGCGATCCGCACGAGATCGCTAACGTGCTCGGCGTCGAGGGCGTTGATTTCATGATCGCCAATGGTCAGCGCGTTCCCTTCAACTTCTTCTTCGGTGCGCCGAGCTGCGTGCCCGCAACGGTTTTCGAGACCGCAGGCGCGCGAATCGGAAGCGATGAGGTGGGCCGTTTGATGGAACGCCCCGAAGTACTCTACCTCAGCGAGGTGATGGACTTCCCCAGCGTGCTGAACGGCGATGCGGAGATGATGCGCAAGCTCGATCACGCCAAGCGCATGGGCAAGCCGATCGATGGACACGCGCCCGGCCTGCATGGGGACATGGCCAAGCGCTACATCGCCAACGGCATCAGCACCGACCACGAGTGCTTCACGGCGGAAGAAGCGCGATTCAAGCTGGAGCACGGCATGATCGTGCAGGTGCGCGAAGGCAGCGCAGCGAAGAACTTCGAGGCGCTCATCGACCTGCTGCACGATTGGAGCCACCGCATGATGCTTTGCAGCGACGACAAGCATCCTGATGGCTTGGTTGAAGGCCACATCAACCTGCTCTGCGCAAGAGCCGTTGCGCGCGGGATCGATGTGTTCAAGGTGCTGCAGGCCGCGTGCATCAACCCCATCGCGCACTACAGGTTGCCAGTGGGCCAACTGCGCGTGGGCGATCCTGCTGACTTCATCGTCGTGGATGACCTGAAGTACTTCCGCGTGCGCAAGACCTTCATCAAAGGGCAGCTCGTGGCCGAGGATGGGCATTCGCTGATTGAGCGCGTGCCGGTTGAAGCGCCGAACAATTTCAGCTGCTCACCAAAGAGGATAGATGACTTCTTCATTCCTGCGAGATCCGAAGACCTGCTTTGCATTGAGGCGCTCGACGGCCAGTTGATCACACGCAAGAAGTGGATGCCACCAACAGTGAAGGGCGACGCGTGCGTGGCGGATCCCTCCAAGGACATGCTGAAGATCGCCGTGGTGAATCGGTATCACGATGCGCCTCCAGCCGTGGCTTGGATCACCGGCACGGGCCTGCAGCGCGGCGCCATCGCCGGCAGCGTGGCACACGACAGCCACAACATCGTTGCCATCGGCACCAACGACCAGGACCTCGGCAACGCCATCAATCTAGTGATTGAGCACAAGGGCGGCATCAGCTTAGTCGATGGCGAGCACCACCGCGTGCTGCCGCTGCCCGTAGCCGGGATCATGAGCGATGCCGATGCGTACACCGTTGCCGATGCCTATTCCACCATGGACCGCGAGGCGAAGGCGCTCGGATCGACGCTGGGCGCGCCGTACATGACGCTCTCCTTTATGGCGCTGCTGGTGATCCCGCACCTCAAACTGAGCGACAAGGGCCTGTTCGACGGTGATGCGTTCCGACTTGTCGGATGATCAATTACAAGGGCACCGTCTCGAAAAGCGGACAGCCCGTTTGCCCTTGCGGGCCATAGAACTCCACGAAACGCATCTTGTACAAGTAGCCATCGGCATCCTTCACGATGAAGGCGAGGTCGGGCACGATGCTGTACGAACTGGTCTCGAAGGAATACACCTTCCAGTCGTAGCCGATGACATTGCGTTCCGTGCGAAGCGGGAAGGTTAGCGTATCTGTAACCGTGATCGAAGCGAACTCGCGGCCTGTGACGCGCGCGATGCGCGTGGTGTTGGCGGCGAGCACGCCATTCACCAGATAGTCGAGGCTGAATTCCTCGAAGCGGTGCGTGAACTGCGTGAAGCAGAGGTCCCATGCCCCCATCACCGGCTCGATGGGCAGCACGCCTTGCGCGAAGCTCCAACTGGTGAATGTGCGCTGCGCATCCTTCGGCACGATGACGTTGGTGACAGCGCTTCCATCGAGCATCGCGTGTGTGATCGAGTAGGAATTCGGGCTATGGTCATCGATCCGAAGCTTGCGCAGGCCCATGTGATTGCCATCGGGCGCCAATCCAAGATCAACGATGAAGACGCCATTGGTTCCCCGCCAATCGCCGAAGGCCAAGCTATCAGGGTGAAGGCTAGCAGCATCAACGCGACGGATCGGAGCAAGGCCAGCGGTATCGTGCGGCTGCGCGATGTCCACGGCACCAAGTGGCCACACGGTCATCAGGCGCGAACCGTTCAGCAGCACGCGCCATCCGGAGGGCGCGCTCTCGAAAGCGAGGTCCCACGCGGTGCGAATGTTCTCGCTCACCACTTCGCCCGTTGAGAGCTCGAACCAGAGCTGATTGGCATAGCCAGCGCCCATGCACAGTTGCGTGCTGCGCGCATCGCCCCGTGGCGCGCGCGGTGCTGGCAATTCCTCCTTCATGCACGAAGGGAGCAACACAAGAACAGCTAGTATGACAATCACGCTCCTCATGCCTTTCGCTTCAATTCAAGTTCGGCGCGCAGGAAGAAGGTGCGGCCAGTGGTCATGGGTACGGCGCCTGTTCCGGAATCGTGTACCCCGCTGCTGAGCGTCGCATTCAGGTTGCGCACGTCGAAGAGATCCTTGCAGCCTGCGGAGAGCGCGAGCCGTTTGCTCCAGAGCTGCTTCGTGATCGTAGCATCCGCCAAGTGGAAGGCTGCGATGCGGCCCCGCTGCACGCTGCCATCCAGTCCGATCGCGTAGGTGGGCTGCTCGCCCTGGTGCTTCCAGAAGAGCGATGCGCTCCAGCCCTGTTTCATCCATTGCCGCGTGATGGAGCCGCGCAGCTCCGGCGTGCTGGCCCACTCGGTGTCATCGAGCGCATCCTTCCGCAAGGTGAGTGCTGCACCCACGCTCACCATCCAATGGCCGTTGTCCCAACCCGCGCCCACACTGCCGCCGCTCGTGCGCAGGCGACCGATGTTCGCATACGTGAAGCTGGCGCCATTGAGCTGCGCGAGCGTGATCAGGTCGCGCACATCGTTGTAGAAGCCGTTCAGCTCGCTGGTGTAAACCACTTTGTCCTTCGCATGGCGATAGCTGAGGCCAGCCGATCCGCTGCGCGAGCGCTCCGCTTTCAGGTCGGGATTGCCCGTGATATCGTGGTTCACATCCACGAAGAAGAGATGCAGCTCCTTGAGCGATGGCGCGCGGAATCCTTCGGCATAGGATGCGCGCACCGTGAAGCGCTCAGCCAGCTGCCAGCGCACGTTCAACGAGGGGATGATCGGTGCAGCGTAACGCGTGTTGTAAGCATAGCGCGCGCCTGGCCGAATGGTGATGGCCTCCGTTGGCCGCCATTCCGCGCTGGCGAATACCGCGTAATCGCCGATCTCGCGCCGGCCATCCATGCGATCCCCGCTGCCGGTCTCCACGTTGGCATCGATGCCCAGCTCATAGCGCACGCGCGCGCTATCATTCGTTGAGCTATACGATGCGCGCACGTTGGTGAGCGCGAATCGCGTGGTGTCCTGCGCGCCATCGGCCACGCTCAGTTCCTCGCTCAAGGTGGTGAGGTCGCGCAGCCAGGTGTTTCGCGTGCGCGTGTAGCGGTTGTGCGCGGCCAGGGCATTCAGGCGGCCATGCGCGCCAAGGCGTCCTTCGGCGAAGAGCGCGTTATCCAAGCGCGTGGTCACGTAGGCTGCATCCAAGGCGCGCTCGTAGTAGGGCGCACGCGGCATGCCCCTGTCGATGATGCGGTCGTGCAGCCCCTCGCCTTTCCAGCCCAAGGTCCAGCGATCGGTACGCCAGCGGTAGTTGGCTCGCGCGAAGTATTGCTCGCGGGGCTTCCATTGCTGGAAACGATTGGCGTCCGCCACTTGCGCGCGCAGCACCGGCAGCCCTTCGTGCCGTGGATCCCATCCGGAGAAGAAGTTGCGTCCGCCATTCAGCAGCAGCTCGCTCCTGCCCCACCGCCGCGAACCGCCGAGCGTAGTGTTCAAGCGGCCGATGTGCTCGGCATAGACCGATGCGCGCACGGTGAAGGGCGAAGCACCGCTCTTCTTCGTGATCAGGTTGATGGTGCCTGCCAACGCGTTCGTTCCAAAGTTCACGCTGAGCGGGCCTTCCACCAGCTCGATGCGCTCGATGCCGGTGAGGTCGAGCTGCGAGAGATCCACGTTGCCGTTCTGGCGACCTGTCACCGGAATGCCGTCGATGAGCACTTTTACATTCTCGCCGCCCAAGCCCTGCATGCTCAGCGACGAGCCGAGCACATTGTCCTGCGCGAGGCGGATGTTGAGCTGATCGCGCAGCGCATCGCCCAGGTTCTGCGCGGCCATCCGTTGCATGCGCTGCGCATCGATCACGCGCAGTTTCTGTACTGCGCCTTCGACGCTGCCCGGCGCATATTGCCCCGTGACAACGACAGGATCCAGCCTTGTCATCTCCGGTTTCAGTGTGCAGCGCACTGGCGCGGCGGCGAACACAGTATCGACCCACGGCATGTACCCAACGAAAGAGACATGCAGGATCACGCCCTTGCCAATCGCCTCAGCATGGACAGGCACTTCGCAACGGCCATCAGCGCCACTGATCACGATACCGCTGAGCGGATGCCCGATCGCTTGGTAGCGCACATGCGCATAGGCCACGGGCGATCCGCTACCATACTCCAGAACACTCACATTCAACTGGGCACCGGATACCAGGCTCAACATGAGCGCAAGACCAGTGAGCCAGATGTGCGGCGCCTTCATTTTTCGCTGCGCGAAGATCCCGTTGGGCGAAATGCCATCTGTCATGCCGAGGTCATGGGAGGCGCTGTGTATGCACTAGAGATCAACCGTCCTTTCGACGCTAAGCCGTGCCGACCGACCTCATCGCGTACACCAACTGGGCAGGAATACCGGAGCGTTAAGCCGAGGCCGAAGCCGCCACCTCAACTACTCCTTCACCAAGCGCACCACGCCGTCGATGCCATCGCCTTGGACACGGGCGATGTACAAACCTGCGGGCAACGCGCTCACGTCGATAGGGCGCTGAACCAAGCCGTGCAATCCGGTGAGCTGCTGCTCCATCACCACGCGGCCATTGAGGTCGATGATGGTGAGTTGCGCCGCATTCGCTTCAGCAGCGATGATGAGCGTTGCCGTGTTCGTTGCGGGATTGGGAGCGATCACGAGCGCACTGCTGCGCCCGGCTTCATCCACATGCGCTTGGCCCACCAACTCTTGATTGAAGGTCATGTTGCCATTGGCGCTTCCGCCGTAGCCGGTGAACACGAGCTTGTAGATATCGTTGTTGCGGTCCTTCACGAAGTAGGTGCGGTCCTGCGCGTACTCCCATTGGAAGGTGCCTTGGTTGAAGCTCTTCCAATCGAAGCCGATGATGTTGATGTCTGTGCTGAACGTGCCGCCCCAGTAGGTCGCTTCAGCCGCGGGCACGCCATCCACTTGAAGGGCTTCGACCTGCCTGTTCTGCAGCACGCCAGCCACGGGGTACATGGAAGGGAAAGGCTGCGTGACGAAGCCGATGTACTTGGTGAAAAGCAGATCCCATGAGGCTGCTGCGGGCTCCAGATCAACCGCCGTATTCGTTGCCAGGTTGTAGTAGCCGAAATTCTTGCCGGGATATGCTGAGCGCACGAGGCTGCCGCTCTGCTCATTGCCACCATCGAGATCGGCCCATGTAAAGGCGAAGCTGTTGGTAGCGGCCGTGAAACCATCGACCTTGAACTTCTTCCATGCACCGCCATTGAGTTGGAGCACGAAGCAGCTATCGCCGACAATGTTGTGCGTGGTGAAATTGTAGATGCCCCAACCGAGGTCGAAGGGATTGGCGGTGAGCCCTTGGTTGAATGCTCCGCTGCTCCAATTGACCTCGCTGTTGTGCTGTTCGGGCCAGCCTGCCGCGAGACCGGCGGTATCGATGCTGCTCCACTGCGCCAACGTGTAGGGCGCCTTGTAGAGCTTGTGGCCTTTGGCGGTGTTCAGCAGGATGCTGCCGGTGATGCCGGTTAGCTCGAAGGCGAGGTCCCAATCGGCCAAGGAATGGTTGGCCACAACGCCGTTGGCGAGGCTGTAGTAGGTCTGTTGCGCGTTCTGCGGCGCGGTGGTTACAGTGACCTGTGCTGAGGTGGACGCGGCGATGAGGGTCGCCGCGGAGAGTATCGTGAGTCGCATGGGAGGAGTTTTCGTTCGGGGCGCAAATGAACGTTGGAGAAACACCGATGCACAATGACCGGATCGGGGTATTCGAGGCTGTTTGGTCATGGAAGTGCAAGAGGTGCCAAAGCAGCGGGTCCGGCGACCCAAGCGATCCCTCGCTTCGGCCACCGGACCCGAGCTCTGGAGCCAAGCCCCTTAGTCCACGCGCATGAAGCGTTGCGAAACGACACGGTTGCTGCTCATCACACGCACCATGTAGCTGCCAACTGGCAGTCCGTTCAGATCAAGACGAGTGACGGTCTCACCTGCGCCCAATGAGCGCGCTGGCAAGATCATCTCTCCATGCAGGTTGAATACGCTCAGCTCGGCTCGCGCTGCATTGTGCTGCACACGTATGTACAGTTCTTCGTTCGCAGCGGTAGGCCATGCAGCAACGCTGAATTGGCCATTGTTGCCGCAGTCAGCGATCTTGAACTTCACGCCATCCACATCGAGGCTCGCGCAGATGTTGTTCGCGATCACCGCATTGAGCACATCAACGCCGGTGGTCACGCCCAACTCAACGATGCTCAGGTCGAGCGTGGCTGGGTCGTACACCAAGGTGTGGATGGTGTACAGGCCTTCGGCGCTCACCGTGAAGCTCGGCTCCGTGTTCACGTTCT
>JBATND010000401.1:0-3504 GCA_049290175.1 Flavobacteriales bacterium | reverse complement strand
ATCGCCAGAGCACGTTCGGCGTGATCCAGCGATCGAGGTTCAGCGAATAACCCATGGTATTGAACCCGTTGGGCGTGCCCGTGGCGATGATCACGCCATGCTCGTCCTGATAGAGCTCGCACCGAGCAGCGATGTACGTGCGATCGTTGATCTTGTACCGGGGGATCGCGATCGGGGTGATGAACATGTTGGTGCGGTTGCCGCTGGCCGTCTCCTCCAAGCCGATATCACACCCGACGATCAATCCGAACCGTTCGGTCAACTGGAACTGCGCATACAGGTTGTTGAAGAAGCGCATCTGGCTTATGGTATCCGGCTTGTCGTTGCCCACGAAGGTGCTCCAGTTGAGCGTGGTGCTGCCGTTGGGCTTGAAGGTGAGCTGCGTGCCGAAGGCCGGAGAGTTGTTGCCATCCGCCCGCGCAATGCGCTGCCAGCCGTTCAACAGGAGACCGCTCGCATACCACTTGCCGCTGGGGCTGGTGTAGCTGATGCGTGCGCCCGCTTCATAGTACGGCGTATTGTCCGCGAGCATGCTCCGCGTCAGGTTCCAGCAGTCCTTGCCGATGGCGCTCTCGAAGCCGATGTGGCTGGGCATGATGCCCGCATCGAGCCACAATTCCCTGGTCTTGCTGAGCTTCACACCGGCGTTCGCCTCATACACGCTGCGGAGCAGGTCCGGTTCCGCTGCCAGGTTGTATTGCGCATAGGTTCCGGCCATCAACGCGATGTTGCCGCGCACGCTGCTTTTCGTGTAGTTCAGCTTCACCAGACCGATGTTGAGGTTCACCTCGTTGTGCCGGTTGAAGCTGTAGAAGAATCCGGGTCGCAGGTGGTTGTCCGGATTGGCCAGGTCGTAGCTGTAGTACAACTCCGCGTAAGCGCTGAGCGTGATGGCGCTGTCGAGCTTTTGCGCGGTGGCCGAAAGGACGATGCCCACGAGGGGCAGGAATAGCAAGCGTTTCATTGGGTTGCGGCGTCGAGGGCCACGTTGAGTTCAAGCCCCTTGATGGTGGTCGAACCGAAAAGGCCGAGCAAATGTCCGCCGGTCTGGTCATCGATCAGTTGCAGGACGGCTGCTTTGTTCATGGCGCAACGCCTGCGCCCAACATAGCATCATAACTAAGCCAATCACGCGCAACTGCGGCTTGCGCTGCATCTACCCGCGCAAGGCAATGCTCCAACAACGCACCATGCGAGAGCTTCACCCAATCCTTAGGCAGCCGGAGTTCCAACTGATCTGCCTCGTGCTGGATGCGTAAGTCCGGTGGGTAGAAGAACGGATGCCCTTTCACGATTGCTCGCGCACCAGTGCCGACAATACGGATGACATTATCCGCGCAGAGCGCCGCCAAGCGTTCGCCACCATGCTCAGGCACTGGACCTGCGGCGGTCCAATGGTAGCGCAGGCCGGTGAAGCCCTGTCCCTTCCAGCCATACGCATCAGCATCGCACAAGAACACCAACAGCCAGAAACGCTCTAGATCCGGTTGCCCGGAATCGCCCAGGTTGTTCGCTAACTGTCCCAAGCGGTCATGCGAGAACCGGCGGTAGCCCGTGCTCGCATTCCGTTCATCGGGCTCCACCGCGAAGGGCGACTCCAACTCGTTCCGATGTATCCGCCCCAGATCAATGCGCGAGACATCGGGCCATGGTTCGCTCGTGATCACGAAACGCCTCGGGAATTGGCGAGCCAAGCGCTCAAGGATGGCTTGTGGTTGACGCAAGCCCAGCAACTGGGCCGCTTCCGCTTCGCTGGGCCATGCTCCCCTCAGCAACTGATGCACGCGGCGCCCATCCCAACCCAAAGCCAGTGAAAGCTCATGCGGCGCAATCGACCTGATCCCTTCCAGTTCCAGGAATGCCTTTATATCCTCCGCGAACGGAATCATGCGTTGCGAACGCAATGCACTTTGCAGACGACACAGGTTCCCGTTATCCTGCTCGGTGGTGCTGTACATGCGCTCCGGATGTGCGGCGGTATGGCCAATCACCCAGCTCGTCACGCTGCCTTCCTCATCCTCTACCACAATCTGCTTCGCCTTCACGTCACTGTTCACTCCACCGGGGTGCGTCGGCAAAGCGTGCTCGCTTGAATCGAAGTTGTCAATCTCATTCCAGAAGCGCTCGCACCTTGCGGGGCCGTCGGGATCGTATGCCAGCCGGGCCAGCACGGTGATCAAAGGCACGGTTAGCTGGGCAGCATAGGTGCCTACCCAAGTGCCATCGCTCGCAGGGTGCAAGCCCCGCGCTTCCCAACGTTTGCTCTTCAGCAAGAGCCGCTCGCGATCCGTTGCGGCTAGGCGGCAAGCCCACAGGTCCTTCGTGCTGCGGCCCTCATGGTTCGCGAAGTACAGCCCATGCCGCACGGCCGATGCGCGCCATTGCTCCAGGAACTCATCGGGGCTGGTCGGCTCGGCAGGCATGTCGTTCGCAGATAGGCTTCGCATTCCATCAAGTGACCTTCACGAAGTGAAGATCAAGAAAGACCTGTGCGCATTTACACCAGCATAGCCCAGAAAAAAAGTGGCCCCGGAGGAACCGGGGCCGAGGTCAAAAGACCTGTAGAATAGTCTTTATCGTGGTAAGCTCTCGGTGCGAAGATATTCACCATCTTGTCAATCCAACTATTGACTGAAAAAATGGCAACGACACTTGGACTGGATATCGGCACCAACAGCATCGGCTGGTGCTTGGTTGAAGACGGCAAACGGATCCTTGGCATGGGCAGCAGGATTTTTCCTGTTGGGGTGAAGGAGGACAGCTACGCAAAGAGCGGCACCGAAGAGGCCGGAACGCTGCGCGGCGCACAGCGCGAGGGATAAGGCGAGGCTACGACCGCTACAAGCAGCGACGCGCCAAACTAGAAGCACTGCTGACCGAACATGGGATGATGTTCGACAAGAGCGTGAGCCTGCCAACCAAGAAGCTGTATGGGCTGCGAAGGGAGGCGCTGGACCGCAAGCTGGAGCTTAAAGAACTCGGGCGCATCTTCTTCTTGATGAACCAACGACGTGGCTTCAAGAGCAATCGCAAAGAGGCGGCGAAGGAAGGGGATGACGCTAAGAAACTGACCGCCTACAAACAGGCCATGAGCGATTTTGAGGCGAAGCTGAAGGCAAGCGGTTTGCGCACAGTTGGCGAGTACCTCGCTTCGCTCTTCGATGAGCAGCCCGCCAATTGGCACAACGAGAACGAACCACGCGAGCGTATCCGAGAGCACCAGCGCGTGAAGCGTGAACTCTACCAGCAGGAATTCGATCTGATCTGGGCGAAGCAGAGCAGCTACTACCCTGCTCTACTCACCGCAGAACTGAAGGAGCAACTGCGTGATAAGGTGATCTTCTTTCAGCGCAAGCTGAAGAGCGCCAAACATCTTGTGAGCAAGTGCCGCTTCGAGCCGAACAAACGGGTGATGGCCAAGAGCGATCCGCTCTTCCAAGAGTTCAGGATGTGGCAGCGGTTGCGTGACATTCGAGTCACTTTCGGAGAACGGGTGAATGACTA
>JBATND010000400.1:0-3856 GCA_049290175.1 Flavobacteriales bacterium | reverse complement strand
TTCGCCTTCTGGTCCTTGCTCGCGCTCGCCATTCAGATGTTGGTGCATCACAAGTACGCGGGCTTCGGGCTCTTCATCGTGCTCTTCGCGGTGAACGCGCTCATCTGGCGGTTCCTCAAGGTGGAGTCGAACCTCGTTGTGCTCTATGGTTCGCCAAGGCTGTGGTATTCTGACATGAACGGCTTCGGACCCTTCCTCGCGCCATGGTTGTTCTTCAAGACCTATTGGCTGGCGTTCGCGAGCGTGCTGTTCTTCGCGGCTGCTCTTTTTCTGGTAAGAGGAGGAGAGACGACTTGGCGCTGGCGCGCGCGTATCGCTGGAGGAAGATTGCGTAGGTCATGGCTGGCGGGTGCGGGTCTGCTGGGCATCTGGTTCGTGCTCTTGGGTTTCGGTTACTACAACACACGGATCTTGAATGAATCGCACACACGCCAGGACACGGAAGCGCTGCAAGTGGAATACGAGCGCGCGTACAAACCGTTGGCGAACACAGCGCTCCCGCACATCTCGGCGGTTGACATCTCCATCGACCTCGAACCCTCGGCACGTGCCATCAGCTACCATGCTGATCTGACGCTCACCAACAAGGGACCGCGTGCGGTGGATACGCTTTGGTTCGGCCTACCAGATCGGATGAAGTTGCGATTCGAGATACCAGGGGCGAAGGATGTCCTGAACGACACGGCGCGATACGTTCGGATGTTCCGCCTCGGAAAGCCATTGGCTCCAGGGGATTCCGTCCGCATCGGTATTGCTTCAGAATGGCAACAACGAGGCTTCGGCAACGATGCGGACTTCTTGGAGTTCGTCGAGAACGGCACCTTCATCAACAACAGTGGTCTACTGCCCTCCATCGGTTACCAAGCTGAGGTGGAGCTCACCGATCCGGGTGCGCGCCGCAAGCGCGGATTGCCGCCGAACCGACGCATGGACGCATTGAGCGACCTGCCTGAAGCGCGGCGTTTCTCCGCGGTGATGCCTTACGCCGATCACATCCGGTTCGCCTGCACGATCAGCACCGCTCCGGACCAGGTCGCGATCGCACCGGGAGAGCTCAAGCGTGAGTGGAAGGAGGGCGGTAAACGTTTGTTCCGCTATGAGTGCGCCACGCCGATTTTCAACTTCTGGTCAGTGCTGAGCGCGCGGTACGAGGTTTCGAAGGAGGTGGCCAACGGCGTGACATTGGAAGTGTACCATCATCCGGAGCATGGTGCAAACGTGCAGCGGATGACGAAGGCCATGCGCGATGCGATCGGTTATGCATCGACCAACTTCTCGCCCTATCAGCACAATGTGGCGCGCATCATCGAGTTCCCGCGCTACCGCAGCTTCGCTCAATCGTTTCCCGGCACCATGCCTTACAGCGAGGCCATCGGCTTCATCACCGACCTGCGCGATACGGCCCGCATCGATATGGTTTACTACGTTGTGGCTCACGAGGTGGCGCACCAATGGTGGGGCCATCAAGTGCTGGGTCCGCGCATGCAAGGCAGCACCATGATGAACGAGAGCATGGCGCAATACACCGCGCTCATGGTGCTGGAGAAGGAGTACGGTCGTCCGGCCATGCGGAAGTTCCTCAAGTACGAATGCGACACCTACCTGCGCGGGCGCGGCAAGGAGGGAATCGGTGAAGAGCCGCTGATGAAAGTGGAGAACCAGCAGCACATCCACTACAGCAAGGGAAGCGTGGTGATGTATGGCCTGCGGGTGTACATTGGCGAAGAGCGTGTCAATGCTGCCTGCCGCGCCTTCATCGACTCGTTCGCTTTCAAGGGAGCGCCGTATCCCACCACGCTGGATCTGTATCGTTCACTCGAGGCAGTTACACCAGATAGCCTTCGCTACCTATTGGAGGATGGCCTGAAGCACATCACCTTCTACCGCAATGCGTTGACTTCCGCCAAGTCCGAACGGAACGCGGATGGTTCTTGGACGGTGGACGCTACAATCACTTGCGCCAAGCTCCACGCGGATTCGTTGGGCAAAGAGACCGAAGTGCCGATGGACGACTGGCTGGATGTGGCCGTGGAGTATGAGGGAGGAGAGGTGATGCAATGCGTGCGGTTGCACTCTGGGGAGAATGCGTTGCGCATGACCGTGCCGCGGAAGCCCAAAGCTGTAGCGTTGGATCCCGATCACCTGTTCTTTGATCGGGAAGCGGAGGATGATCGGCGAAAGGTGAACTGACCCTCAATTCTCCCCATACCTCGGATCCGCCTACCACGGCATGCTTGCCCATGCTGATGGTGCGCAATGCCTTCACTCCGACAACTTGCTCAGGTCCCTTCGCCCGTGCCAGAGGTGATGGATGATGATCGCATCCTCGGCCACTTCATAGAAGAGCAAATAGTGATCGATTTTGAGTACGCGGATGCCTGCGATATCGGAAGGTCTGCCCATGAACGGATGCGACAAGAGGCGACCTACCATGGTGTTGATCCGCTTGAAGAGCTTCAGGCTGAATGCTCGAGACCCATTGCGATCAATCCAATAGGCGAGGATCTCCTTGCGGTCCTTTTCGGCGACTGCTGACCAGACTATTTTACGAGCCATGCCACGATGGCCTTGTCGGCTTCAGCCGCAGTGCGTAAGCGCCCCTTCTTCACTGCAGCGCGGCTCTTCGCTATGGCCTTTTTTTGTTCTGGCGTGGTGATGAACGGTGCGATTTCTTTCCCGGCAGACTTGAGCATGCGATCAAGTTCACGCAGGAGCGCAGTGTCCTTCGTTACCTTGATATGCGCGATCACGCGCTTGCGGAGCTCTGCGGTTGACATGCTTCAAATGTATGCGCTACTTCTCCCCATACCTCGGATCCGCCTTCTGTTGCCACGGCCTCTATCTTTGCACGGTCAACAACAGGCCATGGAAACCAGTGTGCGCATCGAGCTTTCGGATTTGGACCAGGATCTCTTGAAGAAGATCAAGGCTCTGTTCGGGAAGGAGCGCGAGGTGGTGCTGACGATCTCGACCGCCAGTGATCGGCCGGTGGCTGTAAGGGAGACGAAGAAGGCCTATCTGGCGCGCTTGGCGAAGGCGTTGAAGAGCCTCGACAGCGGGCGCGGGAGATCGTTGACGGAGGCTCAACTGGATGCGATGGTCCTGGAGCGGCTCAAGGGATGAAGCGCATCGTCTTCGACCAAGGCGCGTTCGATGACTTCAACGAATGGGGCATCTATGACAAGCAGCGCTTCATTCGCATCCATGATCTCCTGAAAGCTATTCTGCGCGAGCCGTTCAAAGGCGTCGGGAAACCAGAGCCGTTGAAAGGACAGTTCAAGGGCTGTTGGTCCAGACGGATCGACGACAAGCACAGGCTGGTGTACCGTATCACTGCTGATGGCTCTGTCGAAGTGCTCAGTTGCAAGGGGCACTATGGAGACAAGTAGGCTGCCTCGCTACTTCTCCCCATACCTCGGATCCGCCTTCCACGGCATGCCTCGGCTGCGCTCGGCATGACACGTTCCGGGCGGCTACTTCTCACCGTATCGAGGGTCGGGTCTCCATGGAATTTTCTCCATGCTGATGGTGCGCAGCGCGCAATGCCCGAACTCCTCTTCCACCACGCCGATCAAGCGGTACACGCCACGGCCACGGAACGGGTAGCGCGCCGCCACGGAAGGGAACTGCGTGCTGTCCCAGAAATCGCCAGCGGGATCGACGAAGGAACCGAAGCTCATGTAGTCGCCGCGACTGGTGGTGGTGGTCTTCACGTGGATCATGTAGCCGAGCATCTGAACTTGTTTGCCGATGTGCTTGTGCATGTCGCGCTTGAGGATGAAGGGATGTGAAGAGGCGACTGGTGAATTGTCATTGGTGAATGGATGTCCGCCGTGCTCAGCCCATTCGCCATTCA
>JBATND010000399.1:0-4187 GCA_049290175.1 Flavobacteriales bacterium | reverse complement strand
GAACACCATGGGCCTCACCTGCGGCAAGACCTACGAGGTGGACGTTCGCGTGAGCTTCAATGGCGGCAGCACCTGGTGCCACAGCAGCGACCCCTACGGCGATGTATGCCTGCTCACCACCGTGTGCGGCGGAGCCATGGCGCTCGAAGGCACCGATGGAACGGCAGCCGAGGCCCGCGTAGCCATGTACCCCAACCCCAACCGCGGCGATCAGCTCTTCTTGAGCCTGAGCCAACTGGAGGAGGGCGTGGAAACCGTGAGCATCGACATCTATGACGGCTTCGGCAAGCGCGCCATCACGCGCACCATCGCCGCCCAGGATGGCTTCCTCAGCACCGTGCTCGACCTCGAGGGATCGCTCGCCAACGGCTTGTACATGGTGAGCATCACCGCCGGAAGCAGCACCTTCAACGAGCGACTGGTGATCCAGAAGTAAACGAAAGCGGCCAACGCCGCCTAGCAATGATCACAGCCCCCGCGCCTCACGGCGCGGGGGCTGTTGCTTTTTGAATGATGAGAACAACCCGACACATGCAGATCAACCTCCTGGAAAAGCAGAAGCGGGAACCATAGGCCCCCGCTCCCTGACGAACCGGTCCAAAACCATAAGCACCGGACGTTCATTTGACAAGACCAACAAGCAATCCGTTGCCCGGCTGTGAATGATGGGTTTTGAACGGTTCGCCCCTCCGCATTCCGGAACCCAGACGCTGTGGGCTACTGCACTTTTCAAAAGATCTTCACACGAAAGAGGTGCCCCTGAGGCCCGGCTACTTTCGCGGCGCTCCCCACATGCCTACTTCCACCTCCGTGGCCGCCCCTGCCCACACCTCCGTTGCTGAGCTCCAACGCATCGCCTCGCAGGTGCGCCGCGATATCGTGCGCCAAGTGCATGCCTGCCAGAGCGGCCACCCCGGCGGCTCATTGGGTTGCGCCGATTTCTTCACCGCGCTCTACTTCAGCATCCTTCGCCACGACCCCAAGGCGTGGAACATGGACGGACACGGCCAGGACCTCTTCTTCCTGAGCAATGGCCACATCAGCCCGGTGTGGTACAGTGCTTTGGCGCGCAGCGGCTACTTCCCCGTGGATGAGCTGCGAACCTTCCGCAAACTCGATAGCCGCCTGCAAGGGCACCCCACCACGCACGAAGGTTTGCCTGGCGTGCGCATGGCCAGTGGATCATTGGGCCAAGGCATGAGCGTGGCCATCGGCGCAGCGGTATCGAAGAAGCTCAATGGCGATGACACCCTTGTGTACAGCTTGCACGGCGATGGCGAGCTGCAAGAAGGCCAGATCTGGGAAGCCGCGCTCTTCGCCGCAGGCAAGAAGGTGGACAACCTGATCAGCACCGTTGATTACAACGGCCGCCAGATCGATGGCGATGTGGATGCCGTGCTGCCCTTAGGCGACTTGAAAGCGAAGTGGCTCGCCTTCGGCTGGGACGTGCTGGAGACCAACGGCAACGACATGGCCGCACTGCTGGCCACCATGGATGAGGCCAAGGCCCGCACCGGAAAGGGAAAGCCCGTGATGGTGCTCATGCGCACCGAGATGGGCCAGGGCGTCGATTTCATGATGAACAGCCACGCTTGGCACGGCATCGCCCCGAACGATGCGCAACTGGCCAGCGCACTAGGGCAGCTCGAAGAGACGTTGGGCGATTACTGATGCGCGCCGCCCCGCAGCAACTCCGTCGTTCGATCCGCCTTGGCATGAACATGGCCCCGCGCCCGGCCATGCAAGCCACCCGTTCGCTATCAGGCTTCTTCTTTTTCACGGCCTTCGCGCTGGCCGCAATCCTCTTTGCGAAACCGGGTCATCTGCTCGCGCAGGAAGCTGCACCCCAGCAGCCGCTAACGCGCATGCTCTTCGTGTTCGATGCCAGCAACAGCATGAATGCTTTCTGGGGGAACCAACCCAAGATCAACAGCGCGCGCGAACTGCTGCTGAAATCCCTGCAACGCCTCGAAGGCCAGCCCGATCTTGAACTCGCGCTCCGGCTTTACGGCCACCAAACACCGATACAGCCAGGCAAGCAGGATTGCGACGACACCAGGCTCGAAGTGCCATTCGCGCCGAATGCCATTCCCGATATCCGCAAGAAGCTGATGGCCACGCGTTGCTTGGGCACCACGCCCATTGCCCGATCGCTGGAGAAAGCCGCCAAGGATTTCCCGGAGCTCGACAAGAGCAAAGGCGCGCGTCCGGTCCGGAACATCATCATCCTCATCACCGATGGCATTGAGGCCTGCGACGAGGATCCTTGCGCCGTGAGCCGCGCGCTGCAAGCGAAAGGCATCGTGCTGAAGCCCTTCGTGATCGGCGTGGGCCTTACCGATACCGAGCGCTACTCCTTGCAATGCGTGGGCAACTACTACGATGCCAGCACGCCTGAATTGCTGGAGCATGTGCTGCAAGTGGTAGTGACGCAAGCGCTCAATAGCACCACCGCGCAGATCAGCTTGATGACCGCCGACGGCAAGCCCACCGAGACCGATATAGCCGTTACGCTCTACGATCAGAAGACCGGGCAAGTGCGCTACCACTTGGAGCACACCATGAACGACCGCAACGTGCCCGACACACTCAGCATCGATCCCATCTTCAACTACCGCGTTGTGGCCCATACCGTGCCCCCCAGCGTGCGTGAGAATGTGACCGTGCGGCCCGGCGTGCATACCATCATCGCTGTGGATGCGGGCACCGGCAAGCTGAGCTTGAGGATGGGCACTGGTCCTTCGGATGCGAGCCAAGTGGCATGCATCGTGCGGCGCAAGGGTGAATTGGCAACGCTCACCGCGCAGGACATGGGCAGCACACAGCGCTACCGCGTGGGCACCTACGACCTGGAAGTGCTCACGCTGCCGCGCACCTACATCCCCGATGTGCGCATCGAGCAAGGCAAAACCACCGACATCGTGGTGCCCAAAGCGGGCGTGCTCAACGTGCAAGCCGGAGCTCCAGGCCCCGGAAGCATTTTCGTCAGGAAGGGAGACGAGTTGGTTTGGGTGGCGGACCTCGATGCAACAGCCTCGCGCCATCAGTACCGCTTGCAACCCGGCAACTACCAGGTCATCTACCGCAGCAGCTTTGCACGTCGCACGGAACTCAGCATCACCAAGGACATCGTGATCGAAAGCGGCCGCAGCGCAACACTCAACTTCTAGCCAACACCCTCGCCGAGGCTTCGGCGCCGAACCATGCCCTACCCCGTACTCGACCAGAAAGACACCCGCAGCGGCTTCGGTGCCGGATTGCTGGAACTCGGCCGCACCAACCCCAACGTGGTGGCACTTTGCGCCGACCTCACCGGCTCGTTGAAGATGGACGCCTTCCAAAAGGAGTTCCCCGAGCGCTTCGTGCAAGTGGGCATCGCCGAGGCCAACATGATGGGCATCGCTGCCGGCATGACCATCGGTGGCAAGATCCCTTTCGCGGGCACCTTTGCCAACTTCGCTACGGGCCGCGTTTACGATCAAGTGCGCCAGAGCATCGCCTACGCGGGCAAGAATGTGAAGATCTGCGCCAGTCATGCCGGACTTACCCTCGGCGAGGACGGTGCCACGCACCAGATCCTCGAGGACATCGGCCTCATGCGCATGCTGCCCGGCATGGCCGTAGTGGTTCCCGCCGATTTCAATCAGACCCGCCAAGCAACACTGGCTATTGCTGCGCATGAAGGTCCGGTGTACCTCCGCTTCGGTCGTCCGAAATGGCCGGTCTTCATTCCTGCCGATATGCCCTTCCAGATCGGCAAGGCGCAAGTACTGGAGCAAGGCAACGATGTGACCCTGATCGCGTGCGGCCACTTGGTGTGGAATGCGCTGCGCGCCGCTGAGGAGTTGAAAGCTGAGGGCATCAGCGCTGAAGTCATCAACATGCACACCATCAAGCCCTTGGATGCCGATGCCGTGATCGCTTCCGCCAGCAAGACCGGCTGCGTGGTGACCTGCGAGGAGCACAACAGGCACGGCGGCTTGGGCGATGCCGTTGCGCAAGTGCTCACGCTGAACAGGCCCACCCCACAGGAATTCGTTGCGGTGAACGACAGCTTCGGTGAGAGCGGAACCCCGGATCAGTTGCTGAAGAAGTACGGGCTCGATGCGCCGGATATCTTGAAGGCCGCGAAACGGGTGTTCGGGAGGAAGTAGCTAACGCCGGCTCTAATGGGGAGTGGAAAGTGG
>JBATND010000398.1:0-14719 GCA_049290175.1 Flavobacteriales bacterium | reverse complement strand
TCGCGCAATTTGCTCGCGCGCTCGTAGTCCTCATTCTCCAGCGCTTCTTCCAGCATGCCGCGCAGCTCATCGGTAGTGGCGGTGGTCGCCGATTTCTTCTCGCGGCCCTTGCCCTGCTTCTTTTCCTCGCCTTCGGCCTGCTCCTCTTCGCCCTCTTCCACCTTCAGACCGGCAGCGCCGAGGATCGGCTCGTAGGTGTAGATGGGGCAATCGAAGCGCAAGGCCAGCGCGATGGCATCGCTGCTGCGTGCATCGATGGTGACCTCGCGCGCTTCCTGCTCCACTACCAATTGCGCATGGAAGATGCCTTCGACCAGATCGCTGATGATCACCTCCTTCAGGTTGAAGCCGAGGGTGTCGGCCACATGCTTGAAGAGGTCGTGCGTGAGCGGCCGCGCCGGCTTGATGTTCTCTACTTGGATGGCGATGGCCTGGGCCTCAACGCCCCCGATGATGATGGGGAGACGTCGGTCGCCGAAGGCTTCAGCGAGGATCAGCGCGTAAGCCCCCGCGTGCGTGTGGCTGTACGTGATGCGGAGGAACTTCAGCTCAACCTTGTCCATGCGGTGCGCAGCGGGCCGTGAAGGTAGGTTGCAGTGTTCAGTTGGCAGTGCGCAGCAGGCAGTTGGCCCCGGAAGCGGCACCAACGGCCTACTGCCGAATGCCTGCTGCCAACTGGTTCAACGTTCCGCATTGAGCTTCTTCGCGGCCTCGATGAGCTTGGGCAGCACCTCGAAGGCGTCGCCCACGATGCCGTAGTCGGCGGCCTTGAAGAAGGGGGCCTCGGGATCCTTGTTGATCACGCAGATCACCTTGCTCTGGTTCACCCCGGCCAAGTGCTGAATGGCGCCGCTGATGCCGATGGCGATATAGAGGTTGGGGCGGATGGCCACGCCTGTTTGTCCCACGTGCTCGTGGTGCGGGCGCCAGTGCATGTCGGCCACCGGGCGGCTGCATGCGGTGGCTGCGCCAAGGAGTTGTGCCAGTTCTTCGACCGGAGCCCAATGCTCAGGGCCTTTCATGCCACGGCCTGCGCTCACTACCAATTCGGCTTCCGGCAGGGGCACTCCGGATCCTGCCTTGCGCAACTCCTTCACGGTTATGCGCGCTGCGCCCAGGTCGCCGCTGAACTCCTCCACGACAGCGATGCCACCATTGTTCGCGATAGCGATGCTGTTGGGGGAGAGGCTGATCACCTTCACGGCGCTGCTTATCTCGACCCATGCGCGGGCCTTGCCGCTGAAAACGTTGCGGCGGAAGCGGTTCCCATCGGGCATGCCGGTGGCGCCTGCCACGAGTCCTGCTTTCAAGCGCGCTGCAACGCGGGGTGCCACGGCTTTGCCGGTGGCATCATGCACGCATACGATGGTGGTGGCGCCTTCGGCAGCGGCCACATCGCACACGAGCTTGGCCAGTTGCTGGCTGTCAACGGCCTTCACGCCGCGCGCCACGATCACCTTCTTGGCGCCGTTCGCGCCCAATGCTTCCAAGCCTTGGGCATCGCCGAAGGTGATGGCTGTGATGGGCCCGCCAGCCAATTGGCTCGCGTAGGTCACGGCTTCTTGCGCCGCTTTCGGCAGCTTGTCGCCGCGTGTATCGATGAATGCGATCGTGCTCATGGTTGAATGAATGAGGGCGGATCATGATCCGCCCGTACGGATTTCCTATCAGATCACCTTGGCTTCGGTGTGCAGCAGTTCGATGAGCTTCCCGGCCTCGTCGGCGGGGATCATCTTCACTGCGCCCTTGGCAGGCGGCAGCTCAAATTTCACGGTGTTTGCTGCATTGCTCACAGCGCCAGCGGCCACCACTTGCAGCGGTTTGGTGCGCGCCGCCATGATCCCACGCATGTTTGGGATGCGTTGCTCGGCCATGCCTTTGGCGGCGCTCAGGGCGAAGGGCAATTTCACCTCCAGCACTTCAACGCCGCCGGGAACGTCGCGCTCGATTGCGGCGGTATCGCCGTTGACATCAAGCTTGCTCGCGAGGGGCACATAAGGCATGTCGAGCAATTCGGCCACCATGGCGCCCACCACGCCACTGTTATGGTCGATGGTCTCTTTTCCAGCTAGCACCAGGTCGAAGCCCTTGTCCTTGGCCCAGCCCGCGATCAACTCAGCCACTTGCATGGCGTCGGACGGCTGTGCGTCGATGCGCACGGCTTCATCGGCACCGATGGCCAGTCCCTTGCGGATGGTAGCCTCGGTATCGGCACCGCCCACCGTGATGGTGGTTACCGAGCCGCTGCCTTTGGCTTCCTTCAGCTCCAGGGCGCGCACCAAGGCGTACCATTCGTCGTAGGGGTTCATGATGAAGGTGACGCCGTTGCCATCGTATTGCGTGTCGCCGTTGGTGAAGGCGATGCGTGCGGTGGTGTCGGGCACTTGGCTGAGCAGGACGAGGATTTTCATGCCGATGAATGAGGGCCGCGAAAGTAACCACCGCTCCCTTGGCAGAGTTCGATCAGGCCATCTTGCTTTTCTTTGGGAAGTCGTCTTCCGCCGGACCCAATCCCTGCCCATATGAGAGCACTTCGACCCTCAACCGTCCTGTTGGCCATTTCACTTGCTCTTTGCAGCAGCGGCCAAGTGAGCAATGCGCTCCATTTCGATGGCGTGAACGATGAGGTGGTTGTGGCCAATGCCTCGGCGCAGATCGCCAATCAATCCGGCTTCAGCATCACGTGCTGGGTCTATCCCACGCAGAACGCGAACTGGCCCGACATGGAGGCCATCGCGGGCTTCCGGGACAATGCCCAGTGCGACTTCTACCTGTTGCAGACCTACGGCACCACCTTGGAAGGCCGGCTGCGCAACAGTGCCAATCAGGTCTTCACCATCGCCACGGACAACGCGCTCACCTTGAATACCTGGCAATTCGTGGCACTCACCTACGATGGCAGCACCTTGGCCATGTACCACGATGGCGAGCTCATCGGGTCCACCGCAGCCAGCGGGAACATCACCACGCCAACGGGCCTGTTCCGCATCGGCAACATGCCTATACCAGGTTCCACGCAGATCTTCCTTAATGGCCGGGTGGACGAGACCACCCTTTGGCGCAGGGGGCTCACGGAGGCCGAGATCCAGTGCATCATGGCCTTTGGCGCCAACACGGATGATGACGACCTGCGCTTGTACTACCGCATGGACCAAGGCGTGGCTGGCGGCAACAATGCGGGCCTCACGTCTTTGACCGATGCTGCGGGCAACATCAATGGCTCACTCGTGGGCTTCGCGCTCAATGGCGCAACGAGCAATTATGTGGAAGGCGTGCCGGGCGCTGGAACCATCTCCGCTACCATCTGCAGCGGAGAGTCTTACATCCTCAACGGGCAAGCGCTCACGCAATCGGGCACCTACACAGCGGCCATCCCAACGGCATCGGGATGCGATTCACTGGTTACGCTGAACCTCACGGTGATCCCGGTGAACGTGGGCATCGCGCAGAACGGCCACCAGCTCTTCGCGCAAGCAACGGGCGCGCAATACCAGTGGATCAACTGCCTGACGAATGCGCCTATCGCCGGTGCCACGAATTACTTCTTCATCGCTTCGGCCAATGGCCAGTATGCCGTTGCCGTAACGCAGAACGGATGCACCGATACGAGCGCGTGCTTGACGGTGGTCACTGCGGAAATCGAGGAACGCGGGCTGCCGCAGGCGCGCTTGTGGCCACAGCCGGCCAGCGATATGCTGAATGTGGAGCTCGCGTGGCCACTGCAGAATGCCGTACTGCGCGTTCATGACCTCACCGGCCGCAAGGTGATCGAGCGCTCATTCGCACTGCTGCACAAAGCGGCGCTGAGCACGGTTGCGCTGCCTGCCGGCGCTTACTTGATCTCGATCGAAGCGAATGGCGATCGGCGCGATTCACGCGAGAATAGCGCAACCTCCCGGCATTTGGACGGGCACGTAACGTTGCTGCCGTTGCAGCAAGAGCCCGAGCATTCTATTCACAGTGGCATCATGGATCGCTAGCGAAGTGCTAATGATCCCCGAACATGGGCAAGGGATGCTCCCGGCACCTTCGCGGCCCCGGTTGCCCACTCCATGCTCCTCCGTGTCTTCCTGGCGCTGCTAAGCGCATCGTTCGCTTCTGTGCTTCTTGCCCAAGGCACCGTGCGTGGCAAGGTGGCCGACAAGTCCGGCGAGACCTTGATCGGCGCCGCAGTGGTGCTGAAGGCCGATCCTTCCAAAGGCACCACCACCGATCTCGATGGCCGCTATTCGCTCCTGATCGATGCACCCGGCCCTCATGTACTGGTGGTTCGTTATGTGGGCTACGAGAACAAGGAGGTCACGGTGAGCCCAAAAGGAGGCGAGGTGCTCGTGGTGAACATCATCCTGGGCGAGAGCGCGGTGGCCTTGGAAGGCGTGGAGATCGAGGCGAAGGCGGCGCGCACCAACGATACCTACTTGGAGCGGATGAAGATCAACAATGCGGCGAGCATGGACTTCATCTCTCGCGATGCCATGCTCAAGACCGGCGATGGCGATGCAACGCAGGCCGTGAGGCGCATCACCGGCGTGAGCACCGTAGGCGCGTTCGTAACCGTGCGCGGCCTGGCTGACCGCTATATCGTGACCACGGTGAACGGCAGCCGCCTGCCCACGCTCGACCCGCTCACCAACAACCTGCGGCTCGACCTCTTCCCCACGGGGCTCATGGACAACATCGTGATCACCAAGACCGCCACGCCCGACCTGCCTGGCGATTGGGCCGGTGCCCTCATCAGTCTGAACACGAGCGATTACCCGGAGAAGCTGCGGGTGAGCGTGGGCACCAGCATCGGCTACAATCCCAACAGCACCTGGAAGGACATTGTGAGCGGCCGACCCGGCAAGACCGATTGGCTAGCGCGCGATGATGGCGGACGGGGCATACCTGAAGGCATTCCAGACGATGGCGGCGACTACCCGCTCTTCGTCGAACCAAACCTCTATGAGCAACTCAGCTTCCTGGGCCTGGGCGGCTACCTGAGCGGTTATGGCATCACAGCCAATACGCCGGGCTACCAGGGCACCAACATGAGCACCAGCAACACGTTGCAGCACCTGCCGCTGGTGGAGCTGGGATTGCTCGCACCCGCACTGCTCTATAACGAGAGCGCCATCGCGCAGGCTGTGAGCGATTACAACGGCACCTACAACCTCGCGTATTTCTCTCCCACATTGAATGGGCGGCTGGCAGAACTCAACCGCAAATGGGACAACACCAATTGGCGGGTGGACACGGTGCAGGGCCAGTTCAACATCAGCCAGAATCTCTCGCTGGGCAATCAGCTCACCTTGTTCAAGAAGAGCAAGAACCCGAAGGCATTGGGCTTCCTGGTGGGCCTGCGCTACAACCGCGAGACCGAATACGATCCGGGCTCCACCTTCATCCGCACCGGCGAGCCCTTCAATGATGAGAACCCTGGCGATGAATACGGGCGCAACGGCACGCAGGCCATCAGCGTGATCACGCACAGCTGGAACGCGCTGGCCAGCCTGTCCTTGAAGCTCAACCGCAACAACAGCATCTCGCTCCTGGCTATGGCCAATGCGCTGGGCCAGGCCAATGCGCGCTATCAGCGCTTCCGCAATCCGGGCATCGGCGTGGATGAATACGCTTCGGAGGATCAGTATTACGAGCAGCGCCGCATGTTCGTGTACCAGTTGAGCTCGCGGCACCTGATACCTGCCATCAACACGAAGGTGGAAGCAGACATCTCGTACACCGACGGCAACCGGGACCTGCTCGACTTCAAGGCGCTCACCTATGTTCAGCCGCCCCCGGGTGAGCCCATCACCGAAGTGGAGGCCGCGCTCACCGCGCCGACGCGCGCTTACCGCTTCCTGAATGAGACGCTCCTGGATGCGCGGCTCACGCTCGAAGTCCCCTTGAGCGATGAGACGGGCCTGGTGCGCAAGCTCCGTGTCGGCGGCTCTTATCTGCGGAACGAGCGCCTCAACGAGCAGGACTTCTACATCGTGCTCGGCGCGCCTGGCCCCGCGCAATGGGACCTCCCGGGCCGTTTCGATATGCGCGGCGATGGCCGCTTCACCTCGCTCTACCGGCCCTTCGGCACCTTTAAGGACAACGATATCGGATTGAACCGCATCATCGGCGCCTTCGCCATGGTCGATTACGCCCTCACGAAAAGGCTCCGCGCCGTTGGTGGACTGCGCGGCGAGCAAACCAACATGATCACCGACATCCGCCGCTACTACGAGCAAGGCCTGGACCCATCGGACCCTGCGCGCGGCACGGTCGGTGACGTGTCTGCCGGCGGTGACGCCAATCCTGACCCGCAGCCTGCGAGGCCCGGTGCGCTCGACCAATGGGATTTCCTCCCCAGCATCAACCTCATCTACAAGCTGAAGGACGATGACCAGGCGCCCATGAACCTGCGCCTGAACTACTTCAAATCGCTCGCCCGTCCCAGCTTCCGCGAATTCAGCGTGGTGCAGCTCTTCGACTACATCCTGGGCGCACCGGTTTATGGCAACCCGAAGCTACAGATGACCACAGCGGACAACTACGACCTGCGCATCGAACGCTTTTTCCGCAGTCGGAACAACGTGTCGGTGAGCGCCTTCCACAAGGAGTTCAAGAACCACATCGAGCTGGTCTTCACCGCATCGGGAGGCTACACCTGGCGCAACGCCATCCGCTCATCGGTCACGGGCGTTGAGGTGGAGGGCCGCGTGGGCATCCTGCGCTGGATCGAATGGCGCGGCAATGTCACGCTCATGCAATCGCAGAGCGTGCTGCGCACCACGTTGCTTGCCGAGCCGGTGGAATACACCACCAACATGTTCGGTCAGGCGCCATACATGGTGAACAGCATGCTCACCTTCAGCAGCGACAGCGCGCGCGCCAGCCTCTCGGTGAGCTACAACGTGCAAGGGCCGAAGCTGGCCATCAGCAACAGCGAGGTGAACCCCACGGGCATCCGCGCCTACGAGATGCCCCGGCACATGGTCGATATCACGCTGAACAAGAGCTTCGGCAAGCATTGGGGCCTTCGCCTGGGCGTGCGCAACCTGCTGAATTCCCCCTTCCGCCGCGCATACCAGTTCGAGAAGGGCTATGCGGTGGATTTCGACAGCTATGCCTGGGGCACAGAGTACAGCCTAGGCCTCACCTATACCATAAAGTGATCATGCGCGGAACGTTCGTGCTGCTCCTCTGCTTCCTGTGCGCAACCATGCTGCGCGCGCAACCAGCCTTGGAAGGCGTGCTGGTGGAGACCTACTATGTGAGCGATGCCAACGACGCAACGGA
Organism: Flavobacteriales bacterium; assembly: GCA_049290175.1. Taxonomy (GTDB): domain Bacteria; phylum Bacteroidota; class Bacteroidia; order Flavobacteriales_F; family PHOS-HE28; genus PHOS-HE28. The sequence continues at coordinate 7,447 of JBATND010000398.1, read as the reverse complement.
CATGGTAGGCGGTGGTGTACCGGAAGGCTCGGTGACCTACCGGATTTTCCTCGACCTATGTGAAGGCTGCGGCCTGCGTGCCATCTACGCCGATGCGAATCACGCGCTCTCCCTCACCAGCACCGCACCCTTCTTCAATCACACCGATAGGGGCCGCAGCTTCGGCCACCAGATCAACAACACCGCGCTGGGCGAAGGAACGGTAGCGCTCGACTCCTACATGAGCCTGGGCCGCGCGAGCACGTTGCGCCTTGGCATCCCCAAGGCCGATGACCCCGATGGCAGCAGCGTAGGAGGCGCGAACAACGATGGCGGCAGCGCGGCCATCCCGGGCGGTCTCCTGGTGAATGGCACGCCGGAGATGGGGATCGTCCTCACCACCAGCGATGGCTTGGTGCCGCTTGGCGGTCAGCCTGCAGTGCCGCCCAGTTTCCTCGTATCCGGTGATGACCTTGATGCGGTTTTCCGCGACGAGACCACCGCTGGCGAATTCGTATCGAATGACTCGCGCATCGCGTGCGCCACCCCGGGCGTGCAGGGAGCAACACCGGACAACCTCGTGCTCATCGCTCAGCTCACCACCACGGGCGGGCTGGAGTTCAGGCTGAATGTGGAGATCGAGAAACCGGATGGCACCGTGCAGAAGTACGTGGCCCCAGGTGATACGCTGCTGCTTGGAGAGGAGCAGAGCGGACTGCTCGTGTACCCGCCAGATTGCGGCTGTACGGACCCCGACTTCCTCGAGTACGATCCGGCGGCCGGTTGCGACGATGGTTCGTGCGCTACGGCCATTGTCCTCGGATGCCTCGATCCTTCGGCGTGCAACTTCAGCAGCACCGCCAATTTCAACGTGCCGCAGCTCTGCTGCTATAGCATCAGCGACTGCAATGGCTTGGACCCCTACCTCGTTTGCCCCACCATCGGCATCGCGGAGGATGCATCGCAGGCCCTTCGCTTCGCACCCAACCCGACTGCGGGCGAATTGCGCATCACCGGTGTGGAGCGGCTCGGGGAGCCTGTTGCAATCAGCGCCATGGATGCTCAAGGGCGTGTGCTGCGCAGCGAGTCGATCGCACATGCGCGCGATGCCGTGGTCATCAACCTCGAAGGGCTCGCTGACGGATTGTACTTGATCGCGCTGCAAGGACCAGAGGGCAAGGCGCTCGCTCGAATCCAGAAACGGTGAGATCATGCCATGGAAGCCCTTGGCACCGGAGGCGCGCGACCTGATGGAGCGAATGATGCCACTGATAACCCTGCAGCAACGCGCCGCAATGCTCGATGACGAACTGCATGCGCGTGCACTGCGCAAGGCGATGCACGATGTGCTCGATGGCATCGATCCTATGCAAGCGGCATTGCAGCATGGCATCGATGCGCAGGAGCTACAGCAGGCACTGGGCAGCATCGGCAGGTCGAATCAGGCGCCGCGCCGTATCGTGCGAGTCCTGGAACGCGCGGATCGACGCAAGCTCACCCATGAGCAAGAGCGCGCGCTGCACGGAATCCTGCGTGTATCGCTTCCTGATGCGCTAGGTGGTGAGCGCAGGCTCTGGTCGCGCGATGCCGTGCGTTGGTTGGTGCAGCGTGAGACCGGATTCCATCTTCCCGACCGCACCTTGAGCACCTACTTGGAGCGTTGGGGGCTTGCACCCGACAAGCCGTTGCGCGCCATGTCCGTGGTGCATCCGTCGCGCATGCGGGCATGGCTGAAGACCGATTATCCCGTGATCGCCATGCTCGCCCGAGAGGGCGAGGGCCGCATTGTCTGGTGGGGCCATGCACCATTGCTGGCGCGACAGCATGGCAAACTCCCGCCTGGGGCTCGGGCGCCGTTGATCGAGAGTCCGCTCTGGGAACCGGGGCGGTTCAGCGTGCTCTTCGTGACCACCAATCGTGGGCATGCCTTATGGAGGGTGCATGAAGGAGAGGCGACCGCAGCAATGATCATCGAACACTTGGAGCGTGCTGCGACCGATGCAGGCCACCCTTTGTTCGTCATCATCCCGGCGGATGCGCTCTTCGCAACGCCGATCTTCCGGAACTGGGCAGCCGCGAACAAGGAGCGATTCAGCTTCCATCTGTGCAATCCGTGAGCAGGCCGTGCGTAACGGTGCCGTAACGCATCGTACACGGAATGACCATGCGGAGGCAAGAGTGCGCCAAAGCGCCCCGGGTTACTTCGCCGCCCTCAACGGACGAACCATGCAACGCGCGCTGATCCTCACTGCTCTCACCCTAGCCACTCACGTTTCGGCACAGGTGTATTCGCCTCCCGACCCCGGCGGCTTCGAGGGCATCATCGTAGAGGCCTATTATATAGCCAACGCCGATGACGCGGCCGATACCGATGGCGGGCCCGGCCTTGTAGAAGGCGCGAAGACCTATCGCGTTTATGTGGACATGCTGCCCGGCTATAAGCTGGTGAGCGTGGGCGGATTCACCAACCACCCGTTTACGATCGGCACCACCACGAGCTTCTTCAACAACGACGACCGTGGCGAGGCCTGGGGCAGGGACATCCCCGCGCAGCACTTGAACAAGAACACTGTAGCCATTGATTCGTGGCTCAGCTTTGGCGCAGCGAGTACCCTGCATTGGGGCATCCTCAAGACGGAGGACGTTGATGGCAGTGTCGTGGGCGGTTCCAATAACCAGAGCGGACTCCTGGTGAACGATGCGCTTGCAGCTGGCATCCCGCTCACCAGCGCGGATGGGCTGATCAATCTTGGCACGGCGCCCGGCACCATCAACTCAGTGGGCAATCTTCCCGATTGCTTCGAGCCAGGCGGCAGCAGCAGTTTCAGCGATGAGAACGTTGCTTGGGCCGTGCTCGGCGGAGTGAGCGGGCCGACCGAGAGCAATCGCGTGCTCATCGGCCAGTTCACCACCGATGGGGATCTCAGTTTCTGCTTGAACCTCGCGCTCCGCATCCCTGATTCCTTGGTGTGCAGCGATCCCAATTGCCACACCTTGCTGCAGTTCTACAGCGAGGTGCTCCAATCCGATACGCTGGGTCAAGGTTTCGCAGGCCAGAACATCTTCTCGCATCCCACGCTCTGTTTCAACTCCGCGAACTCCACGGTTGATTGCCTGGGCGTGCCTGATGGTCCGGCCGTTCCGGGAAGCGCCTGCGATGATGGCAATGCCGATACGAGCAACGATGTGTACAGCTCCGGCTGCGTGTGCTGGGGCCAGGACTGCGCAGGCACCTACGGCGGCAACGAGCTGCCCGGCACACCTTGCGACGATGGCAACGCCGCTACCGTGAACGATACGTGGCAGCCCGGATGCATCTGCGAGGGCTTCACCGGTGTAGAGGAGATCACCGCTGCAAGCGCCCGCGTGAGCCCGAACCCAACGAAGGGGCAGCTGCTGGTGGAGCTCCTGGGCGCTGGCGGATCGCTGCAATGGGAACTGCGCGACATGACCGGTGCGCGTGTCCTGAGCGGCACGGCAGCGGTGGATCGCTTGCTGAGTTTGGATCTCTCCAGCGTTTCCAACGGCGCATACATGCTCGTTATCCAACGAGACGGCGCCCGCTCCCAGCACCGCGTGGTGAAGCATTGAGCCATTGCCATGAAGCATCAGCTGCTCTCCACTTTGTTCCTACTATTTGGTCTTGGCCTTTCCGCGCAAGGCTTGGAAGGTGTTCTCGTGGAGCGCTACCACGAGCAGCCCGGCGCTGCTCCTGGTGCAGCTCCGCTGGTGACCTACCGCATCTACCTGGATCTCGAGCCCGGGTATGCGCTGCTGAGCGTCTATGGCGAGAAGGACCGCAACCTCTTCTTCCGCACCAGCACGCGCTTCTTCAACGATACGCTGAACGGTGCGGGCAGCGGGGACCTGGTTGATGCCGAAGCGCTGGCCGAATACCCTGCGGCGATCGATTCGTGGCTGGCCTTCGGATTCGCGAGTTCCGCGCACAAGGCGGTGCCCCTGCATCTTGATCCAGATGGGTCTATCATGGAAGCCGACAGGAGCGAAGGCATCACGGCGTACAGCAGCTCGTTGAGCATGCGCGACGGTCTGGTCCCTGCGCCGACCGTGCCGGAGGTGATGTACCTGCACATCACGCGCAGCTTCCTGCAGGATCTCAGTGGCCAATTGATCGAGACCGAAGTGGGCGCTTACGGCGTGTTGGGCCATGTGAAGGGCGCCACCGACGAGAACATGGTGCTGATCGCTCAGTTGACCACGGACGGCGAACTGAGCTATGCGATCAATGCCGGCCTTCGTGCGCCGGACGGGAGCATCATCAAGTGGATCGCCTATCCGCCGAAAGCGGATGATGAGAGGCAGCATCCGGCGCTGCATGTGAAGCCAGGAGGGGAGGCGCGCTTCTAGGCCAGGTGCCTGCACCCTCGGCCCGTTCGCAACGGTTGCCATGCGCGTTCATTCCAACGCGATTCCATCGAATTCAACAACAGGGTTCGCCTCTACAGCCGTGGTCGCTTGTGCCCGGCTCGATCGTGAGCGAATCCGCCGCCCAGCATTAAGGTGCTGTAACCAGAACGCTAGAACCGCTAATGGCGGCTTGATGGATCAGTAAGCAAAGCATACGCTGCACCTAACCCCCAAGCGCCGATGCCCGGGGACTTTTGACCCGCCACAGAAACGGCACCTCAGCGAGAACCTCAACACCCCAAAACCCCAACAAGAACCATGAAACGTCTCTTCAAACTGGCCATGGCCGCGAGCATCGCGGGTATCGCCACGCAGGGCAGCGCGCAGAGCATCGGCGCCGCCTGCGGATGTCCTCCGGTGAGCAGCCGCACCACGGTGAACATGTCAACGCTCCTCACGGGCGGGAACCTCACGAACAACACCACCACGCTCACCTGCAACAACCTGTACATCCTCGACCAGACGATGTACGTGAATGATGGGCAGGACCTCTTCGTTCAGCCTGGCACTGTGATCAAGGCCAACCAGGCGCCCGTGGGCACCAACGCTTACACGCTCATCGTGGCGCGCGGCGGCCAGATCTGGGCGAACGGCTCGCAGAGCTGCCCGATCATCCTGACCGCTGCTGCCGATCCGCTCGACGGATCCTACGCCGTGACCAACCGTGGCAAGTGGGGCGGCCTCATCATGCTGGGCCGCGCGCGCAACAACGTGCGCAGCACCGACCTGAAGGACGGTGGCCCGAATCCGAGCACCTCGATCACCGGCACCGACGGCGTGGGCCTGATCGAGGGCCTGCTGCTGGGCGATAGCCGCAACTACTACGGCATGCCCGTGGGCCAGGAGAACGACGATGACAACAGCGGCATCCTGCGCTATGTGAGCGTGCGTCACGGCGGCCAGATCATCGGCGTGGGCAACGAGGTGAACGGCATCACCTTGGGCAGCGTCGGTCGCGGAACCAAGATCGAATTCATCGAGGCTGTCTGCAACCTCGATGACGCGGTGGAGCCTTTCGGCGGCACTGTGGACATCAAGTACGCAGTAGGTGCTTTCGTTGATGACGATTACTTCGATTGGGATCAGGACTACCGCGGCCGCGTGCAATTCTTCTACGGCCTTCAAGGTCCTGACAACAGCGGCGGTTCCCTGAACCAAGGCGATAACGGCCTGGAGTGCGACGGTGACGACGGTCCGGGCAACCTCAGCGGGCTGCGCAGCAATCCCACCTTGTACAACGCCACCATCATCGGCCGTTGGACGGCTGGGGGCGGTAGCGGTGATGAAGCCATCGAGGCACGCCGTGAGACCCTCGGCAAAATCTACAACAGCATCTTCGCCAACTTCCGCAGCGGCATCAGCCTTGGCGATGTGGCTTACACCAACTGGAACAACGGCACCTTCGAGGTGAAGAACTGCACCTTCCAGACCCGTGCCGACCAGACCGACGTTGATCCCTCCAGCTCCTACAAGCGCGTGCGCGTGAACGGTGCGAACGCCAGCGCGGCCGACTACACCAAGTTCACCACCGATGGCAACCTCACCACCGGATTCAATACCCTGATCGACGCGAGCTTCGCGATCAGCCCGCTCACCAGCAACACCGTCACCGACCGGGTGAACCCCGTGCCTGCTGCTGGCGCCGCCGCTGCGCAGAGCACCATCACCGCGCCCATCGACGACTTCTTCACTGCAGTGAAGTACCGTGGCGCTTTCGAGCCAGGTGCTGAGCCCTGGACCAAGGGCTGGACCCTTGTGCAGACCATCAAGGCTGACCTGAGCACCGTGGCCGGCTGCGTGGGCGACCTCAACAAGGACGGCGTCATCAACAGCGCGGATTTCACCCTTTTCAGCGGTGCCTTCGGCACCACCTGCTTCTAAGCAACCCTACCGCCCATGCCGCACCGGAGCCTCTCGCTCCGGTGCGTGCAGGGCAACACAACCAACACCATGAAAAAGATCCTTAAGAACCTGCTCTGTAGCGCGGCGCTCGCCTTGGGCGCCACCGCTGCCACGGCCCAGGGCCTGCAGAACATCATCGTGGAAGAATACCACACGGTGACCGCAGCCGATGCCGATGCATACAACAATGACCATGGCGGAGGGTCCTACCCCCTTGTCGCCGGCATGAAGGTGTATCGCGTGTTCGTGGACATGGCTCCGAACTACCGCCTCACCTCGGTGTTCGCCACGCCGAACTCGCCGCTCTCGGTGAACACCACCACCACCTTTTGGAACGACGACAACTATGGCACGGCGAACCCGCCCCAGACGCGTCGGTTCGATGAGGGCGCGTTGTTCGATTCGTACATCACGATCAACACCAGCGGTCTCAGCGGCGGAACGGCAGGCTGCGGCAGCAACTCCATCCAGTTCGGCGTGCAGCGCACAGCAGACACCAATGGTGATTTGACCACCTGCAGCGTGTACCCTGGCTTCACCGGCGCCGATGGCAACATCCCCGCTGCCTTCGCCATGGACCCGCTCGTATTCCTAGGCTCCATCAACTATCAGGGCCTCACCAGCGATCCCGCTCCAGCTGCTTCCTTCGCTTTCAGCGATGCGCTGTATGGCTATGTTGGGGGCATCACCGGTGTTGATCCTGCGGGTGAGAACATCGCTTACATTGGTCAGTTCACCACCGATGGCACCTTCTCGTTCAACCTGAACGTGGCGCTGCTCCTTCCCTCACCCAGCACCGCAGGTGAGGAGTATGTATGGCAGAACCCTACCGGCGCGCAGGTCCAGTCCTCCTTGCTCATCTTCCCGCAACCGAACCTGGACTGCAACGGCGTGCCCGGTGGCCCCGCTGTTCCCGGCACCGCGTGCAACGACAACAACGACTGCACCATCAACGATGTGTACGATGCCAACTGCAACTGCGTCGGCACCTTCCAGGACACCGACAGCGATGGCGTGTGCGACGCGAACGATGCCTGCCCGCTGCTGCCCTTCCTCGTGAATGGCGATGCCTGCGATGACGGCAACGCGAACACCATCAACGATGTGGTGACCAACTGCATTTGCGCTGGCACCTTGC
>JBATND010000397.1:0-11552 GCA_049290175.1 Flavobacteriales bacterium | reverse complement strand
GTGCCGGCCTCTCGTTGGCGCGAAATGCATGGAGTAGGGATGCTCAGGCCCATTGAGCTTTGAATCCATCAGTTGCTTGCCCTTGGCTTCGCTCACCCGGCTTATTCAATGCGACGGAGTGGGTGATGCCAGCTCCCTGTAAGCGCTCATCACGGGAAACGACACATCGAACTTGGACCAAATTGATCTTGAAACATGCAACGCCGTGATTTCATCAAGACAAGCAGTGCGGCTATGCTGGCCGTGATAATACCAGAAGGGAACATGATACCAACACCCGAAAGCATGCACGACGTGATCATCATCGGAGGCAGTTACAGCGGAATGAGCGCAGCGCTGACCCTCGGACGCGCGCGCCGCTCCGTGCTGCTCATAGATGCCAACGAACCATGCAATGCGCGAGTGCCGCACTCGCACAACCTACTCACGCACGATGGTGAAGCGCCCGCTGAACTGCGGGCACAAGCGCGCCGCGACGTGGCGCGATACAGCACAGTGCGGATGCTCGAAGGCCGCGCGATCGAAGTGTCGGGCAGCGATGGTGCTTTCGTGGTGCGCACGGCCGAGGGAGGAGAGCATCGCAGCCGGAAGCTGCTCCTTGCGCTGGGTGTGCGCGACGAGCTCCCGTCGATCGCAGGACTAGCCGATTGCTGGGGCATCACGGCTGCGGCCTGCCCATTCTGCCATGGATATGAGGTGAGCGAAAGGGCCCTCGTGATCATCGGGAGTTCACCCGACAACATCCAGTACGCGATCCTGCTGCGGAACTGGAGTCGGAACCTCAGGGTATTCACCAATGGCGCATCCACGTTCACGGATGAGCAGCGCGACATGCTCCAGAAGCACGAGGTCGAAGTGGTGGAAGCGCCGATCGCCGAGGTGCTGCATGAAAAAGGAAGGGTGAAGGCAGTATCGCTCACGGATGGTGGTCGTATCGCCGTTGATGCGCTCTTCCTCCGCCCGCGCTCCGTGGTTCCATCGGCCATGCTGCAAAGCCTGGGCATCACGCTCACGGAGCAAGGCCTGTTGCAAGTGGATTTCGTGCAGCGCACCAATGTGGCCGGGGTGTTCGCCAGTGGCGATTGCACCACACCCATGCGAGCGCTAAGCGTGGCCATGGCTAGCGGCACTATGGCCGGCAGCGCGATCGTACACGAGCTGGTGGTGCCCAGCCATTGATGGATGAAGTAGGTCAGAAGCTCAAGTTCAACGACATAAACACAATGATCATGAAGCGAATTGAACCCCAATGCTCAACTGTGAGCATCGTATCAGTCGTTAGCGCGCTCCTATTCATGGCATGCAGTGAGCGACCGAAAGAGCGAACGGAGCACATCCACACGATGGCTAACGCAGCACATTACACTGGCAGCAATGAAACGCGGCTACCAGTGCCGGAAGGCGGCCTCGTCCCAATTGCCTTCGTAATCGGCCATAACGCTGAAGTGCTGGACTTTACCGGGCCACTTGAGGTCTTTTCCGCAGCATGGACAACCGATTGGAGCCCGATGTTCGAGCCATACTTCGTAGCCGATAATCTAGAACCCGTGACGGTGAGCGGGAACATGCGCGTGCTTCCTGACTATACCTTCGAGAATGCGCCGCAGCCGAGGATCATCGTGATACCTGCCATGGAGAGCAGCTCAGACCGCATGATCGAATGGATCAGGAGTGCGACAACCGAAGCCGATGTGACGATGTCGGTTTGTAATGGAGCATTCGTCTTGGCACGGACCGGGTTGCTCGATGGCAAGCCAGCCGCAGCTCACCATGGCGGCTACTTCCGTTTCGCAGGCATGTTCCCGAAAGTGCTGCTGCAGCGCGGTGCGCGCTATGTGGAAGCAGGCAATGTGGCCAGCGCGGGCGGAATATCATCAGGCATCGATCTGGCGTTGCGGGTAGTAGAGCGCTACGCAGGGCGCGAACAGGTTCTCGGCATCGTTGAGGCATTGGAGTACCAAGGCAATGGTTGGCTCGACCCGATGTCGAACCAGGAGTTCGCCAACCTGCCTTCCAACGACCCTGCGCATCCGATATGCCCACTTTGCTTCATGCAGGCCGATACCAGCATCAGGGCAATCTTCAAGGGAAGCACTTATTACTTCTGTGCGGAAAGCGAGAAGGAGTTCTTCGAGACGCATCCGGAGGTCATGGAGCGATTCATCAATGAAGACGCGGCGCGAGGTGCTTTGATCCAGCAGTGATAACAGTGACGTGGAAGTGGCGGTCGCAAGCTGCTATGGCCTAGTGACCAAGCGCGTTCTGGAGTGATCAGCGCACGAAGCGCACGGTCTCTATCATGTCACCAGCGCGCATTTTCACGAGATAGGCGCCCGGCGCCAGATCGCGCACATCGGTACGCATGCGCTGCGCTCCCGATGGCACGCGTGCTTTCAGGATGCGGCGAACGAAGCGCCCGCTGCTGTCCAGCAGTTCCACATCGGCCATCCCGGCTAGAGGCAGGTCGATGGTGATGAAGAGCTCGCCACCGGCGCACGAGGCCTGAAGCGCCGTGCGCGCTGATGATGGCGCGGCAACTCCCGTTGTGCTCTCGCTCACCAGCAGCACGCGGAACATGCGCGTGGTGGCATCGCTCTGCGTACCGTCGTTGATGAAGAAGATGTTGCGGGCTGTGCTCTGGATGCCGCCCACGATGTGGCCAGCGAGAACGGTATCGCCAACGAGCGCGTCGAGATCGATGATGTTGTCGCCGATCATGGGTACCGTGGGATCTGGGATGAACTCGGCGCCCGAGCCCAATAGCGCAGGCATCTCGCCAATGGCCATTTCCTCCATGCTGCCATCGGCGAAGCGCTCCACGCGGCTGATGGTGTTCACGAAGGGCACGTTGGTATCGTCGATGAGCTGATCGTTCGCATCGAAGTAGTAGCGTCCGATGCCGCCGAAGAACACACTGCTCATTCTGTTGTCGGCCACGGAATAGGCTGGCAGGTGCGCGCTATGGTACTGGTTGAGCAACTGCTCGAAATCGGGCACCACCGTGTAGCCAGTTGATCTCACATCCACGGTGTTGAGCCATGGCAGGTTGGCGCCGTACTGGAACACGCCGCTGAAGATGGTGTAGCCCTGGCTGCCGTCGGGGAAGACCTGCGCCACCAGGTTATAGTCCCGGCGGTGCAGGTTCACGGTATCCACCGTCGCCTCGTAATTGCTGATGCCGAGGTTGGTGCCATCGTCGTCGATGGTGAAGCGGCGGATGGCGTTGGTGTATTGCTGGATGAAGCCGGGGCCGAAGTCGGGCCCCTGCGGATTGTAGCGGCCCACGAAGCGCTGACCGCCCGCCAGCAGGAAGGTGCCGTTTAGGATGCCGAGGTAGCCGCCGGTCACCTCCATGCGGTTATCGACGATGGAGCGCACATGCGGCGCAACGGGTTGGTTGTTCTTGATGGCCGCGATCATGCTAGGCACGTCGATGGCGGTGAGGCGCGGATGCGTGATGTGGTCTGCCGCGATGGTGGAGTAGCCATAGCCGCCGATGACGTACAGCGTGTTGCCCACTTGCTGATGCTCCAGATTGGTGCTCTGCAACTGCATGAACACGGCGGTGGGCAAGGTGCTCAGCGAGGCGCTCCACACCTGCTGCGTCTGCGGATTCACCACATAAGCATTTGTGTTGTTGTCGGCGGCGAGAAAGGCTGCGAAGGGTTGTCGGCGGTGCAAGCCATCGGTTCGGCCGGCAAGGAGCAGCCATTCCCCATCATGCTGCCCGTAGGCGAACGACTGAATGCCGGGCATGTTCGGGATGGTGATCTCCTGCAGCACGATGCTGCGATTGCCCAAATCCTGAGCGTTGACTAGCAAGGGCAGGAGGGCAATGGCGAGTAGCTGTTGGCGCATGGGTTCAGTTCTTCCTGCGAAACAGGTAAACGCTGCGCGAATACTCCGTGACGAAGATCACCGAGCTCAGCGGAGCAAGAGCCGCAGTATCCGCTCCTTCAGCTTTGAGTACGGCGGCTCTTGCAAACCGTGATCGATCAAGGTGCTCGCCTTCACCATGCCTTTGCGATTGCTGAAATCCTCGAAGGTGTTGCGGCCGTGGTAGCGCCCCATGCCGCTGAAGCCCACGCCGCCGAAGGGCAGATCCTCCGGGCCGAATTGCAGGAAACAATGATTGATGCATCCGCCGCCGAATGCGATGCGGTCGCGGAAGAAGCGCTGCGATTCGCGATTGCTGCTGAAGATGTAGGCCGCCAGCGGGAAAGGATTGCGGCGCGCGATGGTCAGCGCCTCTTCGGGCTCGCGCCACGAAATCACCGGCAGCACCGGACCGAAGATCTCCTCGCGCATCACGGGGCTATCGAGATGCACTTGCGTGAGAAGGGTAGGGGCGATGTAGCGATCGGTCCGATCCGTGGCGCCGCCGATGAAGCGTTCGCCTTGGCTCAGATAGGCGCTCACCGTGTCGAAGCGGCGGTCGTTCACCATGCGCGCGTAATCGAGGCTTTGCTGCGGGTCCTCGCCGTAAGCCTTCTTCACGAAGCGCGCGAATCGATCGAGGAACTCGTCCATCACCGAAGCATGTACGAGCGCATGATCCGTCGCGATGCAGGTCTGGCCGGCATTGAAGTACTTGCTCCACGCGATGCGCTTGGCGGCTTTGTTGATGTCCGCGCTGCGATCAACGATGGCGGGACTCTTGCCGCCCAGTTCCAGCGTAACCGGCACCAGTTGCTCAGCGGCCATCGACATGATTGCCCTCCCTACACGCGGACTTCCGGTGAAGAACACATGGTCGAAGCGGAAACTCTTCATGAGCGCGGGCACCACCTCGGAGCCGTGCCCTTGGACAACCGCCACGAGCGCGGGGTCGAAAGCCGCAGCGATGATCCGCTCCACCACCGCTGCGGTGTGCGGGGCGTCCTCACTGGGCTTCAGCAAAGCGCAGTTACCTGCAGCGATAGCGCCCACCAGCGGGGAGAGCAGCAGCAAGGCGGGATAATTCCACGGGGCGATGATGAGCACCACACCAAGCGGTTCAGGATGCACGCGGCTTTCCGCTACCTGAATGGCCAAGGGTGAAGGCACGCGCTGCGGGCGCATCCAATCCCTCAGGTGCAGAAGCGCATGATCGATGGCGGCATACACCAGTCCCACGTCGCTCATGTAGGCCTCGAAGCGCGGCTTGCGCATATCGGCGTGCATGGCAGCGAGCAGCTCTTCCTCGTGCTTCCGCAGGCTCAGGTAGAAACGCTTCAGTGCATTGCGGCGAGCGGCGTAGGAGCGCGTGGTGCCGGAATCGAAATGCGCACGGAGGCGTTGCGGTATAGCGAGGTGGTCGTTCATGCGTTGATGCTCCACATGGTGGCCAAGAACAGAAGCAGCCGGTAGGCGGATAGCGCCAACTGTAAACCGAACAGCATGGCAGCGGCCCGCCATGCCGCGCCCAACCACGTGCAGCCGAAGAAGCGTCTGCCGATGCCTATGGTGACCCAGAAGTGCAGGAGCACCAGGGGGACGGAGAGCAACTCATCCACCGAGCCATCGGCCACTGTTGTGCCCATGGCCTGTTGCACGGTAAGCACGGTGAAGGTGATCACGCCAAGCGCCAATGTCGCCACCCACAGATAGAAGCTCATCAGCTCGAAGGAGGCCGTGACGTATGCGCTCACGTACTTCCGCTTCAGTAAGTAGAGCACGCTCATAGGCAGCAGCAGCAGGAACACCATGGTCACCAGCAGCAGCTTGGCATTGTTCGCAGAGGCAGGTTCGTACAGCACCTTGAACCCCTCCAGCGTTCGGCCACTTTCCGCCAGATGCGCTTCCACCTTGCGCTGGGCCCAGCCGCTGTATTGTTGATTGTGCAGCTGACTGTTCAGCCTGGTGTTGAAGGTCTCGAACAGAGGCACGGCGAAGTAGATGAAGTTGGCCAGGAAGAAGAAGGCCACTGGCCGCATGTACTTCACGCGGCGCCCGTCCATGTACGCCGCACTCAGTTCGCCGGGCCGCAGCACCACGGCCTTCAACGTGTTCCAGAATTTCCCCTCGACGAAGGTGAAGGCGTTGAGCAGCGCGCCCAGGTAATGCTTGAGCGTGTGGTCGTCGGGGGTGAGGACCTTCTCGCCGCAGGCAGCGCAGAAGCGCCCGGCAACAGGGGCGCCACAACTCTTGCACGCGTGTACCTCGCTCACGCGAGCGAAGCTAAGCGGCCAAGATGAAGTCCGCGCCCTCTGCCGATCCCCGCGAAGACAAGAACTCCGCGATGCGCTCCCCCGTTCCCCGCTGGCTGATGAACGAAACGATGAACGCTTCACCAGCGGGTGGCAACTGCTCGTGCGAGATGAAGCTGTAGCCCGGCACTTCGCGCGCTTTCACATCGGTGAACGCGTGTACCGCAATTCCCTCGGCTTCCAGTTTCGCAGAGCGATCGCGGCAAAGGGCGCTGGTTCCCGCGATGATCACGGGCCGACCGTCCAGGTTGCGCTTCATCCATCGCGCGAGCCATTTCGCTTTGGTGTCGAAGAAGGCATCGACGCTGTAGTTGGGGTGCGTGCGGCTGAGGCGCAGCAAGTGGTCGTTCCATGTGAGCAGTTCCTCGGGCAGCTTCGCGAAGCGCACACCGGCATCCATCCAGCGCAGCCACAATTCGTGATCCTCCGGAAGCGGACCGGTATCGTAACCGCCATGCGCGGACACCAACTCACGCCGGAAAATCACCGTGGGGTGCGCAAGCGGCGCATCCACGAAACGCTTCACATAGTGCTCGTGCGGAGAGAGAATCTTGTTCTGCCAATGCACGAAAGCCTGCATGCCGCGACTGTCATGCATAGTGCTCGCGAAGGCCGTGCGCGTGCCCAGCACGCCGACCTCCGGATGCGCATCGAGGTAGGCCACTTGTTTCACCAAGCGCTCGGGATGGCTCACATCATCGGCATCCATGCGGGCGATGTACTTCCCGCTTGCCTGCGCCAGCCCGGTGTTCAATGCATGTGCGATACCGATGCGTGGCTCTTGCAAGAGCGTGATGCGCGGATTGTGATCAGCCCACCGCTGAGCAATCAAGGTGCTTTCATCCGTGCTTGCATTGTCGATGAGCAGGAGCTCCCAGTGCGAGAATGATTGCGCGGCGATGCTGGCGATAGCGGCATCGAGCGTTGGCGATGCGTTGCGGTATGGAAGAAGAACCGAGACCAATGGAATGCCGCTGCCCATGTTCAGCGCGCAGGGCGCACCACCAGTTCATGCAGTGGAACGCCGATCAGCAGCGCCACCAGGATGGAGCACAGGACGATGTAGAGCGTGAAGCTCACAGGAGTCATCATCAGTGCCTTGATGACATTCCATGCGCTCTTGTGGTGAAGCGCGATGGTGGCCCAGATGATCACACCGAAAATGATGAAGAAATTGAGCAGCTGGATCGCTGGCCATACCACCGTGAGCGGCAGCAGGGTGGTGGAGATGAGCAAGTATGTTCCAGCAGCGAAGAGATAGTGTACCAGCCGCTCAACCCAACTCAATTGGGTGCGCATGAAGAGCACGCGGTCGAACGAAGCGAGGATGACAATGAGGATCGGAAGCAACAGGTTCACGTTCTTGCTCATCCAGTGGTTCACGCGCATAGCGCCGGTTTGCACCGAAGGGTCGCCGCCCGCTGCGGAGACCGCGCTATCCACCGGGTCCCAGTTCAGCACCCACCGCATGATGTAGTAGTAGGCTACGCCGAAGAGGAAGTAGCGCACCGGTGGCGTGAAGGCCTTGCGCTTGCCGGCGAGGAAGGCCCGCGTGAGTTTCGCTGGGCCGCGCAGGAAGGTCAAAAAGGTGCGCGGCAGCGGGGCATCGACGTTGTAGAGCGAAGAGACGAAATCGCCGATCACCTCGGCCAGCCGCACGCCCGGCTTCATGCGTTTCTGCCCGCAGGCTGGGCAGAACGCGCTATCGAAAGGCTCACCACAATTGGCGCAGGGCTCCATTGGCTTTCCCGCAAGCGGGACGGGCAAGGTAAAGGGCGAATCGAATGCGCTTCACTCCTTCACGAACCGCGTGACCAACTCCCCTGCGGTTATCGCATAAGGCCCCGGCCTCAGTTCGCGCACATCGATCGTGTTCAGTCCGGCAAGGCCCTGCGCTTGCTGAACGACCCGGCCTTGGGCATCGAGGATACGCATGGGTGATGCGGAGCGGAGCTGCACGGTGATCTGGTCGGATGTTGGGTTGGGCCAAGCGGCAGCACCTTCATTCCTGCGGGTAGTTTCCTGCGCGCTTACGTTGAAGTCGGCCAGCTTCGCGGTGAAATGGAGGTTGTACATGTTGTTAGCGGGCGGCGAGAGCGCGTAAGGGCCGAAGGTCTGTGAGCCTTCTGAGCGACCGAAGAGCAGATAGGTCATGGTATCCACAGGATGAATGCCAAGGCCGAACAGGTTCGCGCCCTGGTCGAGATTGAAGCCCCATAGCACATTGCCGAGCGAATCGATGCTCATGATGCGCTGGTCCGGGTTCGAGCCGACGTAGTACGCACTGATCACCACGTTGCCCTGTGCATCGATGCGTCCTTTGGGCATGCCAATGCCGATGCTGGAACTGGCCACCCAGACAGGTGCGTGAATAGCAGCTCCGGTGCTATCCAACTGCGTCATGCTGCTCCCGTAAGACACCACGCCCGGCGGCCAGCCGAAGGAGCTGAACTCGGATGACAGTATCAGGCGATTGGGCTTCGCGGCACTGACGCTCATTGACAGCACCGAGTAGGCCGGTTCCGGCTGATAGGTCCACCGAAGTCCATTCGGCTGAGGAATGCGCGCCAGGAATGGGGCGTAATTCATGGCATAGTTGCTTCCGTCCACTTCTTCGCCTCCGACCACGCAGCTCTCGCACTCGCCGGTGACATATGCGTTGCCCAGCGCGTCCATGTCGAAGCTGCCCAGCGTCACCACGCCATCGGCGATGTTCACGGTGTCGCTTAGGGAGCCCTCTTCATCAAACACAGCCAAGAGCACGCGCGGCGTTGGAACCACCATCGTTGTGCCGCCTAGCTGTACGGAGTCGCGAACGCTCACGGCGAGCACGGCGCGCGATAGGTGGTCGATGTCGCGGAGAATCGCATTGCCCGGACCTGTGAATCCGTATTGCTGGTAACGCGCTCGAGCCAGCACATGGCCATCGTGTACACCATCAATTTGGTCGAAGGCACCGTCCACTAGCATGGCGCCGGGCTCGAGCGCATAGAGCGTATCGGCGAACTGGATCGGCGCAGTGAACCAATTCCTGAATCGGAGTTCACCCGACTGCCCGAAATAAAGATTGCCCAGATTCGCGGGAACCTCGTGGGTCCAGAGGCAGGCATTCTGCCAATCGGTTGCCATCATGTAGTAACCGGATCCGGAGGGGAACGTCATCGAATTGCCGCAGGGCGTCGTGATACTGGCTGTCGAAGCCCCGACGATGTAGTAATGGATCCCATCCGGACTCATGGTTGCGCTGCAGATTGCTTGGCTAGCCGGAAGCGCGTGCGCCCATGCCCACGGAGGAGCCTGCGCCATTGAAGCCGCTGACCATATCAGCCCCAGCGCCACAAGAAGTGTTCGTGCAATAGGCATAGACGAATGTAGGTGTTGGGAGTTCGCCGGTATTCCATGTGGTCAAACCCGAAATGCCAGCAATGCGATGCCGAGGTGAACGAGCCGAACCAGCCCCGCTCACGCCCCGAGCCACTTCACCAGCAACAGATCAAGCAGCACCACCAGCACCGATACGAGATTGCCGATAACGAAGTAATCCGCCTTCACCTTGCGCATGTCCTCTTCCTGCGGCGCTATACGGGTGCCGATCTTGATGGCGCCCACCAGCACCACGATCGTTTGTATGCCCATGGAAAGGCCAACGAAGAGCACCAGGCGTTCAATCATGCCCATCGCCGTTACCCGCACGGGCGGTCGCCCCTCCCCGAAATGACGTCGGATCATCCAGAACACGGGGAGTGCGATGACCTCGCCCAACAGGTAGTACAGGAGATGCGCCGGTGGCATGTTCACGCTGCTTTCAGCCCCGCCAAACTAAGCAGCAGGCGCTTTGCGGCGGCGTACTCCTCCATGCGCAGGCCCTTGTCCCTGCGCCACATCAGGGAAGTATCCTTGCCCAGCGCATCGGCAACCTCACGGTAGCCGCCGTGCTTCAGGAATGCTGCGACCAAGGGCAGGTCTTTTGTGCCCCACTCGTCCACCAGGGCCCCGAAAAGCAGGAAGGCATCGTTGAGCAGCCCGCTCAGGCGCTCTTGTCCGACCGCTACTCGGAAGCGGCTCCTTCGGTCCTTCTTCAACTCGCCGAGCATCGTGCGCGCATCCGTGAGGCCCGGCCCGAGCATGGCATGCGCACGTTCCGTGTTGATGGGCGTATCGATCCGGCCTTCGTGCAGCACATAACGCAGCTTGAACGGACCGCCCTTGCGAACAATGGCCTCCTCCAGAGCGATGATCACGCCTACCGCAGCGGCCACATCGCGCGCTACGCTCTGGAACTCATCGCCCAAGGTGATCGTGATCGGCGAGCGGAAGTGGTGCGCGTTCGCCTTTCCCACTTCGCCCACCACGCGCCCGAACGCCTTCATCAGGCCAGCCGGCTGAGGCGCATCACTGCTGCCCACGATGTCGGCCATGAGGATGATGGGAGAGGGGCGGTTTGCCATGTTATTGCATCAAACATACAATAGTATCATTTATTGCATGAAACGTGCAATAATGAAGAGTGTTGCACGAAACGTGCAATAAATGAACGAGCTGGGGAAAACCAGCAACGCCCTCACTCCCGCCCATACACCGCCACGCACTCCTTCAGCAGCGCCCACCACGGCAAGGCGCGGCCCTCCTTCGCGAAGCCCTTCACCTGCCCGATGCTGCTCACCCAGGTCACGTCCAGCTCGGGGATGTGGTACATGTTCACGCCGAAGAAGCCGCTGTGCCCGATCATCGTCAGCGAGTCGAGGCCTGTGACGCCCGAGGGACGCGCATCGAAGCGGATCACGTCGATGCCCAGCCCGTAAGTGGGCGAATGGCGCGTGAGCATCAGGTCCAAGGTGCTGCGCTCGCGGTAGAGCTCGCCCTTGGCCAGCGCGTTGATGAAGCGCTCCAGATCGGCCGTGCTGGTGATCAAGCCGCCGCCGCCGAACTCCACCGAGGGGTGCAGCACTTCGGTGACATCGCGCCGGCCGTGGTACTGGTGCATCATGTGCGTGTAGCTGCTGTCCCAACTGTCGGTGTAGGTGTCGCGCAGGCCGAGGGGCGTGCAGATGCGCTCTTGCAATTGGGTGTTCAGCGGAGCGCCGCCCGCCTGCTCCACCACCAGCGCCAGCAGCAGGTAGCCCGTATCGGAATAGTGGAAACGGCTGCCCGGCATCGCCGTCTTGCGTTTGGCCATGCCGTGCCGCACGGTGTTGCGCAGGTGCTCCTGCGGCGTGTGCGCCTTGCGTGGCCGCAACTGCGTGCGCAGCAGGAAACGCCAATCGTCGAAGATGTAATCGGACAGCCCACCGGTGTGCGCCAGCAGTTGCCGCACGGTGATGGTATGGCCCAGGTCCCGGCCCTTCACGCGCACCAGCGGACGCA
>JBATND010000396.1:0-19997 GCA_049290175.1 Flavobacteriales bacterium | reverse complement strand
CGTGAGGTCTTCGCGACCGATGTAGCCCGTGGCAACGCACGCACCACCGAGATAGAGTTCACCCTCTTCACCTTTCGCAACCGGCTGCATCTGCTCATCGAGCACGTAGAGCTTCACGTTGTCGATGGCGCTGCCGATGTTGGGCAATGCAGGCCAGGTGCTCGGGTCGCCCTTCAATTGTAATTCGCTCACCACGTGACCTTCTGTCGGTCCGTACTGGTTGCAGAAGCGGCAGCCAGGCAGTTGCTTGAAGAGGTTCGCGATTGCCGGCGTGATCTTCAGTTGTTCGCCGCTGGTGAACACCTCCTTCAGTGAAGAAGGCACTTCGCCGGTGCGCTCCACCGCTTCGGCCAGGTATTGCAGTGCCACGAATGGCACGATGATGCGGTTGATCTTCTGCGCGATGATCTTGCGCAGGAGCTGCGTGCTGTTCAGCCGATCCTCGTCAGTGATCAGAACCAGCGTGCCGCCTTGGGCGAACGTGGTGAAGATCTCCTGGAAGCTCACGTCGAAGCTGATCGGCGCGAATTGCAGCGTACGGTCACCTTCGCCGCACACACTGGTGCGCAGCTGCCACTGGATCAGGTTCGTAAGCGGCGCATGGTGCATGGCCACGCCCTTGGGTCGGCCGGTGCTTCCGCTGGTGAAGAGCACGTAGAGCAGGTCTTCCGCTGTGGCGGGACAGGGGCCCTCGAACACAGGACCGTTCTCTAGGTCGATGTCCTCGATGAGCAGCACCTTGGCGCTCGTGCCTTTGAAGAGATGCTGGTGTGCCTTGCTGGTGATCACCACCGGCGGCTTGGCGTCCTCCAGCATGCCCGCGATGCGCTCGGCGGGGTAGGTGGGGTCGATGGGCACGTAGGCCGCACCGGCCTGCACGATGCCGAGCACGGAGATGATGAGTTCGGGGGAGCGGTCGAGGCAGAGGCCAACGGTGCTGCCCGGGCCAGCGCCAGATGCGGTGAGCGTGTGCGAGAGCCGTTTGGCCTGCTCAAGCAACGACGAATAGGAGATCTGCTTGTCGCCGCTGATGAGCGCTGGGAGGCTGCCAAGACGCTCGTTGATGAGGCTGAGAATGTTCATTCGACTGTTTGCCTTCATGCAGAAGGCGTGTAATGCGAAAGCGCCCCTGCTCCAGGTTGATGTGGAGAGCAAGCGCGCCTCAGGATGATTGACATGGTTGAAGGGGCCGTGGAACGCAAAGCAGGCAAGCTGGGTTGCCGGGCGCACCGAAAGCGATGGCGAAAGTAGCCTCACCTGAGGGCCTTGTTTGGCCTTGTTGCGCGCTGTTACTCAACCGCTGGGCGTTTATCGTTGGGGCGGTTTTTGTTGTGGGCAGTGAGGTATTGCCATCAACGTTGACATGCACTGCCGTTCGCGATGACCAGATTGCCGAGCAAGCTCCAGCGGGTCGGATCGTGAACGGTTGTGATCATCCGCGTTCATCGTCTCGAAACAGTGCTGCGCGCATGGCATGGGCCGGTTGTCGAATCGTCGGCGCAGCTGACAGCTACCTGTGAAACCAGATTGAGCCTGCTGCTGTACAAAGCCGCGGTTCAACGCACCGCCTCCGGGGATCTCACGCGCTGCCTCGCGTGGATGCCTGCCAGAAGCAACGGAGCATGCTGTGGGCCATCCAACATCACCGTGCCATGAAGCGTCCATTGCTCACTTTCGTTTCGATCCTGATCGCTGGCTTCGCGCTGGCCCAGACCATGTCGCAACGCGCCGCCGTGATGGTGAGCGCAACGGTTCAGGCTTCGCCGCCGCGCATCACGCTGGCTTGGCCTACCATGTCGAGCACCACCAGCATCACCATTTATCGCAAGCTCAAGACCGGCACCAGTTGGGGAAGCGCCATTGCCACCCCTGCAGCAAGTGATCTCAGCTGGCAGGATAACTCCGTGTCGGTGGGCACGGTGTACGAGTATCGTGTGGTGCGCGTGAGCAATGGCGCCACCGGTAGCGGCTACATCTGCACAGGCATCGAGGTGCCACCGGTTGACTACCGCGGCAAAGTGGTCCTGCTGGTGGATAACACCATCGCCTCCGCATTGAGCAATGAGTTGCTCCAACTCGAGCAGGACCTGCGCGCCGATGGCTGGGGCGTGCTGCGCAACGATGTCTCGCCAACCGCAACTGTGACCAGCGTGCGCAACACGATCATCGGTCATTATAACGCGGATCCATCGAACGTGAAGGCCGTGTACATCGTCGGTCATGTGCCCGTGCCTTATTCCGGCAATCAGGCGCCAGATGGGCATAATGAGCACAGCGGTGCGTGGCCTTGCGATGGTTACTACGGTGAGTTGAATGGGAGCTGGACGGACAACACCGTGAACAATGGTGGTGCGCAACGGCCAGCCAATCGGAATACGCTTGGTGATGGGAAATTCGATCAGAACAACTTTCCCACGGAAGTGGAGCTGCAAGTGGGCCGGGTGGACCTCTACGACATGCCTGCCTTCAGCCAGCCGTATGTTGAGCTGATGCGCAATTACCTGAACAAAGCGCATGGCTTTAAGTCGAAGGCATGGACGCCGCAGACGCGCGGCATCATGTTCGACAACCTGCAGTTCGTGAGCTATCCGTTGGCTGCTTCGGGATGGCGCGCCATGGGTCCGCTGGTCGGATCCACCAACATCACCACGGCTGCACAATCGGCCACGCCATTCTACATGCTGGTGAACAACAACAGCTACCTCTGGACCTACGCCAGCGGCGGTGGTGGGCAAGAGACCTACGACGGTGTGCTCACTTATCACGGTGCGGGCAACGTTGGCAGCGTTCACAACTACGCCTCAACGAACATGAATGGCGTGTTCAACATGTCATTCGGGAGCTACTTCGGCGATTGGGACAACAAGAACAACTTCCTGCGCGCCACGATCGGCAGCGGACAGGCGCTCACCAGCGTGTGGTCTTCGATCCCAGGCTGGTACTTCCATCACATGGGCATGGGCGATAACATCGGCTATAGCGCATGGGCGACCATGAACAACGGCAGCTTGTACACGCCGCTGCACGATGGTTGGCAAGGTTCGATCGGCAAAGTGCATCTCGGCCTCATGGGCGATCCAACCCTGCGGATGAAGATGGTGGCGCCTCCGCAGAACCTCACGGTCGGCAACTCGGCTGGAACGGCAGCATTCAGCTGGACGGCCAGCACGGAGACCGGACTCGCGGGGTACCATGTGTATGAGTTCGCGAGCAACGGCAGCGTTGCGCGGTTGACGAACAACCCGGTCACAGGAACGAGCTACAGCAACGCCGCCATTCCCTTCATCGCTGGTCGGCAATACATGGTGCGCGCGGTGAAGCTCGAAGTGGGTACGAGCGGTAGCTACTACAATCTTTCGCTCGGTGCCATCGGTACGGCTGCGGGAGCACCTGCACCCGATTGCCTGGGCGTGTCGGGTGGTTCTGCGCTTCCCGGAACGCCTTGCAACGACAATGACCCATGCACGATCAACGATGCGTGGAGCTCGGGCTGCCAGTGCGCTGGTGTCGCCCCTGCAGCACCTGCGATCACCAGCCTCACCAGCAATGGTCCTGTTTGCGCAGGAGCCACGCTCTCGCTCACGGTTGCAGCCACTGGATCAGGCACACTCACCTATAGCTGGACCGGCCCGAACAACTTCAGTGCGAGCGTGCAGAATCCGGCGATCACATCGGTTGCTGGAGCTGCTGCAGGCAGCTACACCGTAACCGTGAGCAACGGATGCACCACTACGCAGCAGTCGATAACCGTT
The DNA here is from genome assembly GCA_049290175.1 of Flavobacteriales bacterium. Lineage (GTDB taxonomy): Bacteria > Bacteroidota > Bacteroidia > Flavobacteriales_F > PHOS-HE28 > PHOS-HE28. Next base: position 16,245 of record JBATND010000396.1, on the reverse strand, counting down.
GCCGTGAACCAAGCCGCTAGCGCAACGATCACTTACGGGTCAACACCGCTCTGCACAACCTCGGGCGGCGTCAGCGTAACGCGCACGGGCAGCGGTGGCGGCACCTATTCAGCAACGCCAACGGGACTCAGCATCAACAGCAGCACAGGTGCAATTGCAACCGGTAGCAGCGCTGGAGGAACCTACACGGTCACCTACACGATCGCTGCATCTGGCGGTTGCGCGGCATTCAGCACAACGGCGAGCGTGAGCATTGTTGCTGCCACCACTTGGTATGCCGATGCTGATGGCGATGGTGCTGGCGATCCGGCCAACAGCATGCAATCCTGCGGTCAGCCCAGCGGATATGTGGCTGCGGCCGGCGATGCCTGCCCCAGCGATCCGCTGAAGACCGCGCCCGGCAATTGCGGCTGCGGCAATCTGGAGCCCGGTGCAGCGTGCGACGACGGCAATGCGAACACGAGCAACGATGTCATCGGCGCGAATTGCCAATGCGCAGGCACGCCTGTGAACGTGGATTGCCTCGGTGCGCCCAACGGCAGCGCATTGCCCGGCACACCCTGCAACGACAACGATGCCGCTACCGGCAACGACATGTGGAATGCGACCTGCGAGTGCATCGGGCAATTGATCGATTGCCTTGGAACTCCCGGTGGAAGCGCTCTTCCTGGTACGCCCTGCAACGATGGCAATACGCTCACCGTGAATGATGCGTGGAACGCACAGTGCTTCTGCATCGGTGAACTGGCCGTGGTGGACTGCGCGGGTGTGGTCAACGGAGGCGCTTTCATTGATGCTTGCGGCCAATGCGCGGGAGGCGGCACGGGCGTGGTCCCCAATCCCGATGCCGATGCGGATGGCGTGCTCGACTGCGATGACAATTGCCTGCTCGGATTCAATCCGAACCAAGCCGATGCCGATGGTGATGGAATCGGAGATATCTGCGATAACTGCCCATCGATCTTCAACCCGGATCAGGCCGATGCCAATGGCGATGGCAGCGGCGACGCGTGCGATTTCTCCACCGGTATCAGCGAAGCGGCGACGTCATCGGGCCTTTCCATCGTACCGAATCCGGCGCGCGGCGGTGTGATCCACCTGCGTTGCGCGGCACCCGATGCCCGGCGCATTTCCGTGCGCTCCTCAACAGGCGCGCTGGCATTCGAGTCGGCCTGGCACAACGTCATCGACATCGACGCTCTTGCACAGGGCATCTATATCATCGTCGCGCATGATGCGGAAGGCAGACCGCTTGCGCACGCGAGGTTCGTGAAGCACTGATCGAACCGATGTTGGAAGGATGGGCCTCGGCATTGCCGGGGCCTTTCCCGTTCGGGCCGGTACGGGCATGCTCAACGCAGCAAGGTCACCGTGCCGATCAGGTCGGCCTTCCCCGGCGTGAACTGGTCCTTTGCCTTCAGCATCCACACGTACACATCCTGAGGCAGAGGTTCGCCGGAATTGTTCAACGCGCCATTCCAGCCAACAGCCGGATCATCTGTTCGGAACACCTCAAGCCCCCATCGATCGAACACCCGCAGTTCGTACCAGCCTTCTTCAACACCGATCACCGAAGGCCGCCAGAGTTCGTTCTTGTCGTCGCTGTTCGGCGTGAAGGCGTTGGGCACATAGATGGTGAGGTCGTCATCGATCAGCACGCGCAGGCAATTCGAGTTGGAGCAGCCTAGCGTATCGGTGGCCACGAGGCAGATCTCGCGATAGCCAACCTCCGGCGGAGAGAAGGTCCAGCCGAAATCACCGATGGTGTCGAGTTCGGTTCCATCAATGGTCCAATGGTAACTGGCACCGGGCTCCGGCGTTTGGAAGATCACGGTTGAAGGATTGTTCACGCTCACACGCATCGGTTGCGCATAGAACGAAGCGGATGGGCCGCTGGAGACGAGCACGGCATTGTTCACCGTGATTGATGCGGTGCATCCGTTGGCATCGGTGACCGTGAGGCTCACGTTGCGCATGCCAGCGCCGCTGTACATGTGCCAGCCGCTCATCACCGTGCTGGCCAAGCCGCCATCTCCGAAGCTCCAGCCAGCGCTGATCAGCGGCTCTGGTGTGGTGTTGGTGAAGTTCACTTCCAAGGGCACGCACCCGCGATTCACGTCCACGATGAACGAGGGTTGTGGCAACGGATTCACCGTGACCGTCACTATTCCTTGGTCCGTTTCATTCGCGCAAGCGCCGGTGCCAGCTACGGTGTAGGTGTACGCGCCCGGTGGTGCTTGCCCCGGTATGAAGGTGCCACTGAATGCACCGGTTGGCCCCGACCAGGTTCCGCTGGGTTGCGCACCGCTTAAGTATGGAAGCAGGTTGGTGCTGGGTCCGTTGATGCAGATGCTCAGGATCCCATCGGCGCCTGCGTTGGGCAATTGGTCCACTGTGAGCGCGATCACGGCTTGCGCATTCGGGCAGGGTGCTGTACCGCTAACTGTATAGGTGTAGTTGCCGCTGGCCGCATTGGAAGGATCGATCTGCGTGATAGCGCCGCTTGGCCCGGTCCACGCACCGCCTGCATCCGGGTTGCTCGTGAGCCAGCTGAATGGATTCGCCACCGCGGCATTCGCGCAGAGTGCGATGGCGCCACCGACTCCGGCGTTAGGTGCTTGCACCACGCTCATGGTCACCGTGCTCGATGCCGATGGGCATGGCGCTGAGCCGTTCACGGTGTAGGTATATGCGCCTGGGACATCATTCGCGGTGCTGAAGGTGGGCGGATGCGCGGTGCCATCAGGAGCGGTCCAGGTGCCGCCAGCGGTTGGTGCGCCGCCCAACGCGGTGATCAGATTGAACGGCGCACCGTTGCTGCTGCAGAGCGATTGGTTGCCGCTTGTTCCAGCATTCACCGCTAGTGATATGCTCACATTCACGGAGGCCGATACCGCAGGGCAAGGTCCGTTCGCCGCAATGGTGTACGTGTAGTTGCCGGGCGCTGCGCTCGAAGGATTCAAGGTGCCATTCATCGCGCCGCCAGCGGGCGTGGTCCACGAGCCGCCTGCCTCAGGCGTGCCGCCGAGGGAGTTGAACAGGCTAACGGCCGCATCAGATGAGCACACATCGAGGACTCCAAGGGTGCCGGGGTCGCTCGCCGCAACGGTGGTCACGGTAACCGTGGCGCTGGCATCGGGGCATGGTGCAACACCCGTGATGGTATAGGTGTACGTGCCATCGGCGCTCGTGCCCGGCGTGAATGTTCCGGCAACGGTGGCACCTGTTGGCGATGTCCACGTACCGCCCGGTTGGGCCGTGGCTCCAAGGAGCGGAAGCAAAGCCGTTGCCCCCGACGAACTGCAAACGCTCAACGGGGCGCTCACCCCAGCGCTTGGTTGTTGGCTCACATTCACCGTTACGGTAGCGCTTGCGTTCACGCAGGGTGCTTGGGCTTGAATGGTGTACGTGTATGCACCCGGTGCGCTGGTCCCAGGTGTGAACGTGGTGTTGCCAAGCGGTCCGCCGGGTCCGCTCCATGCGCCCCCCGCATCCGGTGTGCCGCCCAATGAAGAGAACAGGTCGATCGGCGCCGAGGCTGTGCAGAGATTCACAGTGCTATTGCTCCCCGCATTGGGTTGTGCGTTAATCGTAAGCGCAAGCGTAGCGGATGCACTCGGGCAAGGTGCCGCTCCCGTGATGCTGTATGTGTAGTCTCCGGTTGATGCCGTTGCTGGCGTGATGCTCGCTCCAATCGCTTGACCGCTCGGATCGGTCCAGGTTCCGCCGGCGCCAGGTGTACCTCCGAGCAAACTGGTGAGCACGGTGGCGCCAGCGCTCTCACAAAGCGTGGCAGCGGCATTGGTTCCTGCATCCGGCAGTTGATTCACGGTCACGGTAACCGTGGCGCTGCTGTTCGGGCAGGGTGCAATGCCATTCACGGTGTACGTGTAGGGGCCTGCGCTATTCGTTCCCGGGGTGAAGGTCCCGTTCATGGCACCGCCGGGCCCGGTCCAAGTACCCCCTGGGCTGGGCGTTCCCATCAACGAACTGAAGAGCGATGCGGGCGCGCCGTTAGAGCATAGCGTGAGCGATCCATCGCCACCGGCGTTGGGCGTGGGGTTCACCGTCACGGTTACGCTTGCGCTGGCATCGGTGCATGGCGGCGTGCCCGTGATGGTGTAGGTGTAAATGCCCGCTGCATCCACGGCAGGATTGAATGTTCCGGAGGAAGCACCAGACGGGCCTGTCCATGTGCCACCGGGCATGGGCGCGCCGCCCAAAGAGCTGAGCAGGTTGAATGCTGCACTACTCGCACAGGTGGTGGTGGCGCCATCAATGCCCGCGTTCGGTTGTGGATTGATTGTGACAGCGATCGTTGCTGTTTGCGAGCATGGCGGGGCATTCGCGGTAACCGTGTAAGTGTAGTTGCCCGCCGCATCGGTGGAGGGGTCAAGTACTCCTGAGTGCGCTGCCCCGCTCGGGTTGGTCCATGCGCCACCGGCTTGCGGCGTTCCGCCTAATGCGGTGAAGAGCACGCTTGGCGGCGATGCAGAGCAGAGGGTGACAGCGCCATTGGTTCCGGCATTCGCGGAGCAGGCCTGGATCACTGCGGGGTTCGATGTCGGGATCGCGTCGAGGTTGCATGCCGCGCTTCCCCACGAGCCGGTCTCGCTATCAGAGAAGGTGTTGAAGTTCACCGAAAGGCTCAGCCCGTTCACGCATGCCGGCGGGCTGAGCACGCTGATCGTCCAGCAGAATGTCCATGATCCTGTGCTGAAGTCGCCGAAGTTGTTGCCGGCATTGCCGTCGTTGTTCAGGTCGAAGAAGAACCCCGGTCCTTGTGGGCCGATGTTGGTCCCGGCCGTGCCCTGCACGCTATTGAACCAGCCCCATGTGCCCGCGCTTCCGCCTGCAGTTGCTGGTGGCGCTCCAGGCACGAGCGTAGTCATATCCCAGCCGGGACCGAAAGAGGCCGAGATGCCATGGAACCAATTTGCATTGGTCGTGTTCCAGGACGTCACTGTGAAGCAGAAGGTCACCGTTTCACCGCAACCATAGGTGCCATTGGTGGGCAACGGCGATTGCGAAAGCGTATAGCCGAGCAAGCACGGTTGCGCGATAGCCGATGAGCTTATTAGCAGTGTGGCGAAGAGGAGGGAACGCATGCCTGCACCTTGTCTGGCGACCAAGTTTAACGACCAGAATGATACCCGCGAGGTTGCCCGGCCTCAGCTAGCCAAAACAGGAAGCAAGGCAAGTACATCGGCAGGGAGCTCCTTTCGCTTGCCGATGGCCTCGGCGAAAGGCGTTAGGACGATCTCCCCGGACACTTCGCCGAGCATAGCATCGTGGGCTCCTTGCAAGAGATGGTCAACTGCGGCAGCCCCCAATCTGCTGGCCATTACGCGATCGAGCACCGAGGGCGACCCGCCGCGCTGCAAGTGGCCAAGCACCGTGACCCGCATGTCGTAATGCGGCAGTTGCTCCTTCACCTTGTTCGCTATGGCGATCGCACCGCCCTCTTCATCGCCCTCGGCCACCACCACGATGCTGCTGTTCTTGCTCTGTTGGGCCTGTGATAGCGCATTCACCAATTCATCGATGCGCTGCCTCACCTCGGGAAGCATCACGTATTCGGCTCCAGCCGCAATGGCACATGCCAAGGCGATGAACCCCGAGTCGCGGCCCATGACCTCCACGAAGAAGAGTCGATCGTGCGAGGCGGCCGTATCGCGCAGCTTGTCGATGGCCTCAACAGCAGTGTTCACAGCGGTATCGAATCCGATGGTGCGGTCGGTGCCGAAGAGGTCGTTGTCGATGGTGCCCGGCAGACCGATGATGCGCGCGCCATGCTCTTGGAAGAGCAGTCGTGCTCCGGTGAAGGTGCCATCGCCTCCAACGGCCACCACCGCGTCGATGCCATGGCGATGGAGCATGGCTGCGGCTCGCGCCCGCCCTTCGGCTGTGCGGAATTCCTCGCTGCGCGCCGAGCGGAGCATGGTGCCTCCGCGTTGGATGATGTTGCTCACATCGCGCGGCCCAAGCGGCACCGTGCGGTCGTTGATCATGCCATCGTAGCCGCTCACGATGCCCGTGCAGCGGATGCCCCGGTAGGCAGCAGCCCGCGCCACGGCACGCAGCGCAGCGTTCATGCCGGGGCTATCGCCCCCGGAGGTGAAAACCCCGATATGCCCGATGGTCGGGCGCTGGCTCATTGCGCCACCAACTTGCCAAGCGGATGCAAGAGGCCAGAGGAGCGCTCGGCGAGTGCAGCGTGGTAAGTGCCTGCGGAAAGGCCTGCGCGTTGGATCCAATTGATGCCTTGCGATGAAAGCACTTGGCGGAGGACCTCGCGGCCACTGCCATCGAACAGCACAACAGCGTTCCCGATCTGATCGGCATCAGCGTTCAAGAAGAAGCCGTCGGTGAATACGGTGGGGTACGGGATGGAAAGTTCTTCGGGTTGAGCGTCGGTCACGCCCAGCGTGGTGCCCGGGTGGCCATAGATGTTGGTGAAGCAACCCAAGTAGAGCGTGTTGCCGCTGGCATGGAAAGCGTTCTGCGAAATCACGTCAGCGCCCTGCAGGCCGCCCTCATACACGCTGAAGCTTTGCGCATTGTTCGTGGAGCGCAGCACATCCATCGGGCTCGCGGTATTGATGGCCCAATAAGCGCCATCGTAAAGGATCAGCTCGCCACCCGTCGGCGAATTGGGAGTGCCAGTGGCGTTGTTCCAAGTAGAGCCGCCATTCGTGCTGTACCGGTACCCGAGCGAGCTGATGATCACCAGCCGCGATGCAGTGCCTTGCACGCCATAACAGGCGAAGTTGGCCGTGGGGATCTGGTTCCACGATACGGATAGGTTGTTCGAGTTGGCCAAGCCCGTCGAAGTGGCGGTATAGAGCAAGCCGCCTGCCTCGCAGACTTGATTCACGATCATGTTCGTGGCCAGCCCGTTGTTCCCATTGAACCACTGAACACCGCCGTCAGTGCTCCGGTAAATGCCGCCGCCACCGCCAATGGTGGCGCTGAACACGGCCAAGGTGGTGGAGCCGAACTGGAAGAATTTCTTCACGTAGTTGCTGGCGCTCGCTGTAGGCAGAGGTGAAGGGTTTGCCAGCACCCAAGAGGCGCCAGCATTCGTGCTCCTGTATATCCCGCTCTCCGTGCCGCAGAGCAGCACACCACTAGCGAAGTGAACCGATTGAACCGCTTGTCCGCCCGGCAAACCTGTTCCCGATGGATTCCATGAGCTGCCCCCATCGATGCTCTTGTACACCGTAGCCGAGAAGGTGGAGGTGCTGGTGGCCACCATGTACACGGCTCCGCCACCTGAAGTGATGCTCTTCACCGCTTGGTACCCGGAGTTGGTGAGCACGTTCCATTGGCCGGTCGCCTTGGGCATGGCGAAGGGCGCGGCGAGCAGTAGTAGGGCGAAGAGTCTGTTCATGGGCTTTGTGATGGGCCGCGAAAATAGGCAGCGGCTTCAACCGCTCGCTGAACATACTTTCGCCGCATGCAAGCGCCTTGGCAACGCTCATTGCTGGCCACCATCATGGCCTTGGCCGTGTTGCCCTATTTCATGGCGCGGGCCTTTCCGCACGAATGCCATTCGGATTCCAGCGATTCCCATGAGCAGGAAGCTGCTTGGCTATCGAGCGATTGCGCGCTGTGCGACCTTGCCATGCCTGTGGCCGAATCGCTGCCCGAGCCCTCGGCCCGTGTAGCGATTGAGCGACCCCTAGCGCAGGTCGCGACTGATTTGGCCACCATCACCTGCCCGGCATCTGCGGGCTTCGATGCGCGTGGCCCTCCGCGAGCCTGATCGGTTCAAATGATTGGTTCGCTCACTGGCGGGCCTTAGTCCGGCATGATCGCGCATGCCGCTTCCTCGCATTCAACCTATTGACCATTGAGAGCATCGCTCTTCATACTCGCCCTTTTGGCCTTGCCGTTGGCATCGTTCGCGCAGCCAGCACCTTGTACGCTAGTGCTCGCTGGCCGCGTGATCGATGAGCACGATGGCGAACCCTTGTCCTACGCCGAGGTCTTCATCGCTGCATTGGGCAAAGGCGCCGTGACCAATGATCAAGGACATTACCGCATCGAAGGACTTTGCCCCGGCACTTATCTGGTGCGCGTACACCATTTGGGCTGCGAACCCGTGACGCGCGAAGTGCGGCTCACCTCCTCAATCACAATCGACTTCAAACTGGAGCACCATGCCGAAGAGCTGCGCGAATTGGAGGTGATCCAAGCGAGGCCCGATGAACAGGTAGGCCAACCAGCCAAGAGCGTTGATCGAGAGGATATGGAGCGGGCCGCTGGAACCGGGATCGCGGAGTTGCTCGCGCGCGTGCCGGGTGTCACGGTGCTGGCCACAGGTCCCAGCATCGGCAAGCCTGTGATCCACGGCCTCAGCGGCAATCGAGTGCTCATCCTCAACCAAGGCATCCGGCAGGAGGACCAGCAGTGGGGCAGCGAGCATGCGCCCAGCCTTGATCCGCTCAGCGCCGATCGCATCACCGTGGTGAAGGGCGCAGCCAGCGTGCAGTACGGCAGCGATGCCATCGGCGGGGCTGTGATCGTGGAGCCGGTGGAGCTGCCGCGTACGGCTGGCATCAGCGGTGAACTGCGCGGCTTGGGTCAATGGAATGGTCGCGGCGGCGGTGGAAGTGGTTTGCTCGAAGGTGGCATCAAGGGCATCACTGGTTTCGGGTGGCGCGTGCAAGGCAGTGGCAGGTACTTGGGCGATAGCGAAGCAGCGCGCTACACGTTGAGCAACACCGGCCAGCGCGAATGGAGCGGCAGTGCTTCAGTCGGCTATCGCGATCATCGCCGGGGCGCGAGCGTTTTCTACAGCCGCTTCACGCGCGAACTGGGCATCCTGCGCGCCGCGCACATCGGCAGCACCACCGATCTGCAACGCGCCATCGAGAGCGGCGAGCCATGGTACACCGCGCCTTTCAGCTACGCGATCGATGCACCGCGCCAGACCGTGACGCACCATTTGCTCCGCGTGCAAGGCAGCATCGCGCTTACCGATCGGAACAGGTTGGAAGTGAACTACGGCTATCAGGCCAACGACCGGCAGGAGTACGATATACGCCGCGCTGGAAGAAGCGCCAGGCCTGCGCTGGACCTGTGGCTGGCCACGCACACCGCCGAAGCCGTGCTGAAGCATTGGATCGGCAAGCATGTACACGGCAAATTCGGCGTTACGGCGCTCGCGCAGGAGAACACCAACATTCCCGGCACCGGTGTGCGGCCACTAATCCCCGACTTCCGGAAGGAGAGCATCGGCGCTTTCATCATCGAGCACATGCCTGTGGGAGAGCGGCTCGAGTTGGAGGCCGGCGCGCGTGCCGAGGGCACCTTGCTTCATGTGCGCCGCTTCGATCGTGAAGGCCAGCTGCAAGCACCGGAACATCGCTTCACGAATGCGGCGTTCGCTCTTGGCGCGAGCTATCAATTGAGTGATAGCGCGAGGCTTCGCCTTGGACTGGCAAGCGCTTTCCGTCCGCCGCATGTGAGCGAACTGTACAGCGAAGGCTTGCATCATAGTGCGGCTGCGATCGAGGAAGGCGATGCATCGCTCGGCAGCGAGCGTTCGCTGAAAGCCACCTTGGATGCGGAAGCTGCGCTCTTCGGTGGTCGCCTTCGGATTGATGCCACGGTGCATGCGAGCAGGATCGAGGGCTTCATCTACCTGCGTCCCGATGGCACACGGCTCACCATCCGTGGCGCGTTCCCGGTGTTCCGCTACACGGCCACCGATGCGCTCATGGGCGGTTTGGATGCTTCGGCCACGCTGAAGTTGAGCAAGCGGTTCGCATGGCGCATGCGCGGCAGCACGGTACACGCTCGCGATCAGCGCAAGGACGAATGGCTCTTCCTTATGCCCGCCGATCGGTTGGAGAATGGGCTTCTGTTCCGCACGGCTTCAGGTGGCAAGTGGCGGGCCTTCGAGGCCGGTGCCACGCATCAGGCCGTATTCGAGCAGCGCCGCATTCCCGAGGGGCTCGATTTCGCGCCGCCGCCTTCCACTTATCACCTCTTCGCCCTTTCCGCTTCTGCGTCGCGCACGCTCGGGAAAGGTGAATTGCGCATCGGCCTTCAAGCCAATAACCTCTTCAACACCGCTTACAGGGACTACCTCGACAGATTCCGATACTTCACCGATGCGCGCGGCACGGATATCGTGCTCAGCGTGCGCTACGCCTTCGGCCGTTTCGCCGAGTAACGCTTGCACCATGCAAGCTGAACAGAACTCTCACAACAACGAACCACAACACACAATGACAATCAGCTCGAAACTTCTCACGCTCTCGCTCCTCGCCGTTTTCGCACTCGCGTCCTGCAAGAAGGACAAGGAAGATGATGACCACGACCACGGCCACAACCACAACGAAGAGGAGCTCATCACCACGGTGCGGGCCTTCTTCACCCATTCGGTCACCAATGATGTGGTCGAATTCAGCTGGAGGGATATCGACGGCGATGGCGGCAATGCTCCCGTGATCACGGGTGGTGAATTGCAGCCCGGTTCCACATACACGGTGAGTCTTCTGCTGCTCAACGAGAGTGTAACGCCTTCAGATACCATCAGCAATGAGGTGGCTGCCGAAGCGGCTGAGCATCAGTTCTTCTTCGCCACCACGGGCGGCTCACTCACCTGGAGTTCCTATGCTGATGCCGACTCCAATGGCATGCCCATCGGATTGGCCACCGTTTGGACCACCACTGCGGCTGGATCGGGCAATCTCACCATCATCCTCCGCCACGAGCCCAACAAGAGCGCGGCCGGCGTGAGCGCTGGCGATATCACCAACGCGGGTGGCGAGACCGACATCGAGGTGGAGATTCCCTACACCGTGCTGTAGCCGTTACGCGCGAAGGGGCGGCGCATTGCGTTGTGCATGAACATGATGCGCTGCGCCGCCCCACTGCTCGTCCTTCTCACCCTATCCGCTTGCGGCCAGCCCTCCAAGGGGCGCTCGGACGAAGCGGCCATTGCTGAAGCCACAGCTCCGGCTCCGGCTATCAAGCCCTTGGCTGCCATCATCGATTCCTTGAAGATCGATGCGAAGTCCATCGGTTTCAAGGTGCATAAGTCGAAGCGGCGATTTGAGGTGGTGGCGCAGGGCCATGTGCTGAAGTCGTATTCATGCGTGCTGGGCGAGGTGCCTGTTGGCGATAAATTCCACCAAGGCGATCGCAAGACGCCGGAGGGCAGCTTCACCTTCCGCAGCAAGCGCGTGCATGCGCAATGGCATAAGTTCATCTGGGTTGACTATCCGAACGCGGAGAGCTGGAAGCGCTACAACGAACGCAAGGCGAAGGGTCTGATCCCGCGCGGCAAGGACATTGGCGGCGAGATCGGCATACACGGCGTGCCTGAAGGCATGGACCATTGGATCGATACCGGCGCCGACTGGACCTGGGGCTGCATCGCGCTGAGGAACGCCGATGTGGATGAGGTCTACCCGTACATCATCGCGTACCGCACAATGATGGAAGTGCTGCCCTAGTGCCTGCTAAGGCTTGATCTCTTCTGGGAAGAGCTCGTCGTAACCCGTGTGCTCATCGGGTCTTCGCGCGAAGCGCACGCCACCGATCTCCTGAATGACCACTTCCAAGGTGGTGCGCACCAAGCAGCCTTGCAGCATGTGCCCGCCGGTCATGCGACCATCACCATCAGCAACGGCCAGATGAACGTGCATGCCGTGTTTGGAAAGCGTTCCACTGAGCGCGCAAACTTCCAGATTGCCTTCGACAAAGGCGCCATCCTGCTTGCCGCCGAAGCGGATGCGCGCATGGCTCAGGCTGCCAACAGCGCTCACGATGGCAGCGGCCTCAATGCCATTCTGCTCGCACCAGGATTGAAGCGAGAGGCGCACATCATCACCGGGCAGCATCCGGAGCGTATGCACACGGTATGGCCTCCCCGCAGCGTGCATCATTGATCGAAGCCGTTCGGGAACTGCTGCTTCAGCGCAGCGATGCCGTCGCGCACCTTGTCTTCCTGCTCACCTTTGAATGCTTCAAGCTTGGCGGCGAGCTTCTCATCGTGGATAGCGAGGATCTGCACGGCGAGCAGGCCCGCATTGCGCGCGCCATTCACAGCAACAGTAGCCACGGGCACGCCGGATGGCATCTGCACGATGCTCAGCAGCGAGTCCCATCCATCAATGCTGTTGCGGCTCTTGATGGGCACGCCGATCACCGGCAATGTGGTGAGCGATGCCACCATGCCTGGCAAGTGCGCCGCGCCTCCAGCACCGGCAATGATCACTTTCACGCCGCGTGCTGCCGCGCCCTTCGCGTAAGCGAACATGCGGTCGGGTGTGCGGTGCGCGCTCACCACGGTGAGCTCATGCTCCACGCCGAATTCCTTCATCGTGTCCAAGGCTTCGCGCATGATCTCCAGATCGCTGCGACTTCCCATGATGATGCCGACCATGTGGTTTTCAGTTATTGATTGAGTTGGTGCGACTCTAAAAAGCTGAAAGAGGAAAGCTGAAAGCTGAAATAGCCCATGGGCGGAATGGTTCTCGTTTCATCTTTCAGCTTTCATATTTCCCATTTCAGCTTTCATGTTTCCTCTTGGCTTCACTTTGCAATGCACCTTTGTTACCGCAATGGCCTGATCAAGCCCGAGGTCCGTTGCAGAGAGCACGGTCACATGGCCCATCTTTCGTCCATCACGCGTCTCGTGCTTGCCATAGAGATGGATGAAGGTTTCCGGCAGATGCAGGACGTCATCGGCGCCGATCAGCTCGGGTGAGCCCGTGCCTCCTTCGCCCACCAGGTTGATCATGGCCGTCTTCGCGCGCAGTGCTGCATCGCCAAGCGGCCAATCGCAATGGATGCGCAGCAACTGGTCGAACTGCGAGCTCGCGCAGGCTTCGATGGTGTGATGGCCGCTGTTGTGCGCGCGCGGTGCGGTCTCGTTCACGAGCAGCTCATCGTCCTTCGTGAGGAACATCTCCACGGCGTAGAGCCCCGGTTCGCCGAAAGCGGTGGTCACGCGTTTCGCCAAGCGCTTGGCGGCATCGGCTACATGTTGCGGAATCCGGGCCGGAGCGCGCAGGTGATCCACCAGGTTCAGCTTCGGGTCGAAGACCATCTCCACGGGATCGTAGGCCACTTCGGTTCCGTTCGCGGCGCGCGCAACAAGCACGGCGAGCTCGAGGGCGATGTTAGCGCGCTCTTCCAGCACGTAGGGTCCATCGAAAGCGCTCTCCGCATCCGACACAGCATCAATGGGCATCACGCCGCGACCGTCGTAGCCACCGGTGCGCGTCTTCAGGAATGCGGGCAGCAGATGCGCGTGCGCGGCGATCTCCGTGCGCTTCTCGATCAATGCGAATGGCGATGTGGGGATGCCATGGTCCCCATAGAACTGTTTCTGCAAGCCCTTGTCCTGGATGATGCGCAGCACGCTAGGGTCGGGGATAACCCGCTTGCCCTGCCTCTTGAGTTCTTCCAATGCTTCCACCGAGACCTGCTCGATCTCGATGCCAACCACATCGGCATCATTCGCAAAGCGCAATACGGTTTCCTTGTCTCGGAAGTCGCCGATAACGAAACGGTTGGCAATGCGTGCGCAGGGTGCCTGTGGATCCGGGTCTAGTACATGCACTTCTGCAGTGTAGCGCAGCGCGTTCTCGATGTACATGCGGCCGAGCTGGCCTCCACCGAGCAACGCGATCACAGGAGCCTTCGCCATGGGCGGCGAAGATACCCGGCTCGCGCTGAGCGTTAGTTCCTGCGACGCGCGAACTTCGGCGACCTCAGTCGGCTCATGCGATAGCCCAACGAAAGCGCGAATGAGCGGTTGCGCGGGAACAGCACTTGATCGTTGGCGAGCACGGGTCGCAAGCCGCTGTAGTATCGGAGACCAAGGTCAAGTCCGCTCACCATATCAGCTCCAAGGCCGAGGATGACGCCGTAGTCCCAGGACTCATAGCTCTCGGTGACCTTGGTTGATTCGCCTTCGGCCGATTGCTGGGCGAGGAGGAGTCTGCCCATCTGCGCGCCGACCTGTACGTTGGCCACATTGCCCAGATAGAGCTTGAAGGAGACCGGTACTTGCGCATAGAGGGTGCGCACATGGCCGCGACCATCGTCGGGCAACGAGTAGCCAGCGCCCAAGGAGGTAATGAGCACTTCAGGCTGCAGTTCCATGCGTGGGCCTGCGCGCAATGCGAAGTAGGTGCCCACGCTCGCTCCTGGAAGCCAATTGCCGCTGCGATTGCCCGAGCGTGTGTTGCTCATCAAAGGACCGCCCTTGATTCCAAAGCCGGATTGCTGTGCAAAGGTGAGGGGCGCCGAAAGCGCCAGTATGACAAGAAGCGGGGTGCGCATGGGGGAGGGGTCGCGTCGCTTTACGCAGAAGGAGATCGTGCTTGTTTCACGCGACGGCGGGCATTCGGCACGCGCGGCGGACCAGTCGCCGAAAGCGGATAAAATACCGACGACCTCGAAGGCCCTATTGGGCTAGCTGGGCAATGGCGGCCAGCGGATCGGATGCGCCGAACACGCTGTTGCCGGCCACGAGCACATCGGCGCCGGTGGCCACCAGCTGTTGCGCATTCTCCGCACTCACGCCGCCATCGATCTCAATCAGCGCTTTAGAACCGGTGCGAATGCGCAGTTCTTTCAGTGCTTCCACCTTGGCATAGGTGCGCTCAATGAACTTCTGACCTCCGAAGCCAGGGTTCACGCTCATAACGCAGACCACATCCACATCGGCGAGCACATCGCTGAGCAGTTCGACGGAAGTGTGCGGATTGATGGCCACACCGGCTTTCATGCCAGCGGCCCTGATGGCCTGGATGCTTCGGTGCAGGTGCGTGCAGGCCTCGTAATGCACCGTGAGGATGTCGGCGCCAGCATCGCGGAAAGCCGTGATGTACTGGTCGGGGCGCACGATCATGAGGTGTACATCGAAGGGCTTCTTCGCGTGCTTGCGGATGCTCTTGATCACCGGCAGGCCGAAGCTGATGTTCGGCACGAAGACGCCATCCATCACATCGATGTGGTGCCAAGCGGCCTCGCTTTCCTCGATCAAACGGACAGCCTTGCCGAGCTCGGCGAAATCGGCGGAGAGCAGGGATGGGGCGAGCAGGTGCGGCATGGCCGCGAATGTAGGCGGGGGCTAGATGCACGAAGTCGGCAGATCGCATGCGGCAGAAGTACTGCCAATCGCGAGCTGCCGACTACGAATTGTGCTTTCTAATCAACCCATGTACGCCTTCAGCACCGTGCTCCTGCTGGTGTGCTTCATGCGGCGGATGGCCTTCTCCTTGATCTGGCGCACGCGCTCACGGGTGAGGTCGAATTTCTGGCCGATCTCTTCCAAGGTGTGCGGCTGGTTGCCATTCAGGCCGAAGTAGAGGCGAATCACGTCAGCTTCGCGGCCTTGCAGGGCACGCAGGCTGCGCTCGATCTCGTTGCGCAGGCTGTCGGTCATCAGGGTATCCAGCGGACTGGGCAGGTCTGGATTGCTCATCACGTCCATCATGGTGCCGCTGTCGCCATCATCGCGCAAGGGCGCATCCATGCTCACGTGTCGGCCTGTGTTGTTCAGGCTGGTCTTCACCTCTTCGAGGGTCATCTCCAGCACCTCGGCCAGTTCGTGTGCGGTGGGCGGGCGCTCGTGCTCCTGCTCCAAACGTGCGAAGGCCTTGTTGATCTTGTTGATGGATCCGATCTTGTTCAAGGGCAAGCGCACGATGCGGGCCTGCTCAGCCAGGCTCTGCAGGATCTGCTGCCGGATCCACCACACGGCGTAACTGATGAACTTGAAGCCGCGCGTCTCGTCGAAGCGGGTGGCGGCCTTGATCAGGCCCACGTTGCCCTCGCTGATGAGGTCGGGCAGGCTGAGGCCCTGGCCTTGGTACTGCTTGGCCACGGAGACCACGAAGCGCAGATTCGCCTTGGCCAGTGCCTCGAGGGCCTCTTGATCGCCCTGCTTGATGCGGCGCGCCAGCTCTACTTCTTCTTGCGCGGTGATGAGTTTCACGCGGCCGATCTCCTGGAGGTACTTGTCCAAGGACGGCGTGTCGCGGTTGGTCACCTGCTTCACGATCTTCAACTGACGCATACGTGCCATCTGTGCTCTGTGGTGTTGTGAATGAGGCGCTTTGAACGCTATGGCATGGCACGCGGTTACCCGAATGGTCGTGCTTCCGACGAAAGGACCTATGAGGGCCATGAACGCCGAAGGCCGCCCTTGCGGACGGCCTTCGATTCGATGGAAGGGTTCTTCCTAGTTGTTGCTTGGCTCGTGTCCGC
>JBATND010000395.1:0-4447 GCA_049290175.1 Flavobacteriales bacterium | reverse complement strand
ACCCATTGTGTCGGCCGCAGGCAGATTCCCATCAACGCCGCTGTAGCGTCGACCCTCCGGGTCGACAAACAGCGTGCGTTGCTGCAATAATCCATCAACCTGCCCATCGCCGTTGATGCGCGTGAGTTGCATGGGTTGGATGGTGTTCACCAGCGTTGCATCGAATGGCAGCGATACGCGCAGGTAGTTGTCGGTGTAGCCGAGCATGCGGCCATCGACATCCTCCGATTCGAGGAGCACGTTGCGCATGCTGCCCAAATGACGTTCGTAATGCGCGCGTTGCAATTTGCTGCTGAGGATGCGCAGTTGCTTGGTGCGCTCGCGGCGCGTTTCCATCGTTACAGCATCTTCCATGCGCACTGCTGTGGTATTCGCGCGCTCGCTGTAGGTGAATGCGTGCAGGTAATCCACAGCGATGGTGCGCAGGAATGCGTGCGTCTTCTGGAATTCCTCATCCGTTTCGCCGGGCGTGCCGGTGATCACATCGGCGCCGATGCAAGCGTGGGGGAGGAGGGCCTTGATGCGCGCCACGCGATCGGCGTAGAGCGTGGTGTCGTAGCGGCGGCGCATGCGTTCGAGGATGGCATCGCTCCCGCTTTGCAGCGGCATGTGGAAGTGCGGCATGAAGCGCTGGCTTGCGGCCACGAAGTCGATCACGGCATCGCTGCACAGGTTGGGCTCGATGCTGCTGATCCGGAAACGCTCGATGCCTTCGACCTGATCGAGCGCTTTGATGAGGCCGAGGAAGTCCTCACCATTCAATCTGCCGAAATCACCGGTGTTCACGCCGGTGAGTACGATCTCCTTCACGCCGCTGCGGGCGATGTCGCGTGCGATGGCCACCGTTTCGGCGATGGTGCCGCTGCGGCTGCGGCCACGCGCCAAGGGAATGGTGCAGAAGGAGCAGAAGTAGTCGCATCCGTCCTGCACCTTGAGGAAGGTCCTTGTCCTGTCGTTGGCGTTGAAAGAGGGAATGAAGGTGCGAGCTTCCTTGATGGGTGCAAAGACCGCTTCGCTTCGCTCGCGGTGACCGGCTTCGGACGATGACAGTCGCCTGTCGATGTGCGCGGCCAGATCGAACTTCTCGTTGGCGCCGAGCACGAGGTTGACGCCGGGGATCGCGGCGATCTCTTCGGGCTTCAGCTGGGCGTAGCAGCCCACCACGGCGATGAAGGCCTCGGGGTTGATGCGCTGGAAGCGGCGCACCCATTGACGGCATTCCTTGTCGGCGTTCTCCGTGACGCTGCAGGTGTTGAGCACAAAGACTTCTGGGCGCTCTTCCACCTTCACCCTTGCATAGCCTGCTTCCTCCAGCGAGCGGGCCAAGGTGCTGGTCTCACTGAAGTTGAGCTTGCAGCCCAAGGTGTGGAAGGCGGCGGTGCGGGGGGAGGACATTGCCCATGTGCTCATGAGCGCATGTGCCTATAGGCGCATGGCGGAGCGGGCGGCGAAGGTATCCCGAAGCGTTCGTGCGCGTGTTGGTCATTATTCATCGCCAAGGATCCGTTGTTCGCGGAAAAGTCCTGACCTTCAGGCATCCAATTCGGCAGCTCGCGTCTGCCAAACAACCAAAGTCCCTTGCATGACCAATCGTTACACCTGGGCTGCTAGCCTAATCGTTTTGCTCATGCTGCTCGCATCCAGCCGCTCAATGGCGGTCACGGTGCAGATCCAGGTTCAGAACTACCCTGTTTGCGTCTATCCCACAGGCGCGCTTTACGCTTTAGCGAATGGGGGAGTGGGGCCGTACAGCTACCAGTGGAGCACCGGTGCAACCACTAACTTCATCGAAGGGCTGCCGCCCGGAACCTACTCGGTCACCGTCACCGATTTCAACAGCGATCAGGCTACTTCAGAGGTCACCTTGCAGGGAGAGCCTTTGCAGTCGCCGTGGACCTTCTGGCTGCCGGGCTGCCCCGCAGATAACAGCGGAATGCCGACCAAACGTCTGTTCTGCATGTACACGCTTAGCTCTCTGGGCATGGGCTTCTGGGACCAAGGCGGGCTCGTGGGTCCGTCGGATGAGTATTTCTACGTGGGCGCGTTCGGGCAGAACTCCTCAGGACCCTACACCACCACGATCACGGATGCGAACGGCTGCACCACCACGATCAACGACATCATCCGGCCCGATCCGATTTGGCCGATTCCGCAGGTGCTATCGGTGGATGGATCGTGCAGTGGTGGAGCAAATGGCAGTATCAACGTGTACGTGCCGAGCAATTCTTCGCCAAGCTGGACCACCGGCCTGCGTCTTTACCGCGACGGGGTGCAGTTCCCCTGGGCGAATGGACAGAGCGGTGGCGCTAATGGGTACAGCACGATTCCATCGACCGGAATCAATTTGACAGCGACAGGCCTGCCATCTGGTACCTATCACTTGGTGAGCATGATTGATTGGGGAGATCTCAACGACTTGTTGGAATCTGATTTCATAGGCCTCACCGGGACATGCCAGGATACAATGACACTTGTTGTGCCCGACCTAGGCTACACCTGCGGCACGCTTAGCGGACGTGCGTACATCGACGCCAACGAGAACTGCTCGCAGAACAGCGGTGAGCCAGCACTGCCCGGAACCGTTATCGAAGTGCTACCAGGCCCATTCTATGCGCTCACCGATGGTTCAGGGAATTATGGCTTGAACCTGTCCTACGGCAGTTACACGGTGAATACCGTGAACCCGAATTACCAGGAGCATTGCGGCGTGAGCACAACACCCTTCGCGTTGACGGCGGGCCAACCGAACCTGACGCGCAACTTGCCCGATACCAGCTTGGCAGGATTGGATATGGTCATGCTAGCGGCGAGCGGTGCCGCACGACCCGGCTTCGAGATCGCCTATTCGCTTGTGTTCCGCAATCTGGTCGGCGTGCTGGCTGGTACAGGCAGTGTGACAATGACCTTCGACCCGACGCTCATTTATCTATCCGCTACGCCAGCTCCAACGAGCGTGGCTGGCAATACGATCACGTGGAACACCAACAGCATCGGTGCTTTCGGGCAGCGCAACTTCTCCCTGCGCTTCCAGGTACCGCCCAACATCAACTTGCTGGGCACCGTGCTCACCAGCACCATCACGGGCAGTGTGGCCAACCCCGAGGCGAATCTGAGCAACAATACCTACGTGCATCAGGTGACCGTGACCGGCGCCTACGACCCCAACGACAAGACCGCGCTCACCAGTTCGCGCGAGAGCAATGAGATCTACTTCATCAACGATGATGAATGGATCGACTACACCATCCGCTTCCAGAACACCGGCACGGACACGGCTTTCTTCGTGGTGATCACCGATACGCTGCCCGGAACGCTTGATCCAGCCACGTTCCAGGCAGGCGTTTCTTCGCACGCGCACGCCTTGCAATTGCTGGGTCATGGCGTGCTCCGGTGGACATTCGCCAATATCCTGTTGCCGGATAGCAACGTGAACGAGCCGCGCAGCCACGGCTTCGTCTCGTTCCGCATACGTCCGCGCCAACCCGTTCTGCCCGGCACCATCATCGAGAACATCGCCAACATCTACTTCGACTACAACCCGCCGGTGATCACCGAGCCGAGCGTGCTGGTGGCGGAGTTCAGCACGGGGGAGCAAGGCCAGGCGCAAGTACCGGAGGCCATGCGGCTGATGCCGAATCCGGTCAACGATGTCCTATTCATCAGCGCGAATGGAAACCTCGCCTCCTTTCGGATCACCGCCGCTGATGGTAGGGAGGTGATGGCGCGAACAGTGCGTGCAGCGAGTGCGAGCATCGCTGTTGATCAACTGAATGCAGGAGCCTACTTGCTCATTGTCACTTTCACAAACGGGAACGAGGCGCGCGAGCGCTTCATCAAACACTGATCAAAATGAAAAGGGGACTCATCCTTTGTGCATCGTTGGCCACAGGCGTTTGGGCTTCAGCGCTCTCGGTTACCGTGGTGGTGCAGAATGAGACCTGTACGTACGCGAATGGCACCGCCTATGCTGCTGTTTCGGGCGGCGTTCCACCATACACCTACCTCTGGGGCGGTGGAGAAACCACCGATGGCATTGGTGGGCTGAGCGCTGGAACATACTCGGTGATCGTGACCGACTTCGTGGGCACACAAGCCACGGATGATGGTACCGTGATATCCGAGAACTATGGCACAATCGACTATAACGACTTCGGCCTCCCTCATGCATACTGCCCTGGCCAGGAGTACCGCGAGTTCTTTTTGCCACCGCAGCCATGGGGAATCACGGAGGAACTGGCCCCATGGAGTGTGGCGCAGGGGGTGATGGGCATGGTGCAACCACCTGCGGCACCGGGCAACTACTACGTAACCCTCGGGGCCGTAGCTCCTGGCAGCAGCCACTCGGTGCAATTCTGGGACACGAATGGATGCAGCGGCACTTTCAATTTTATCGCCGGTTCACCTATCATGAGTTGGCCGACGTTCGTTGTCGTGGATACGCAAGGCT
>JBATND010000394.1:0-2124 GCA_049290175.1 Flavobacteriales bacterium | reverse complement strand
GTTCAAGACGTTGGCCACGGGCGATCCTGAAGCGATGCAGCTGCGCTGGGAAGAGGTCATGCCCTGCTTCGGCGACGACACGGCCGGTACCACCTTCGACAGGCACTACGTGTATCACCCGGCTTGGGCCGCGCGCATCGTGCGTGAGATCGCGCCCGAAGTGCATGTGGACATCTCCTCCACCCTGCACTTCTGCTCGATGCTCTCGGCATTCATGCCCGTGCGCTTCTACGACTATCGCCCCGCGGATCTTCAGCTGAGCGGCCTCACCAGCGATTCGGCCGACCTGCTTCGGCTCCCCTTCGCCGATGGCTCCATACGCTCGCTCTCATGCATGCACACCATTGAGCACATCGGCTTGGGCCGCTATGGCGACCCGATCGACCCCTCTGCCGATCGCAAGGCCATGGCTGAACTGCAGCGCGTTACGGCTCCCGGTGGGCATTTGCTCATCGTGGTCCCAACCGGAAAGGCTCGTGTGGTCTTCAATGCGCATCGCATTTACTCCTTTGGAATGATCGCCAATGCATTCCCTGGCTTCGACCTGAAAGAGTTCGCGCTGGTTCCCGACGATCCTGCTCATGGCGGACTCATACGGAACGCCACCGCTGACATGGCCGATAAGCAGCGCTACGGCTGTGGATGCTACTGGTTCACCAAACGCGGGTGACATGAACGATGGGCCGCTTGTAAGCGTGATCATGCCGGTTCACAATGCGGCTGACTATGTCGCCGAAAGCGTGGCAAGCCTGCTCGGCCAGACCTACACGAACCTCGAGCTCATCGTGGTGGATGACGGAAGCACAGATGGAACCAGCAAAGCCTTGGACCGGTTCACTGACAAGCGTCTCATTCGCCGAAGCCAAGAGTACCGGGGCGTGGCCGAGGCGCTGAACCATGCCTTGAGCCTATCGAACGGAGCCCTCGTAGCGCGCCAGGATGCTGATGATGTGGCGCGCCCTGATCGCATCGCCTCACAGGTCCAGCGCTTCGCAATCGATGCAGACCTCAGCATCTGCGGGACCTGGGCTCGCATCATCGATGCGGATGGCAAGGTGATCGGCAAGCATCATCACCCCATCACCGATGCTTCGCTCAAGTACCAACTGCTCTTCGATAGCCCGTTCGTGAGTTCCTCCGTCATGTTCCGCTTCAGCGATAAGAGCATCCGGTTCGAGGGCAGCACTTCCGTTTTCGAGGACTACGACCTATGGAGCCGCCTCGCTCGGATGGGGAAGTGCTTGAACATCGATGAAGAACTGGTGGACTATCGCGTGCTGACCACCGGACTCTCGCACACCACGGGCAATTCGAAGAATCGCGTGATCGAGCAGCGTCGCCGCAACCTGCTCGCATGGAATGGAAGACCAGATGCCGTCATCGAGCTGCTGTCTCGCCTTGGCTTCGAGCATCCACGCATAACCGCGGATCAGCTGAAGGCCGCACGGGACCTCATGCTCCGGATCATTCAGCAGTTCCCGGCCAACGAAGCAGAGCGCGGCAGCCTTCTTCGGGACCTGCATCAGCGCCTGCTCGGATTCCATTTGCGTGCGCGCAATGGCGCCATCGGGAAAGCCCTGGATCGCTTGCACAAGGAGTTCATCCTGCGAACCGCGAATCCCGCATGAGCAATCGACCGACCTGCGATGTGGACGTGGTGATCCCGGTGTACAATACCGAGCGGTACATCGCAGGCGCATTGCGCTCCGTGCTCAACCAGACCACGCCGCCCTGTCGTGTGATCATCGTGGACGACGGGTCAACGGATGCATCGGCGGCACGCGTTGCGGAAGTGATCGCAGGGTACAGCGGCCCGACCACCGTCGATTGCATCCAGAAGCAGAATGGCGGCCTGAGCTCGGCCCGCAACTTTGGCATAGCGCGGTGCTCTTCACGCTATATCGCCTTCCTGGATGCTGATGACGTGTGGATGCCTGCTAAGCTGGAGACCCAATTGCGCGTGTTCGAGACGAGTTCCATTGAACGACTGGGCCTCGTGTACTGCGCCTATCACGTGATCGGCACCGAGGGTGAACCACTGCCGCAGGAAACCGTGGTGAATCCGGACTCGGCCTTGCGCGGCGATGTATTCGATGCCCTGCTCGAAGCCAACCGCGTGAGCGG
>JBATND010000393.1:0-8660 GCA_049290175.1 Flavobacteriales bacterium | reverse complement strand
CGACAGACATCAGCCTGTTCATTCGTGCTCTCGCTGGTTGAATAGGATGTAGCCGAAGTTGAGGCTCCAGGCCCAAGGCTCACGCAGCTGATCGAAGTAGCTGAGGTTGAACCACACTGGCCCGATGGGACTCTGATAGATCAGCGAGCCGGAGCCGATGTAGTAGCGCTCCGTGAAAGCCGCTGCGGTGGTGCCGCTATTGCCCTCGCCGCGAACGATGGGCTCGTAAGGCTGGAACACATAACCTTCGAGGCGCAGATCGAAGCGCTCGCGGGCCACGGCGATAATGCTGCGAACGCCGCCCGCGAGGTATTTGGGCGCGCGGAATTGCTCCATGAAATAGGTTCGGCTCTCGGGCGTGGGCTCGAAGGCGGGCGCTCGGATGATGCTCGCGGAATAGTTCTGGAACATGGGCATGGAGCTGAACACGCCTTCGGCGAGAATGCCGAAGCGCACCTTGCCGCGCGGCAGCAGGTATTGATCCCATCGCGCCTTCAGCATCACCCAGTCGTGGTTGTCCCGGTAACGCCTTCCAGGTTCTTCCTGTGTGCTACCTGCAATGGTGCGCTCATGGCCCGAATAGCCGCGGATGCAAACGCTAAGCGCCTCGCCGGCATTCGCGTGCTGCTTGCGATTGAGCGAGTTGCGCGTAAGCAGGATGCCGCCTGTTCCGAAATCGAAGTAGGTAATGTCGCTTGTATCTCTTCCGGTGAAGTTCTCGGTCTGGTAGTAGCTGTCGCGCGTCTCGGCCACTTTGGCGTCGATGCGGAGCAGGCCTTTGTTCCCTAGGCCCATGCCGGCATTCAGCCCCCCCCAGGTCTCTTTGGTCACCACGAAGCTGGGCCGCACTTCATCGAAGAAGGTGCTGAAGCTGCTGAAGTAGTCCCAGCGTTGCAGGGCGAAGACCGGCTCCAGGTACATGGGCTGCAGCGTGGGCAGATCGGCTCGCACGCGCACTTGCAGCGATTGGTAATACTTGCCGAAGTACGAGGTGGCCATGGTGTACATGCTCGCGCGACTGAAGAGGTTGTAGCGCAGCGCAACCATGCCGGTGTTCACGGGGCGCGAGGAGAACATGCCGCCGAAACGCACCTCCAGGTTCTTCTGCTTTCGGGCTTGCAACAGCATGGCGAATCGCCCTGTGGCCGGATCGAATGTCGCTCTGGGTTGCAGAGACGCGATGTTGTGATCGGCGATCAGCCGGAAGTAGGCGCGCTTCAGGAGCTCCGAATCCAACGGTTGGCCCATACGCTCAACCATGCGCATGGCGTATCGCGTGGGCGAGCGGCGGAGCCCGACCACCAAGACTTCATCGAAAACGAGTGGTGGCATGCGCTCGCGTAACAGCCTTCTGCGTTCAGCGAGTTCGTCACGATGCACGTGCTCATGAACTTGAGCGAGAATCTCCGGCATCAGGGCCATGGCCGCACGATAGCCGTCGTCGATGGCGCGGCCGGGATCCGTGAAGTCGAAGATCGAGACGTCGGTGCGCGGCTCGATGATGATTCCGTTCTCGCAGATCACGGAGAAGTTGGTGGGCTCCTGCATCATGGCGCGCAACTGGCTCAGCAGATCGTCCTCAGTGGGCGGTGGCGAGTTGCTGCTCACGTTGCTTCCGATGATCAGGTCCGGGAAGAAATCAGCGTACATCACATCGCTTGGGAAGTTGTTGTACAGCCCTCCGTCCATCATCAGATGGTCGTTCACGCGGATGGGCTTGAAGTAGAAGGGATAGCTCATGCTCGCGCGCACGGCCAGGGCCAGGTCGCCATCGCGGAACACCACGGGGCGTTGCGCGGTGATGTCCGAGGCCACGCAGCGGAAGGGCACGAATAGTTTGTCGAAGTCATAGCCTGCTGCTGCGCTGGCCGGCGCGAAGCCGCGCATCTGCTCGAAGTCGAGCAGTGCTGGGCTGCGCAAGTTGGTTGGCAACGAGGTCTGGATAAGCGTGTCCACATCGAAGCGAACATTGATCAGGGAAGCGTCTGGACGGTCTTGCTTGAAGTAATAGTTGTGCTTCGCCTCAATTCCGCCTTCGGCCATGAGGCGGTACAGGTCCGTGCGAAATAGCGAGTCGATCTCCCAAGGGGTGTAGCCCGCAGCGTACATGGCGCCAAGAAGCGCGCCCATGCTGCTGCCGGTGATGCAATGGATGGGAACGCCGTTCTCCTCGAGCGCCTTCAGCACACCGATATGCGCCATGGCCGTTGCGCCGCCACCGCTGAGCACCAGCCCCACGCGCTGCGCCTGGGCGAAGGAGGTGCTCAAGAGCAAGAGAAGGGCAAGCAATCGAGGCATGGGCGCGGGCCGGGCAAAAGTAGGACCGGCCCACTGGGAGGCTCGCCGTTCGTGTGATCGTTAGCCCGCTGGTTGCAGCGACCGCGCCAATTGGCTGAAGTACGCGGGCGCTTTCAGCAATCGGCTGCCGTACCAGCTGAACAACTCACCATCCACCAAGCGGACAGGGGTGCCAGGGCAGATCATGTTGAAGTCCATGAAGTGCTCCTTCTTGAATGGATAGGGCTCCGATGAGAGTAGGATCAGGTCGGGGTCTGACTCGGCGAGGTGTTGGGCCGTGATCTCCGGATAACGGGCGTCGTCGGCATCGAAGACGTTGATGAGCCCCAGGCGCAGGAGCATGTCGTTCACGAAGGTGCCATGTCCGGCCACCATGAATGGCTCGCGCCAGATGAAGTAGGCCACGGTCCGCGGCTCTGCCAGCGGGACCAGACCATCGAACGCATGTGTTATCCCGTGCACGATCTCGTTCGCCTTTTCGTCCGTGTCAGTGATGCGACCCACGGCGGCGATCATGTTCGCAGCGTCCCGCAGGGTGCGCACATCGCTCATCCAAACTGGGAATTCCTTCTCCAGCGCTACGATGTCCTTGCGCTCGTTCTCCTCTTTGTTGCCGATGATGAGGTCGGGTTTCAGCGCGCGCACCTTCTCCAAGTCAACCTTTTTGGTGCCGCCCACGCGGGTCTTGCTGCGGAACCAATCCTCCGGATGCACGCAGAATTTGGTGATTCCAACTACGCGTTCACCAAGGCCGAGGTCGTGGAGCAGTTCGGTTTGCGAGGGGACGAGGGAAATGATGCGCTGGGGGCAATCAGGCACTGCGATGGTGCGGTGCATCTGGTCGGAAATCGTCGGCATATGCTCCGTGAACTGCCTGCTGATTCCGTGCTGCCTAACTAGCCCTTCATGCTGCCGCTTGCCGCTTGATTGCAGTTTCCCTCAGGAATTCAGGGCAAACATCGAATCCATTCGGCCACGCGATGCCTCCTCCATCTTCGAGCATGACCTGCGCGAACTTGTCTTGATTCAGCAGCTCAGCTGCAATCCCTTTATCCAGAAAAGGCTTGAACTCGATTATAGCGTTAAGGCCATCAGCGAAGGTCAGCTCCAACTGAAAACCAGCGCGAGGTACCACTTGTGTCACCTTGTTCATGCGACTAAGGTAAAGGGTCGATGGGGGCAATGGTCTCGCGATTCACGGCTCGCTCCCAATTCGCTATAAGCTCCTGCCGATGCTGGGCCGCCCACTCAAGCACCAGCGCGTGTGCCCTGCTCGGGAGCTTCCCTGCTAGCAGGTCCAACGTGCGTATGTCGAACTCGGCTTCATGGCCTTGGTATTCCGCGTGGAAGTGCGGTGGGTTATGGTCCAAGAAATACATCCGGATGATGATGCCGTAGAATCGACAGAGTTCGGGCATGGGGCGCGCTATTTCAATTTCCCGATGATGTCCTGCTTCGTGATGATCCCGAACCCTTCCTTCATCTTTACCAGCACCGCCGGACTGCCATTGCCCAATCGCTTGGCGATGTCCTCCAATTGCGCTTCGGGTTCAATCACGGGCAGTGCTGGCCCCATGACCACGCGGACCTTCTGCGTGCGCACTTCGGCATCTTCCAGGATCGCATCGAACAGGCGCGCATCGGTGATGGTGCCAACGGGCTTGCCATTCTCCATCACCGGCAACTGATCGATGTTGTGCTTGCGCATGCGATCAATCGCGTTCAGCACGGGCTCTTCGGCCTCCACGCTCACCAGCGCGAGGTCCTTGCCCTTCAGCAGGTCGCCAGCGGTCGGTTTCTCTTCAACCAGGAAGCCCCGCTCGCGCATCCAATCGTCGTTGAACATCTTGCCTAGGTAGCGCGTGCCGTGGTCGTGGAAGATGACCACCACCACGTCGGTGGGCTTCAGCTTGTCCTTCAGTTGCATCAGGCCTGCCATGGCCGCGCCGGCGCTGTTCCCCACGAAGATGCCTTCGTCCTTCACGATCTTCCGCGTGTAGATGGCCGCATCGCGATCGGTGACCTTCTCGAACAGGTCGATGAGATCCATGTCCACATTCTGCGGCACGAAATCCTCGCCGATGCCTTCGGTGATGTAGGGGTAGATCTCGTTCTTGTCGAAGATGCCCGTCTCCTTCAGCTTCTTGAACACCGAGCCGTAGGTGTCGATGCCCCAGATCTTGATGTTGGGGTTCTTCTCTTTCAGATAGCGACCGGTGCCGCAGATGGTTCCGCCGGTGCCCACGCCTACAACGAGGTGCGTGATCTTGCCATCGGTCTGTTCCCAAATCTCGGGGCCAGTGGTCTCGTAGTGCGCCTGTGCGTTGCTCGGGTTGTCGTACTGATTGGCCTTCCAGCTATTCGGCGTTTCATTCACCAAGCGGCTGCTCACGCTGTAGTAGGAGCGGGGATCTTCCGGATCCACATTGGTGGGGCAAACGATCACCTCCGCGCCGAATGCTCGCAACGCATCCACCTTCTCCTTGCTCTGCTTGTCGGTGGTGGTGAAGATGCACTTGTAGCCCTTGATGATGGCGGCGATGGCCAGGCCCATGCCTGTATTGCCGCTGGTGCCTTCGATGATGGTGCCGCCGGGCTTCAGCAAACCGGCCTTCTCGGCATCCTCCACCATCTTCAGGGCCATGCGGTCCTTGATGCTGTTGCCGGGATTGAAGGTCTCCACCTTGGCGAGCACGGTGCCGGGCACGTCCTTGGTGATGCGGTTGAGCTTCACCAGCGGCGTATTGCCGATGGTGCTGAGGATGTTGTCGTGAATCTTCATTTGATGGTCCGCTGAGCGCGTGGCGGCGAAGGTAACCGGGCCATTCGGGCTACGGGGTCACGCGAATCGGATCGCCTTCGCCGGCGCGATGCGCGTAACCAGCATGCTGGGCAGGATGAGCGCGAGCATGCAAACGCTCAATGTTCCGAGGTTCAGCGCAAGAATGGCCAAGGGGTCGATGTCAACCACCACGCGGTCCATGTAGTAGGTCTCTACGGGCAGCTTCACGATGCCGAAGCGCTGCTGGATGACGGCGAGCGTGATGCCGAGCGCATCGCCGATCAAGATGCCGCGGATCAGGATGTAGGATGCGTTCGCCAGAAAGATGCGGCGCACCATGCCGTTGCTCGCGCCCAACGCCTTCAAGGTGCCGATCATGGTTGTGCGTTCCAATATGATGATGAGCAGCGCGCTGGTCATGTTGATGATGGCCACGATGACCATGAGCGCGATGATCACCACCACGTTCTTATCCAGCAGTTCCAGCCAAGCGAAGATCTCCGGGAAGCGGTCGCGCACGCTGAGCGATCGCAGTTGCGTGGGCAGGTACTTCGTGTACACAAGGTCGTCGAAGTGCTGCACGTCCTCGAAGCGGTCCAAGAGCACCTCGAAACCGCCGCAGTATCTGTTGTAGGTGCCGCCGGTGCCGCCGCGCTCGAGGTCGTACCCCGTGAAGGTCGGGTAGTTGGTGCCCCAAGAGTCGGTGATCAGTTGCAGGTCGTGCGGCTTCACACGCACCCATGCTGTGTCGGGTAGCGTGCGGTCAGCATCGCTCACCACCACGGTGAGCATGCCATCAACCAGACCCAAACGCGAGACGTCGATGAGGTGCGGGCCTTTGCCCTGCAAGCCGGTACCCGGCCAATCGTAGGAGTAGATGCGGTCGCCGCCGAAGGCAAGCGCTTCCATCAACATCATTTTGGCGCGACCAACGAGCGTGTCGCGCACGAGCAGTTCCGCCTTCAAGCCCCATTGCGCGAAACGCTGCAAGTGGTCGATGTCAACGAAGACCAGATTATGGTCGATCTGCTCAAGCCCGGTCTGATACACGCCGCATACACGGAACTTCCGCGGACGGATATCGTCGCGGCCGCGCACCAAGTATGTGGTGATGGTGTCGTTGGCGCTGATCCGAAGCCGGTCTGCCTGATACTTGGAAAGCAGGAGGTCGATGGGCCTTGTGCTATCACCGATGGCCGGCAAGTTGCCATCGATGAGGTGCTTGCTCAGGAAACGTGTGTCGTAATCGGTGCCGATGCCCTTGAGGACAACCCCTTCGATATCGCTCTCCGTCTCGATGATCCCGGGTCGGGTGGCATACGCTTGGATATGTTCGATGCCCGGCACGGTGTCGAGCCACGGATAGAACGATTGATCAATGGGAATGCGCAGCGTCTCTTTCGGATCGGTTTGGCCGATGGCCGTGATCTGCAGGTGCGCGGCGGCCCCGGTTACTTTCGCCCGCACCTCGCGCTGGAATCCGCGCGTGATGCCCACCGTAAGGATCATGACCGCCATGCCTACGACGATGCCCAACACCGCAATGACCACTATCGGACGCGAGAGGCCGCTTGGCTCAGCGCTGCTGCTGCGCACGATGCGCTGGGCGATGAAGCGCGCGAATGACATGCTCGGTGGGTGGCGGGGCAAGATAGCCTTGGCCTTCGCGCTCGTTGGTCTGGTGCTGATGCCCGGTGGCCTAGCGCATGCTCAGCAGCCCGTGCTCGTAGCCAAGGGCGAACCGCGGATAACCGTTGGCGCCGCGCGCACGGACAAGTACTTGCCCCTGCTTAGTGGGCAACGAGTGGCTGTGGTCGCGAATCACACGGCGCGCATCGGTAGCTCGCATCTGGTCGATTCACTTCTTGCGCACAAGGTGGACGTTAAGAAAGTGTTCGCACCGGAGCACGGATTCCGTGGCGATGCCGACGCTGGTGAACATGTGAAGGACCAGCGCGACACCCGTACCGGGTTGCCCATTGTTTCGCTCTACGGCAAGAACAAGAAGCCCACGGCACAGCAACTCGCCGATGTGGACGTGCTGCTCTTCGACATGCAGGACGTTGGCGCGCGGTTCTACACCTACATCGGCACCATGCATTATGTGATGGAGGCGGCGCTTGAGCACCAGCGCAGGCTCATCGTGCTCGATCGCCCGAACCCAAATGGTTTCTATGTGGATGGGCCTGTGCTCGATACGGCTTATCGCTCCTTCGTTGGCATGCACCCGGTGCCCATCGTGCATGGCATGACCATCGGCGAGTTCGCGGGCATGATCAACGGCGAAGGATGGCTCAAGGGCGGCATGCGCTGCGACCTTACCGTGATCACTTGCGAAGGCTACGATCACGCACAGTTCGCCAAGGTCGAGCTGCCACCTTCGCCGAACCTGCCCAATATGGCTGCGGTGTACCTCTATCCTTCCTTGTGCCTCTTTGAGGGCACGGTGGTGAGCGTGGGCCGTGGCACCGAGAAGCCGTTCCAGTGCATCGGTTACCCCGGCAATCCCGTTGGCGCCTATCGTTTCACGCCACGTTCGCGGCCCGGTGCCAAGGAGCCACCCTACCTCGGACACGCTTGCAATGGACTTGAGCTAGAGGCGTATGGCGAATTCCAATCGCGCATGGAGAAGCGCATCAATCTGCAATGGCTCATCGGCTTCTACCAGGAGGCACCCAACAAAACCGCGTACTTCAACTCCTTCTTCGATAAGCTCGCTGGTGGCAAGGATCTGCGCGAGCGCATCGTGCGCGGCGAGAGCGAAGAGACGATACGCGCATCTTGGCAGCCTGAGCTCGAAGCCTTCAAGCTTGTGCGGAGCAAGTACCTGCTCTATCCGGATTTCAAGCCTTGATGCCGAAGGCCCCCTCCGCTTGGTCTTCACCAAGAAGAGAGGGCCTTTGCTAGAAGTTCGCGATCAGCGCCTTACCGCTGAATCACCAAGCGCTCGGTGAATGTGCTGGTTCCGGCGGTGATGCTCACCATGTACATGCCGTTGGCCAACTCGCCATTCAGGGCAATCATGGTGTTCACATATCCATCGCTCGCACCGAAGGTGCGCTGGGCCACGCGCTTGCCGAAGGCATCGTAGATGTCAACGTTCACAGCGCTCACACCCTCTTCCAGGTCGTTCAGGCGCACGAAGAGCTGATCGCCACGATTGGGGTTGGGGTACATGGCCACGCGTGCTTCGGTTGCCGCGCCGCTTGTGCCTTCCTCGGCCATGCCGAAGCTGCACGTGGTGGTGAGCAGGCAGATGTCGCCGTAGGGGTCGCTGCTGTGGCACCAGGTGGCGCCGCCATCGAAGCTCGCGCGAACATCAACATCATAGGTCTTGCCGCAGGTGAGGCCCATGGTGCTCACGAAGTAGTTGCCCGAACCCACTGCTGCTGTCTTCACGATGGTGACGAACTCGGCCGGGATGCGGAAGCGGAACTGGTAGCGGTTGGCCCTCTGCGTGCTGCAGCTGTTGGTCAAGCGGCTCACGGGCTTGGCATGCACGTATTGGTTTGCTGCAATGGTGCGGCTCTGCCCGCAGCTCAGGTACTGGTTGCCCGGCAGGTCCATGAGCTTGGTGCGT
>JBATND010000392.1:0-4136 GCA_049290175.1 Flavobacteriales bacterium | reverse complement strand
TGCCCGCGGTGCGCAGGTCACCGACATCGCGATCATCGTGGTGGCGGCTGACGATAGCGTGATGCCCCAGACGCGCGAGGCCATCAACCACGCGCAGGCCGCTGGTGTGCCCATGGTCTTCGCCTTCAACAAGATGGATAAGCCGGGCGCCAACGCGGACAAGATCCGTGAGGAGCTCTCGCAGATGAACATCCTCGTGGAGGAGTGGGGCGGCAAGTTCCAGACGCAGGAGATCAGCGCCAAGAAGGGCACCGGTGTGGATCAGCTTCTCGAGAAAGTGCTGCTCGAATCGGAACTGCTCGACCTCAAGGCCGACCCCGGCAAGCGCGCCCATGGCGTGGTGATCGAGAGCACGCTCGAGCAGGGCCGAGGCTACGTGACCACCTTGCTCGTTGATGCCGGCACACTGCGCAAGGGCGACATCATCCTCGCGGGCCAGTTCAGCGGCCGCGTGCGAAACATGTTCAACGAGCGCGGGCAGCAGGTGCAGGAAGCGCCACCGTCAACGCCCGTGAGCATCCTCGGCCTCGATGGCGCGCCCAATGCCGGTGACACCTTCCAAGTGTTCGAGGACGAGCGTGATGCACGCGCCATCGCTACGCGTCGTCAGCAGCTCCAGCGCGAGCAGGGCATCCGCACGCACAAGCACATCACGCTCGACGAGATCGGCCGACGCCTCGCCATCGGCGACTTCAAAGAGCTCAACCTCATCGTCAAGGGCGATGTGGACGGCTCCGTGGAAGCGCTTACCGATTCACTGCTGAAACTCAGCACCGAGCAGATCAAGGTGAGCGTGATACACAAGGCCGTGGGTCCCATCGCCGAGAGCGATGTGCTGCTCGCAACGGCCTCGAACGCCATCATCGTCGGCTTCCAAGTGCGTCCCACGCCCGGCGCGCGCAAGCTGGCCGAATCCGAAGAGATTGACATCCGCCTCTACTCCATCATCTACAACGCCATCGAAGAGATCAAGCAGGCCATGGAAGGCATGCTGGCGCCCAAGGAGGTGGAGAAGATCACCGGCACCGCCGAGGTGCGCGAGACCTTCCGCATCAGCAAGGTGGGCACCGTGGCGGGCTGCTACGTGCTCGATGGCAAGATCGAGCGCAAGAACAAGGTGCGCCTCATCCGCGATGGCATCGTGGTCTATACCGGCGACCTCAACGAACTCAAGCGCTTCAAGGACGATGTGAAGGAGGTGAGCCACGGCTACGAGTGCGGCCTCTCCATCAAGAACTTCAACGATATCAAGGTCGGCGACCACGTCGAGGCCTTCACGATCGAGGAGGTGAAGCGGACGTTGGGGGAGTAGGCTCCTAAATCAGCAATCAGGAATCAGCAATGAGTGAATTGCTGATTCCTGATTCAACGTCTCGCCTTATGTCCCCCCACTGATTGCAGTGAGCTAACCTTGCCGCATGTCGCGGGCATCGTACTACCTGTCCATTGCGGGCCTTGCCTTGGTGGCGGCGCTGGGCAGCGTGCTCGATGTGATGGAGATCGATGCGGCGCAGTACGCGGCCATGGCGCGTGATATGCTCGCGCAGGACGATTGGCGCAAGCTCTATCACAGCGGCCTCGATTACCTCGACAAACCGCCGCTGCTCTTCTGGCTGAGCGCGCTCTCCTTCAAGGTTTTCGGCGTGGCCAATTGGAGCTACAAGCTGCCCAGCATCCTCTTCGCATTCTGGGGCCTGCATGCCACGGAGCGCTTCGCTCGGCTGCATCACGATGCTGCGACGGCACGGCGCGCGGCGCTGATCTTCGGAGCGAGCGCGGCGTTCCTGCTCATGACCAACGATGTGCGCTGCGATGCCATGCTCACCGGTTCGGTGATCACCGCCATCTGGGCGGGCACCGCCTTCGTGGAGCAGCGGCGCTGGTGGCAGGTGCTCTTATTCGCGGTGGCTGTTGCCGCTGGCCAATTGGCCAAAGGACCTATGGGAGCCATGGCGCCCGCGTTAGCGATCGGTGGGCACATCGTGCTGGCGCGCCGCTGGGATGCGCTGCGCGATGCACGCTGGTTGGTGGTGCCGGTGCTTGTAGGAGTTGCGCTTTGGCCCATGTGCGTGGGACTGTACGAGCAGCATGGCGCGCATGGATTGCGCTTCTTCTTCTGGGAGCAGAGCTTCGGCCGCATCACCGGCGAGAACCGCTGGAAGGACGATTCATCGCACTTCTTCTTCCTGCACGAGCTGCCGTGGCAATTGCTGCCATGGACCGTTCCGCTTTTGGCGGGTCTTGCGATCAGCCTTCGTGCTGTGATCCGTCGTAAGCCATTGCCGGAGTATGCCAGCCTCAGCGGTGCGGTGCTGGTCTTCATCGCGCTTTCACTCTCGCGATTCAAGCTGCCGCATTACCTGTATGTGGCGCTTCCGCTCTTCGCGGTGCTGGCGGCGCGTGCGTGGCCAGTGGTGCAGCAGCGTTGGGCGCAGTTGATCCACGCCTCGTTGCAGGCGCTCCTTGTTGTCGCAGCGGGGGCATTGGTCGCGTGGTGCTTCCCAAATCCGTCGTGGCCGTTGGTAGCCATTGCCTTGGTTGCTGTCCTCGCAGCGATCGTGATTGGTCGTGCGCGCATCGAATCGCTCTTCCAACGAACAGTGCTGCTCTGGGTGCTGATCGGCCTCGTTGTGAATGGGATGGTCTATCCGCAACTGCTCGTTTATCAGGGGAACGCACAAGCAGGCCGCTGGTTGGCCGTCGAGGGCATCACGCGTGAGCAGGTTTATGGCATCGATGCAGGAGGGAATGCGCTCAACTTCTACACGGGCTACCCGGTGCATTGGGTGCCCGATGTGCCCAGCGCGCTGCCACTGATCGAGCCGGGCATGGTCTTCATCGTGGATGATGCACGCTATCGGGAATTGCGCGCTGCTGGGCCGCAGATCAAAGAGGCCTATCGTTTCGATGACTATCAGGTGCAGCTGCTCTCGTTGGATTTCGTGATGCCCCATACGAGAACCGCTGCGCTTTCCGGGCGATGGGTGGTGCGCTATTGAGCGGACTGAGTGCCCGAATCCTTGTTCAATTATTTTCGGTGGTTTTCGAACAAGCCGCCAATAGCCTTGTTCTTCTGGACCTAACCCAAAACCCATGTCCCGAAGAAAGAGCTCATTGACGCGTTTGCTCCGCAAGGCGGGCGGCGTCGCCTTCGGCCTGATGCTCGGAGCACTGCTCGGCACCCAGGCCGCTAACGCACAAGGCAACTGTACCGCTGCAGCGGGCACCTTGCGCGGCTACAAACCCACCGACTGCCTCCAGCCAGGCGGCACGATCATCGGTGCCATCTCGAATGGAGGTCAGGTGGTACCGCCCGGCTACCAAGTGCGCTGGGTACTTACCAAAGGCACCGACCTCATCATCCAAGCGGTTGGTAACGTCCAACACTTCACGGTGACCAGCACAGGCTTCTATACCATCCATCGCTTGGTGTACAATCCTGCAACCTTGGATCTGGGTGTCGTGGAGCTCGGCGTTACCCCAGCCGCTGCGGTCAATGGCCTGCTCATACAAGGCGGCGGCACCATTTGCGCCGCTCTCGACCTTGTTGGCACCAGTGTGAACGTCGATAACCCAGACGCTGGAACACTCACGGCGCTGAATGCCGCTCCATGCTTGGAGGACGGAGTCGTGAACCTGGATGCTGTGGTCGCCACTGCCCCGTACGTTCCTGAGGGGTACTCGGTGGTTTATGTGCTCACGGAAGGTCCTGGCCTTACCATCATCAACGCTGGCAGCGAGCCATCCTTCCAGGTGGATGCCCCCGGTTCATACACCATCCACACTTTGGTGTACGACCCCGCCACGCTCAATCTCAGCGTGGTGCAACTCGGAACCACAACCGGATTCGATGTGAATGGCCTGCTGCTTCAAGGAGGCGGTTTGATTTGCGCGGCGCTTGATGTGCCGGGTGCTGCTTTCAACGTAGAAGTATGCGAGGAGCCTTGTTTGGCCAATGCTGGCACACTCACAGGTAGTGAATATGGATGCTTGGGTGCTGATGGCTTGCTCATAGGCGCCACGCCCAACGGCGACATCAATGTTCCCGCTGGCTACAGCGTGATCTACGTGCTCACCAGCGGTGCCGAGCTCACGATCCAGAACGTGAACACGGAGCCGAGCTTCACGGTGAGCGC
>JBATND010000391.1:0-5192 GCA_049290175.1 Flavobacteriales bacterium | reverse complement strand
GGTGGGCATCGTGGCCTCGCGCCTGGTAGAGCGGCATTACAAGCCCACCGTGGTGCTCACCGCGAGCAACGGCAAGGCCGTGGGCAGCGCGCGCAGCGTGAAGGGCTTCGATGTGCATGAGGCCATCAGCGCGTGCAGCGATCTGCTGGATCAGTACGGCGGCCACATGTATGCGGCGGGGCTCACCATGCCAGTGGAGAATGTGGAAGCCTTCCGCCAGCGATTCGATGAGGCTGTTCGCGCCACCATCACCGCTGAGCAGCGCGTGCCGGAGGAAGAGGTGGACATCGAGCTCCGCCTTGATCAGATCGACGAGGGCCTGTTGCGCGTGATCAAGCACATGGCGCCATATGGTCCAGGAAACATGAGGCCCGTCTTCCTTGCACGCGGCGTGGTGGATACGGGCAGCGCGCGCCTCGTAGGCGAACACCATCTGAAGATGCGGCTCGCTCACCCCGACGACCTGCGCCGATCATTCGATGCCATTGCCTTCAAGCAAGCCGCGTGGCTCGATCGCGTAAAGAGCGGCCAGCCCTTCAGCGTGCTGTACGCGATCGAAGAGCATGAATGGCAGGGCCGCGTGAGCACGCAGCTCAACATCAAGGACATCAAATCGGAAGTGGACGGCGTGCTCTTCGGTGAAGAGCGCATGGCCGTTGTGAACCAATGAAACCTGATTGCATGAAGAAGCATCTCATCGCCTTGGCCGCTCTGCTGCCTTTTGGTGCTGTGGCCCAATCGCCAACTTGGAGCGACGATGTGGCGTGCATCGTGTACTCGCACTGCACCGCTTGCCACCACGATGGAGGTCCTGCGCACTTCAGCCTGACCACCTACGTGGATGCCTATTGGTGGCGGAATGAGATGCGTGCCGCGACGCAGGCCAAGTTGATGCCGCCCTGGCCGGCGGATGAGGGTTATCGCCCGCTAGCGCACGAGCGGCTCCTTTCGCAGGATGAGATCGACATCATCGCGGCATGGGTGGATAGCGGTGCTCCCGAAGGGAACGCGCAGAATGCCCCGGCGCCACCTGAGTACTCGAGCGAGGCCGTGATCACGAACCCCGACATCACGGCCATCATGGATGATTACGCGATCCCATCATCCACTGCCGACAACTACCGCTGCTTCGTGCTGCCCATCAACAATCCCACGAACTCGTGGATCACGGGCCTTGAAGTGGTGCCCGGCAACCGCGAGATGGTGCATCACGTGCTCGTGTTCCAGGACGCCACCGGACAGGCGCAGCAATTGGATGCGCAGGATCCGGCGCCGGGCTATTCCGGTTTCGGTGGCATCGGCGTACCCAGCGCCAAGCTGATTGGGATGTGGGTGCCGGGGTCGGAGCCGTACTTCACCCCGCAAGGAATGGGAATCAAGTTGCTCGCGAACGCGGACATCGTGATCCAGGTGCATTACCCGGCCACGAGCTCGGTGCAACTCGATAGCACGCGGGTGAACATCCGGCTGGGCACGGCGCCCCTCATGCGCGAGCTGGCCATCGATGCCATCCTTCAGCATGGCAACATGACCAACGGCCCGCTCGCGATACCGGCCAATCAGGTGCGCACCTTCAATCAGCAGTACACGGTTCCGATCAATGCCACCATCACCGCCATCGGCCCGCATGGCCATCTGATCTGCCGAAGCTTGAAGAGCTGGGCGGTGAAGCCCAGCGGCGAAGTGGTCCCGTTGATCGACATCCCGCAATGGGATTTCCGTTGGCAGGACCTGTACTCCTTCCGCAATCCCATCTTCTTGCCCACCGGAACCGTGATCCACAGCGAAGGCGTTTACGACAACACCAGCGCGAACCCCAACAATCCGAGCAGTCCGCCGCAGCTGGTCACCGCCGGCGAGGCCACCACCGATGAGATGTTCCTCTTCTTCTTCGCTTGGACGCCCGGCCTTGCCAGCGATGAGGCGATCGTGATCGATGACGGTGCGCACCCTGAGCATCACCTCAGTTGCGAAACCAGCTTCTCGGTCGGAGTGATTGATGTGGTCGCAGCGCCGTTGCGGATCGTGCCGAATCCGGCTGCAGAGCGCATGACCATTTCCGGCGCTGCTGGATCGATTGTCCGCATGCTCGACGCGACAGGCCGCATCGCGCACACGGCATCTCTCACGATGCAAGAAGAGGTCATCGATGTGGCCGCATTGCGACGCGGGCCCTACATCGTGGAGCTGCTGCATCGCGATGGAACGAATCAGCGCGCCACTGTGGTGCTTGAATGATGCTCGACCTCGGCGATGAGCATTTCATGCGGCAGGCCCTGAAGGAGGCTGAGCAGGCCTTCAAGCAGGACGAGGTGCCCATCGGTGCGGTAGTGGTAGGCGGCGGACGCATCATCGCTCGCGCGCACAACCTCACCGAGAAGCTGAACGATGTGACGGCGCACGCCGAGATGCAGGCGATCACCGCTGCGGCAGAGGCCATCGGCGGCAAGTATCTGAAGGAATGCACGCTGTATGTGACCGTGGAGCCTTGCCCTATGTGCGCCGGTGCTTTGCAATGGGCGCAGACCGGACGCATCGTATTCGGCGCCTTCGATGAAAAGAGCGGCTACCGGCGCATCGGCGGCGTGCTGCTGCACCCGAAGACCCAGGTGACCGGCGGCGTGCTGGAGCCGGAGTGCGCTGATCTGATGAAGGCCTTCTTCAGGAAGAAGCGGGCCCTGTGATTCGTCACGGCTCGCGCATCACGATCCGCTTCGCTGCGAGCAAAGTGCCATCTTCAGCGAGCAATCGCACATGGTAAAGGCCCGCAGCTGAGCGTATCTGCACGCGCCATTCGGCTTCGTTCAGCACTGATCGGCGTTCGACAACGCGGCCAAGCGCGTCATGCACTTCCATCGCGGCGGCGCTTACAGAAGGGTCAATGGAGACCGTGAAATCCCCGTCGGTGGGATTCGGGAAGACCCGCAGGAGTCCGGTGGATGCGTCGGTAAGTCCCGCGCAAACCTCAACTACGCCGGTAACAGGAACGCGCGCGCTGGCGCAACCCGCTTCGCGCACCTCCCAATCGTAGAAGAAATAGTAGTACGTGGTGGCCGCTGCACCCGTGGCATTGGTGCCGGTGATCGAGACCAGCCCAGGCGCGGAATAAGGATATACCGCGCCGGCGTCGTTGCGGTAGAGGTTCACCGTGCCGGAGATCTTGATCAGGTATTGCGTGCCCACGGGCAGCTCGATGTCCAAGGTGATGCGGCTCTCTCCGGCGGGCACATTCACCGTGCGGGATTCAACCAATGCGCCACTATTGTTGAGCACTTGAACCGTGCGTGAACCAGCACCTGAGGCGTACGCCTTCGCGCTGAGCAGCTGCATCGGCGCGAGTACATCGAAATACAAGCCCCAGCTATCGCTTGAGTTGAAGTTGCCTCCGGTGCCGATCGTATTGCTCACTGGTCCAGCATTCAGGATGGGGCCTTGTGTGCTGTTCTCTACGTACCACGTTGTTGTTGTGGTGATGTCGGGAGCGAAGGAGCCGCCGGTGTGTACGGGTTCTCCGCCGAAGGGGCCGGTGTACCAAAGCAGATTCCCGGTGCCGCTGGCGCTCAGGTCCACCACGCCGCCTGGTTCGCACACCACGCCGCTGATCACGTTCGGCACCGGGAGAAGGTCCACACTGATGTACGAGGTCTTCGTTTCGACACCCGAACCAGTGGCATTGGTGGCCGTGAGCTGCACGGTGTAATTGCCATTTGCGGTGTATGTGTGAACGGGGTTCTGCAAGGTGCTGCTGTTGCCATCGCCGAAGTTCCACAGCCAGCTCACGGGCTGATTGGTGCTCTGATCGATGAAGGACACGGTGCCGCTGCATGTAGCGGTGGCATCGGCCATGAAGTCCACCACCGGCGAGAGCAGGCAGGAATTCACCAAGCAGGTGCGCGTGTTCTTATGCGCCACGATGGAGTTGATCGTGGTCGCATCCCAATTGACGTTGGCCGTGCTGGCCGTTGGCGCCATGATCCATTGCCCTGCGGTAGTCGTGTGCTGCGCGCTCCAGTTGTGGCCGAGCTCGTGCGTTTGCACGATGGTCGGTCCTGCCATCGATGTGGTGTAATGCTCGCACAGGTTGTAGCGGTTACTGGTGCAGACCACGCTCACGTAGGCCAACCCGATGGTGCCCGAGCTGCCATCGCTCTGGATGTCGCGGCGCGTCCACAGTGAAGCAACGGCATAGTTGATCCCTGGGCCGAACCCGCCGCCATTGCCCCAGGAAACGAAGGAATTGAGCAGCGTGATGGCATCCTGCGAAGCGCTCCATGGATCCTGCGCCGTAGCCGACGAGATGTATATGGCCACCACTTGATAAGCGATGTTGACCGCGGGCTCCTGGTATTTGCCATCCACCCAGTTGAGGATGTCGAGCATGCGTGTCTGCACAGCGGCTGCGCTGCCCAGGAAGGTCACCATGGAACCATCGGCCGCCAGCGCGATGCGTGCCAATCGGCAGGGATTGCCGCCACGCATGCCATCGTCTCCCTCAGCTTCCTCGATCAGGTGCATGTCCGTAACACCGCAGTGCGCATCGGCATCGGCGATCACATCGCTCAAGCGGTACACCACGTAGCGGTCATCGGCTTCGCCGCCGATCACCTGCCAGAGCGGCTCCAGGAAGTACTCCTCATCGCCGATCACCAAGTTGCCCATGAGCGCGTCGGGGCGGATGGAGAAGCGTGCGCGCCCGCCGCCAGGGACGAGCACATGGCCCTTGTAGGTGGAAGTCTGAACGAACGGAATTGTCGCATCGCCTTCATGGGTAGCCATGCGCGCCACGAAATCGGAGGATCGCAGATCGTGCAGCTCCAGTGCAAGCGGCCACGCGTGCGCGTTGCCGAGCATCAACGTAAAGGGGCTGCCTGAGTCGCGCATGTGTGCATGCACAGGCGATGCATCCAGTGAGAACATCTCCCAAGCGTTGAATGCGTCGTTGAGCGACTCAGCCTCTGGCGAACTCAGGCGCGAGGAGATTTGATCGATTCGCTCAGCGTTGAATACGGGGCCTTGCGCGTTGAGCAGCTTTCCATTCAGGAGGAGAACGGCGATCACGAGGAGCGTGCGGGAAGTGTGCATCACGGTAAAGCCGCCCAAAGGCGCGCGGCAGGAAGTTAGCCAGCGAAAGCACGCCGCGTGGGCATAGCACATCGAGCGCCGACAGTAGCCCGATCGTCGAAGATTCAGGG
>JBATND010000390.1:0-7806 GCA_049290175.1 Flavobacteriales bacterium | reverse complement strand
ACCAGGCATAGGGCAAGAAGCAAACGCCTCTATGGTTCCTAATCGTCGTGCCTGCTTGAGTTGGATGCTTGCTTGATACAAGCTCTTGCTCGCATTCACACCTTTCGCTTCCAGCTTCGGGAATTCTTCTTCCAACCTCCGGATGAAGTCCTTCTCATCCCGCTTCTCCTTAGGCGTCCAAAGCACTTCGGCCAGCGCCAGCATACGCGGCATGGCCATGTACTCCACGTGCTCGGGCGTGAGGATGTACTCCGTCCACACGTTGCCTTGCGCGCCGAGGATGAACTTGTGCTCTTCGGGTTTCAGCTCGGCGGGTATCGGCTCGTAGCTGTACACCTTCTGCAAGGTGGTGTAGCCGCCGAAGGCCAACGGCTCGTTGGCAGGGTCGCCCTGGTAGTGGTCGAAGTAGCAATGGCTGCCGGGGCTCATCACGGCGTAATGCCCGCTGCGCGCTGCGGATATGCCGCCTTCCGTTCCGCGCCAGCTCATCACGGCTGCGTTCGGCGCAAGCCCGCCCTCGAGGATCTCGTCCCAGCCGATGATCCTCCTCCCTTTGCTGTTCACGAACTTCTCGATGCGCTGAATGAACCAGCTCTGCAATTCGTGCTCGTCCTTCAAGCCATGCGCTTTCATGCGCGCTTGGCATTTGCCGCATTTCTTCCACGCGTCCTTCGGGCATTCATCACCACCGATGTGGATGATATCGCTGGGGAATAGCTCCATCACTTCGGTGAGCACATCCTCCAGAAAGGTGAACACGCTGTCGTTGCCCGCGCAGAACACATCCTCGAATACGCCCCAGCCGCGCTGCACTTCATAGGGGCCACCGGTGCAGCCCAGGTGCGGGTAGCTCGCCAACGCGGCCATGGCATGCCCCGGCATCTCAATCTCGGGCACCACGTTGATGTGCCGCGCCTTCGCGTAGGCCACTACCTCGCGGATCTGCTCCTGTGTGTAAAAGCCGCCGTAGGGAATGCTGTCGTACTGGAGCCTCGCGTACGGTCCCACCTGACTGCCCTTGCGCCAGGCGCCCACCTCGGTGAGCTTCGGGTATTTCTTGATCTCGATGCGCCAGCCCTGGTCCTCGGTGAGGTGCCAGTGGAAGCTGTTCATCTTGTAGCGCGCCAGCAGGTCGATGTACTTCTTGGTGAAGTCCACGGACCAGAAGTGGCGGCTGGCGTCGAGGTGCATGCCCCGCCATTGGAAGCGCGGCCAGTCGGTGATGCTGAGGCAGGGGAGGGTGCCGGTTTCTCGTCCCTGCTCCAGCAATTGGATCAGCGTGCGGCTTCCGCGGAAGAGGCCAGCCTCCGAAGGAGCCGTGATCGTGATCCCATCCGGGCGCACCTGCAAGTGGTGCCATTCGGGCGGCATCAAGGTGTCGAAGGCCACCACGAGGAACTCGATCCGCAAGGGCATCAGGCAGTCCTTCTGTATGGGTAGCTGCAGCGGCGCCAATTCAGCCTGAAGCAACTCGAACAGTTCCCGCGAGGCGGACTGGCTCACTTCAATCTGCCACGGACAGCCCAAATCGAGCGTGCCTGGGTCCATATGGAGTTCCACGGGTTTGGGAATGAGGTTCGGTTCACTTTGGGCTTGCGCCAAGGCGCTGAAGGCCAAGAGGAAGAGCAGGGCAGGGGCGAGTCGCATCGGTTTCGGCCCGCATAGCGGGAGGGCTAAAGGTCGTGGCCTCGCAGGCTTCATGGCACCTCTCTATCCTCAGGCTGAATTGCTTTGTTCGGTCTTCGCCGGGAAAAGCCCATATTTGCGCCCCCAATTCAGGGGACAACTAACACAAACCGCGACATGCCAACTCGCATCCGCCTTCAGAGGAAAGGCAAGAAAGGCCGGCCCTACTACCACTTGGTGGTGGCCGATTCCCGCGCACCCCGCGACGGGAAATACATCGAACGGATCGGCGCATACGATCCCAATCAGAACCCCGCATTCATCGAGATCGAGCGCGAGAAGTGCTTGGATTGGCTCCAGAAAGGTGCCCAGCCCAGCGACACCTGCCGCGCGATTCTGAGCTACACGGGCATCGTTTACCGCAACCACCTGCTCAACGGCGTGAAGAAAGGCGCCTTCAGCATGGAGGAGGCCGACCGCCGTTTCGACGCGTGGATGAACGATAAAAACGCCAAGGTCGAGAGCAAGCGCAACAAGCTGGCCGATGGCAAGGACAAGGCCGCCAAGGACCGCGTTGCCGCCGAGCTGAAGAAGAGCGAGGAGATGGCCGCGAAGCTCAGCGCCAAGTTGGCTGCTGCTAGCGCCGAGGCACCTGCTCCGGTTGCCGAGGAGGCTCCTGCCGCCGAAGCTCCTGCCGAAGGCGAGGCGCCTGCTGCTGATGCAGCTGCTGCTGAGTAAGCAAAACACACTATCGATCAGAAGCCCTGCCGAAAGCGGGGCTTCTTCGTTCTCAGCTTTGCGATTGCAGCGGTAGGTGAGGCTGGAAGGCCAACCCGCCGCAGGCTACACTTGTGCATGCGTTGGCCGTTTATCCTCATGCTGCTCACGGCACTTGCTTGCCGCAAGCCCGAGCCAATCGAGCGCGCCGACTATTGGGTGAAGAATGAAACGGCGCTCGACTTGCGCATCGAGCACACGCCGCAGATCAACCTCGCGGAACCACTTCTAACCGATTCGGTATCGGCCAATGAGCGCATTCATATCCTTAGCGTCACCATGGGCAGCGGAGGCCACGCCATGCCGAGCAATTTCTTCAAGTCCTTCAGCCTGCTGGCAGGTGATAGTGTGGTTTACGCTGGCGTGAACAACAGCCATTGGCAACGCGAAGGATTGGTTGATGGCCGCCACCAGGTCGTGCTCACGGTGAACTAGGCCT
Organism: Flavobacteriales bacterium; assembly: GCA_049290175.1. Taxonomy (GTDB): domain Bacteria; phylum Bacteroidota; class Bacteroidia; order Flavobacteriales_F; family PHOS-HE28; genus PHOS-HE28. The sequence goes on along the minus strand of JBATND010000390.1, from coordinate 4,964 downwards.
ATTCGCTGCGTTCCTGCGGTTTGGCATCCGGTCCCTTGCCCACTTGGAAGTACCCCGTCTCGAAACGGCGCAACAGTTCCGCGATGCGCTTGGCGCGCGTAGGTTCAGTCTTGGCGCTGCCCACCCAATAGCACATGTTGCGCTTCATGCCGGGCGTGAGCTTATCCCATGCGGCCTTCATCTCGGGGATGAAATCGAGGGTCTCGGCCAGGGCTTCGGGGATGACGATGCGGTCGGGTTCGGGATCCAGCCAGAGTTCCACCTTCACCATGTCGCCCACGCGTTTGATGCCCGCCTTCTTTCGCAGATCGCCTCCGAACACCAGCATGTGGTAGCCGCTCTTGGTGGGCAAGAGGGCGCGATCGGCCGCCACGCCGTTGATCAATGTCTTTACGCGCACCTCACCGCGTTTGCCGAAGAGTTCCTTCACATCGTGCGGGAACTCCACGAAGTGCCACGCGAAGCGGCCCGTCATGCGCTCCAGCGGGGCGGTGAATTTCCAGGTCTTGGCTGCTTTCTTGGCCACGATGAGGCAAGTGTAGAGCGCGCCATCAACATTTCAGGTGTACAAGGTGCTATTGGCGGCACGGGATCGGGTGTGCGGCGCACCAACTTTGCGGGCGACTCCAAAAGGTCCATCTCATGAAGAAGTGGCTCAAGCGCATCCTCCTCACCGTACTCATCCTCTTCGTGCTGCTCATCGCTTCGGCGGTGCTCATCCCGATCCTCTTCAAGGACAAGATCGAAGCAGCCGTGAAGGACGAGGTGAACAAGAGCCTGAGCGCCACGGTGAACTGGGGCGAATGGGACATCACCATCCTCAAGAGCTTCCCCGACCTTACCGTGGAGATCAGCGATGTGAGCGTGGTGAACCAAGCACCATTCGAGGGCATCGAGCTCGCGCGCATCGGCAGGCTCATCGCCACGGTCGATATCAAGAGCGTCTTCGGCGACCGCATCGACATCAAGCGCATCGGCCTCGACAAGCCGCGCATCCACGTGAAGGTGCTGGAGGATGGCCGCGCGAATTGGGACATCGCCAAAGCCGATACTGCGGCTGTGGCCGAGGAGACGCCTGTGGATACCGATGCATCGAAGTTCAACATCGGGCTGCGTGAATACTGGATCGAGGATGCGCGGGTGATCTACGACGATGCCTCTCTGCCTTATTACATGGACCTCCTCGGCCTCGACCACAAAGGGACAGGCGACTTCACGCAGGACCTATTCGTATTGCGAACCACCACCCATGCCGATACCCTGAACGTGGTCTTCGATGGCGTGAAATACCTGCGCAACGTGCGGCTCGACATCAAGGCCGACCTCGACATGGACATGCCCAATATGAAGTTCACCTTCAAGGAGAACGAGTTGGCCGTGAATGACCTGGTGCTCGGCTTCGATGGCTTTGTGGCCATGCCGGGCGATCCCATCGACATGGACATCTCGTGGAACGCGAAGAAGACGGACTTCGGCACCTTGCTCTCGTTGGTGCCCGCCGCCTTCGCCAGCGACCTGAGCGGCGTGCAGATGAGCGGCAAGGCGGGCTTCAGCGGCTACGTGAAGGGAACCTATGCCGAGGAAACCATGCCGGGCTTCGGACTGGTGGTGGATGTGGACAATGGCCGTTTCAAATACCCCGACCTGCCCGCATCGGTCGATGACATCTTCGTTGACCTGAAGGTGACCAGCCCCGGTGGCAAGGACCTGGATGGCACCGTGGTGGATCTGAAGCGCTTCGCGATGAAGATGGCTGGCAATCCTGTGGAAGCGCGACTGCACATGACCAAGCCCATCAGCGACCCCAACGTGGATGCCGAACTGAAAGCCAACCTCGACCTGGCCAGCGTTAAGCAAGTGGTGCCCATGGATGGGAACGAGCTCCAAGGGAAACTCACTGCCGATTTGCGCATGAAAGGAGCCATGAGCGATGTGGAGGCCCAGCGTTATGAGAAGTTCCAAGCCGATGGCCGCATGTCACTCGCTGGCATGACTTATCGCTCAGAAGACCTGGCCTATCCGGTTGGCATCAACAACCTGCTCTTCGAGTTCAGCCCGCGCTTCCTCTCGCTCAGCGCCTTCGACGGAAGCGTAGCCAGCAGTCGCATGCAGGCGAAGGGTCGCATGGATAACTACATCCAGTGGTGGCTGCGCGATAGCACCCTCAGCGGCAGCTTCGACCTGAGCGCCGATAAATTCGACCTGAACGAGCTGATGGGGCCGAGTGAACCTGCACCGTCAACAACCGACTCACCGGCCGACACTTCCTCGCTAAGCGTGATCGAGGTGCCTGGCAACATCGACTTCCGCATGGGCTTGAAGGTGGGCGAGGTGATCTACGACCAGATGAAGCTCACCAACGTGCGCGGCGGCATGCATGTGCATGATGAGCGCGTTGATCTGAAGGATGTCTTCTTCAACCTCTTCAATGGCAGCGTGACCATGTCCGGCGGCTACGAAGCCAAGAATGTGAAGGCACCAAGCATCGATTTCCGGTACGACATCAAGGACCTGGACATCCAACAGACCGTGAACTATGTGGACCTCGTGCAGAAAGTGGCGCCCATCGCCAAGACCTGCAAGGGCAGCTTCAGCACGAAGCTCGAAATGAAGACGAAGCTCAACGAGCGGATGGAGGCCGACCTCAACTCACTCACCGGCGATGGCACACTCGTGACACGCAATGTTCAGGTTGACGGCTTCCAGCCGCTGGTCGATCTGGCCAAGGCGATCAAGATCAAAGAGATCGAGAACACGCGCATTCAAGACGTCACCTTCAGCTACGAGTTCAAGGACGGCCGCATGATCGTGAAGCCCTTCAAGGTGAAGATCGATCGCGTGAATAGCGAGGTGAGCGGCAGCACCGGATTCGCGAACCAGGACATCGACTATGACATGAAGGCGAAGATCCCGACGGATGTGTTCGGTTCTGGCGCTGCGCAAGCCGTTGGCGGATTGCTCGGCAAGGCCAACTCGGCCATCGGCGCCGATTTCCAAGTGCCGAAGGAGCTCGATGCCACCATCAAGATCACCGGCACCATCACCAAGCCGGTGGTGAAGCCCGTGTTCGCCGGCGGAACAACAAGCGTGAAGGATGCGGTGGTGACGCAAGTGAAGGAGACGCTCAATGAGGAGATCGGCAAGAAGAAAGAAGAGCTGATCGCACAGGCCAAAGCCGAGCGCGACCGGCTCATCGCCGAAGCGCAGAAGCAGGCCGATCAGCTGAAAGCCGATGCCCGTCGCGAAGCCGCCAATGCGAAGGCCCAAGCGTACAAGGCCGCCGATGATGAAGTGGCCAAGGTGACCAATCCGCTCGCCAAAGCCGCCGCGAAACTCGCTGCTGATGCAGCCAAGAAAGAAGCTGACAAAGTGGAGCAGCGCGCCATTGCTGAGGCCGATAAGAAGGCCGATGCCTTGGTGGATACGGCCCGCAAGAAAGGCGATGATCTGGTGAAGAAGGCGGAGGAAACGGATACGACCGTGAAATGAGATTGATGGATTGCTGCTTGAAGTTCTCTAGTTGGGTGTTGGTTCTCGCGTGCGCGGCTGGTGCAAGTCAGGCGCAAGCACAGGACGATGATCCGTGCGCCATGCCCACGGACAAGAAGATCGTGAAGCTGCTCGATGAGGCGAGCAAAGCGAAGGACCCGAAGGACCGCCACGCCAAGCTCAGGAGCACCTTGGAGATCGATGCCGAATGCGTGGAGTGCAACTATCGCTTGGGGCTATCGGCTTCGCGCATCGCGCGAGAGGCAGGCAAGGGCTTCAATGCGGCCATCAAGTATTTCGAAGCCGTGCAGGCCAAGTGCCCCAACTATCACAGCGACCTGCCCTATACCTTGGGCATGATGCGCTATGCCGAAGGCGATCACGCCGGCGCCGCGCGCGACCTGGAGGCCTTCCGAAAATTCCCCACGGACGATGCGGTGCGCGTGAGCAAGAACTACGACAAGCAGTACAAAGAGGTGGAGGCCATGATGCCTGAGCTGCAGTTCTATGCCGACTTCTACCGCAACACGGGCAACCTCAATCCGGTGTCGTTGCCGAACGTGAGCACGCCGAACGACGAGTACTTGCCCATGCTCTCGCCGGACAACGAGATGATCTTCTTCACGCGGAAGCGCATGGTGAAGTCGAAAGGCGATTTCGTTGGACGCGATGTGGAAGAGCTGATCGAGGCCCGGCGCAAATCGGTGCAGGAGGAATTCAACGCGGGGCGAGTGCTGCCAGAGCCCTTCAACACCGGAGACAGCTACGGCGGTGTCACCATAAGCCTCAACAACAAGGAGATGTTCGTCACGGTTTGCGGCCCGAGGGACAGCCGTGGCTACAGCAACTGCGACATCCATCGCTCGCACTTCAACAGCAAGTTCAACCTCGATTACGGCGGGCAGGAGTTCGAGTGGGACGGGCTGAACGAGATCGGCGATGCCGTGAATGGCCCCGGCAGTTGGGAGAGCCAACCCAGCCTCAGCGGCGATGGGCGCACGCTCTACTTCGCAACCAACCGCGAGGGCAGCAAAGGCGTCGATATCTATTACTCCACGCGCGAGAAGACCGGCAAATGGTCGCCCGCCCAGCCCGTGCCTGGCATCAACACCGAGGGCGATGAGAAAGCGCCCTTCATGCACGCCGATAGCCGCACGCTCTACTTCGCCGCTAAACCAACGGCCGATGGACGCGGGCATCGCAGCATAGGCGGCTACGACATTTTCTTCAGCAAGCTCAACGACGACGGCTCATGGACCAAGCCACGCAACATCGGCCATCCCATCAACACCGATCAGGATGAGCATGGCCTTATCGTGAGCGCCGATGGCCGCACCGCCTATTTCGCCAGCGGCCGTTACAAAGGAGTGGGCGGGCTTGATATCATGCGCTTCCCGCTGCCCACCGACGTGCGCCCCGATGAAGTGCTGATCGTGAAGGGCGAGGTGAAGGACGAGAAGGGGCAAGTGGTACGC
>JBATND010000389.1:0-1669 GCA_049290175.1 Flavobacteriales bacterium | reverse complement strand
CGTGGGCCAGCAGAATCCCGGCACCGACATCGCCATCACCAAGTACGACACCACGGGCACCTTCCTCGTGTGGAGCACCTACCTCGGCGGCAACGGCGATGAGATGCCGCACAGCCTGTTCGTTGATGGCAACGGCCAGCTCGTGCTATTGGGAACCACCGGCTCGAACAACTTCCCCACCAGCGCAGGCTGCTACGACAACAGTTTCGGCGGTGGCAGCGCGGTTACGCCAGCGGGACTGGGCATCTCCTACCCCAACGGCTCGGACATGGTGGTGGCGCGGTTGAGCGCCGATGGCAGCGCACTTGTAGGCTGCACCTATCTCGGGGGCGCGGCGAACGATGGGCTGAACACTGCAACGGGCCTCAAATTCAACTACGCCGATGAGGTGCGTGGCGAAGTGCTGCTTGATGCACAAGGCCGCGTGTGGATCGTGAGCTGCACGCAAACGCAGAACATGCCTGTGACGGCTGGCTGCGCGCAACCCGCGTTCGGCGGCGGCACGCACGACGGCTACATCGCGCGCTTCAATCCGCAGCTCACGCAATTGCAGTACGCCACGTATTTCGGTGGAAGCGAGTCCGATGCCTGCTACAACGGCGAGTTGGATGCGCAGGGCCGCCTCTACGTGTGCGGCGGAACGCGCAGCACGAACCTGAGCACCAGCTCGGGCGCTGTGCAGAGCGAATACGCCGGCGGCAATGCCGATGCCTTCGCAGCGCGGATCAGTGCCAACGGCAGCGCATTCGATCGGCTCACCTACTGGGGAAGCAATGCCTACGATCAGGCCTACTTCATCGAGTTGGACCAAGCCGGCAATGCCTTCCTCTTCGGCCAGACGAATGCGCCCACCGGCCAGCTGATCCAGAATGCGCCTTACAACATCCCGGCGGGCGGGCAATTCATCACCAAGTTCGATCCGGACCTGAGCAACGTGCTGCTGAGCTCGCGCGTGGGCGCTGGCGATGGAACACCCGACATCTCCCCCACCGCTTTCCTGGTTGATGTATGCGACAAGATCTACACGAGCGGCTGGGGCAGCAGCAGCGGCGGACTCGGCGGCAACCTCACCACGACCGGACTGCCTGTAACGGCCGATGCCCATCAGCCCACAACTGCGGGCCACGACCTCTACCTCGCGGTCTTCGACATCAACATGACGGCGCTGACCTACGGCACCTACTACGGTGGCCCGCAAAGCCCAGAGCACGTCGACGGCGGAACGAGCCGCTTCGATCGCAGGGGGCGTGTCTATCAGAGCGTGTGCGCCGGCTGCCAGAACAACGATGATTTCCCCACCACGCCCGGCGCATGGAGCGCCACCAACAACAGCAGCGGCTGCAACAACGGCGTGCTCAAGTTCGATTTCGATGCGCCGCTCACCATTGCGGCCTTCACTGCACCAGATACCATTTGCGCACCCTTGAGCGTGACCTTCACCAACCTGAGCAGCGGCGCCACCAGTTACCTGTGGAACTTCGGCGATAGCCAAACCTCAACCGCCACTTCGCCCACGCATTCCTACGCGCAGCCCGGCACCTACACCGTGACGCTCACCGCCACAAGCCCCAACACCTGTAACGGGCAGGATGTAGCCACGCGCACCGTCACCATCGCGCCCGCTGGTCCGCTCTTGCAAGCCATGAACGATACGCTCGTGTGCGGCCCG
>JBATND010000388.1:0-4483 GCA_049290175.1 Flavobacteriales bacterium | reverse complement strand
GCGCACCACCACCACAGAGTACAGCATCGCCACGCCCTTCACCATTCCCAGCGACGGCAAGCCGCACACGGTGGGCGTTCAAACACAGAGCATCGCTGCTACCTACAAGCACTTCGCAACGCCCAAGCTCGACAAGGACGCCTTCCTCTATGCCCGCACCACGGGCTGGGAAGACCTCAACCTGCTGCCCGGCGAAGCGAATGTGTTCTTCGAAGGCACCTTCGTGGGGCAGAGCTACTTGCAGCTCGATCAACCCAAGGACACGCTCGACATCAGCCTTGGCCGCGACAAAGGCGTTGTGGTGGAACGCGTGAAGCGGAAGACCACCAACGAGAAGGCCATCGTTGGCGGCAAGCGCACGATCACCGTGGGCTGGGACCTCACCGTGCGCAACACCAAAAGCACCGCCGTTGATCTTGAAGTGCGCGACCAGTACCCGCTGAGCCCACAGAGCGAGATCGAAGTGAAGCTCACGGACAAGGGTGGCGCTACGGTCGATGAGCAGAAAGGGCTGCTCACCTGGAACCAGCGCATCGAGCCGAAGGCCACCAAGAAGCTCGGCTTCAGTTACGAAGTGAAGCACCCAAAGGACCTGCCGGTGGTGGTGGAGTGAGCGTGGTCAACCGTGCGTGGACGGGCGGTTCTACCTTGCCCCGCGTGCGGAAGATCCTGGATCGCTACTACGGCAAGCTGCGTAAGCTGAAGGCCAGCTATGTGCTCTTCAACTTCTTCAATCGGAAGAAGCTTAAGCACACGCAGCGCATGTACCAGAAGTACGGGGTGAAGCGAAGCGTGCTGCTGCCGATCAATAGCACCTTGTTGCCGAAGGGAACCACCGAATCGCCCTGGCTCGATGGGCCGGACGCGCAGACGAAGATGCTGGCCTCGGCAGGGCTGAAGCAGTTCGACGCTTCGACCCAAGCCGCTTTGACGCGATGGCCAGAGGACGGCTACGTGGTGCTGCGCGGGTTATTCGAACCCGACGAGGTGGCTGCCATCAACACCGAAGTGGATCGCTTGATCAACGACAAGGTGGTGGACTTCAACTTCACCGGAAGGAAGATCATGTTCGCTTTCCACCACAGCGAGCTGCTGCGCAAGGCGGTGCATGACCGTCGTATCCTGGATTTGATGGACTTCCTGCTCGGCAAAAAGGTGCGCGTGTTCCAGAGCATCAACTTCCTCACCGGCAGCGAGCAGCACGCCCACAGCGACAGCATCCACATGACCACCTATCCGCTCGGCTACATGATTGCCGCGTGGATCGCCCTGGAGCCCATTACCACCGACAACGGTTGCCTTGTGTACCACCCCGGCAGCCACCGCCTCCCCTACCTGCTCAACGACAGGTACGACCACGGCGGCAACCGCTTCGAGATCGGCGACGATGCGTACGCGCGTTACGAGGAAGCCATCGCTGAAGAGATTCGCAAAGGCGGCTTCCCCGCCACCGAGTTCCACGCACAGCCGGGCGATGTGCTCATCTGGCACGCCAACCTTCTGCACGGCGGCAAGAAAATGGCGCGTCCCGATGCCAGCCGCAAGAGCATGGTGATCCACTGCTTCGCTGAGGATGTGCTCTGCTACCACGAGCTCACGCAGCGCGCGGCGATGATGGAGGAGGACTGAGTCCATCCCCATCCGATAAACGCCATTCCCTACATTCGCGCCCGCCTTTTCCGGGACCCACCGGAAGGCGCTGAACCACAACGACATAACGACAACCAAAGAGACCATGGGAATTGAACTGATGTACACCATCCCCGTGATGGGATTGGTGGGCCTGGTAGTAATGGTGGCCAAGGCCATGTGGGTGAACAAGCAGGATGCTGGTGACGCCAACATGAAAGAGCTCGCGGGCTACATCGCTCGCGGTGCCAGCGCCTTCCTGAAAGCTGAATGGAAAGTGCTGGGCGTGTTCGCGGCAATCGCTGCGGGCCTGCTCGCTTGGAGCGCTGAGCTCGAAGCCGTGGCGCAGCACACCGATTGGGTGATCGCCATCGCCTTCCTCATCGGCGCCTTCTTCAGCGCTTTCGCAGGCTGGATCGGCATGAGCATCGCCACCAAGGCGAACGTGCGCACCACGCAAGCCGCGCGCACCAGCCTGGCCAAAGGCCTTCAGGTGAGCTTCAACGGCGGCACCGTTATGGGACTCGGTGTAGCAGGTCTCGCCGTGGTGGGTCTCAGCACGCTCTTCATTCTCTTCCTCCGCATGTACGTGGGCGACATCGCCGCAGGCACCGCCGAATGGAACGACGCCATGATGCAATGCCTCGAAGTGCTCGCGGGCTTCTCGCTGGGCGCTGAGAGCATCGCGCTCTTCGCACGCGTAGGCGGCGGCATCTATACCAAGGCGGCCGACGTTGGCGCCGATCTCGTGGGTAAGGTTGAAGCGGGCATCCCCGAGGATGATGCGCGCAACCCCGCCACCATCGCCGATAACGTGGGCGATAACGTGGGTGACGTGGCAGGCATGGGCGCCGATCTCTTCGGCAGCTACGTGGCTACGATGCTCGCTACCATGGTGCTCGGCCGCGAGGTGGTGAGCGCCGACAACTTCGGTGGAATGGCTCCGATCCTGCTTCCGATGGTGATCGCAGGCCTCGGTGTTCTCTTCAGCATCGTGGGCACCTTCTTCGTGCGCATCAACAAGGACAGCGATAGCGTGATGGCCGCGCTGAACAAAGGCAACTGGGGCGCCATGATCCTGGTGGCGATCAGCAGCTATCCTCTGATCCAGTGGATGCTGCCCGAGACGATGGAATTCGTTCGGGGCGGCAACTCGACCATCATCACCAGCATGAATGTGTTCTGGGCCATCATGCTCGGCCTCGTTGTGGGCACGCTCATGAGCATGGTAACCGAGTATTACACCAGCATGGGACGCCGTCCGGTGCTGAGCATCGTGCGCAAGAGCGGCACGGGCCACGGCACCAACGTGATCGGCGGTTTGGCCATGGGCATGGAGAGCACCGTGCTTCCCATCCTGATCCTCGCTGCCGGCATCTGGGGCTCCTTCGCACTCGCTGGCATGTACGGTGTTGCTATTGCCGCTGCCGGCATGATGGCCACCACGGCCATGCAGCTCGCCATCGATGCATTCGGCCCCATCGCCGACAACGCCGGTGGCATCGCCGAGATGAGCGGCCTTCCGAAAGAAGTGCGTGAGCGCACCGACAACCTCGATGCCGTGGGCAACACCACTGCCGCTACGGGGAAAGGCTTCGCGATCGCTTCCGCAGCGCTCACAGCGCTCGCGCTCTTCGCAGCGTACGTGGGCATGTCGGGCATCAGCGGCATTGACATCTACAAGGCTAACGTGCTTGCCATGCTCTTCGTGGGCGGCATGATCCCCTTCTTCTTCAGCAGCCTCGCCATCAGCGCCGTGGGCAAAGCCGCCATGGACATGGTGAAGGAAGTGCGCCGCCAGTTCCGGGACATCCCCGGCATCATGGAAGGCAAGGCCAAGCCCGAATACGAGAAGTGCGTGGCCATCAGCACGAAGGCGTCCATCCGCGAGATGATTGCACCCGGCGCATTGGCACTACTGGCACCGATCATCGTTGGCTTCATGCCTGGCCTTGGTGCTGAAGCGCTGGGCGGCCTGCTCGCCGGAATCACCGTGAGCGGCGTGCTGATGGGCATGTTCCAGAACAACGCCGGTGGCGCATGGGACAATGCGAAGAAGAGCTTCGAGAAAGGCGTGGACATCGACGGCACGATGTACTACAAGCACAAGGCCGACAAGCCCTCGCCTCCCCACCAAGCAGCTGTTACAGGTGACACCGTGGGCGATCCCTTCAAGGACACGAGCGGACCGAGCATGAACATCCTGATCAAGCTGACGAGCATCGTGGCGCTGATCATCGCACCGCACATCAACGAGAACGGACACACCGCCGCAGCATATGCTGATTCCGACCATGCAGCTGCTCACGCAACGTCACATCCGCAAGGAATCGCATACAACGCGACCGCACTGGGCAGCACAGACGCCAGCGCCATGTCAACGCGCCCCACGCCCTTCACGCACACGCTCGTTGGCTCCAACGTGCTCATCGGCGGTGCAGAGGATGGCCTCGAGCATGATCTGATGAAGTTCATCCAACGGGCAATCCCTGCAGACAAGACCACTTGGATCGGGATGAACGAAGTGGCCTTCACTGAACAATCGGACGCACAGCCCGCATCACGCACCCAGATCTCCAATCTCGCTGAGATCATGAAGGCCTACCCCACCTTGAAGCTGGAGATCGGCACATCGAGCAATGATCCTGCTGTAGCCCAGCAACAAGCGACGGTGCTTCACAAATACCTCATCGCACAGGGTGTCGCTGAAGAGCGTCTTGTTGCGAAGGGTTACGGCGCCGATGCGCCCTTCGCCACGAAGCCTCTCTTTCTTGATCGCAAGCCCACGCAAGGCGCTGCGATCCGCGTGAGTGAGCGCTAAGCCTCGCAGGACTGAACGAAGAAGGCCCGCTGC